>CAMNRN010000007.1 GCA_946553095.1 uncultured Mycoplasmatota bacterium
CAAAACTAAATTCTCTAAATCTTTAGAATCGAGAATTTAATATTTTATTTTACACAATATAATTTTTAGAAAAAAAATTCCTTAAAATACTTGAATTTCTATATAAATCATATTATAATGAAAGAGTCTTAAAGATTTAAGACAGTGCCTGCCCAAGTGGCGGAATAGGTAGACGCACAGGACTTAAAATCCTGCGAGTGTAATAACTCGTGCCGGTTCAAGTCCGGCCTTGGGCACCAAATTGATATCTAACTCGAACTTTTCGAGTAACAATAGAAAACGGTTTTTTACAAACCGTTTTTGCATCATTATAAAACATAAAGATAGAATTATTGTACTTCTTTGGTATCAGTAAGCAATCTATTAACAGAATTAAGTACTACTCTGTTTTGTTGTATTCTTTTAATTTATCTTCAATCCATCCTGGCAAAGCATTTTTAAGAGGTAGAAATCCAAGTCTAGTTTCTTCAATAGTATTCGGTTCAGTTTCAGATTTGTAATTTATATTTTTAATTGACAATTTTAAATGAGAACTAGATTCATCAACTTCCAATACTTCGCAATAGATAATTTCTCCCATTGAAACAAAATCTTCGATATTGCTTACAAATTCACTCGATATTTCTGATATATGAATTAAACCATCATAGGATAAATCAACATGAACAAATATTCCATAGCGTGTAATACCCGATACTTGGCCTTTTATAATATCACCTTTTTTATAATCTGACACATCCGCCACCTCGATATAGAAAGTATATCAAATTATTCTTTACTTCACAAGTTTATTCATTTATACTTAAGTTAGTGAATGTTTATGGAAGAAAAAATAAAAGAAATGATTGAACAAATGAGACCTTATATTAATATGGACGGCGGAGATATAACGTTTATTAAATATGAAGATAAATATGTTTATGTTCGTTTATCTGGAGCTTGTAGCGATTGTATTGGTATTGACATAACGCTTAACAATAACCTTTTATCCTATTTTCAAAGCGAAATTCCCGAGATTGAAGGCGTTATAAACGTTAATCTATAAGCCAAGATATTTTTTCGATAGGAGCATATTTTGAAATTGCAAAATATGCTTTTTTTAAAAACTTTTCATACTCTTCTACTTTAGAAATTATGGGAATTAGTGCTTCTTCGGTTTCATCTTTATTCATAATTTTTTCATATATATCAAAATAGTAAGAAGGATATAGAAGTCTTGCAAAAAACATTTGATAACCGTATAACGATAACTTTGTTGTTTTTAAATAAGTTTCTAATTCAATCATTACTTGATCTAAATCTTGTTTAAAAAACATTGATTTTAAATAACCAGCTATATCTCTAACTTCTAAATCAAAAACGAATGATAATGGGTTTAAATAATTAAGTTTTATGTTGGGATAATAAATTCTTCTGTGTGATATTACTATTCGATCCATGATGGTTCTTTGCAGATTTTTATTAGTATTATTAACATAGCTTATGGCGTTTTCGGCAAGTCCTATATAATAACTGAATGAGTCTCCAACAATGAGTTTATTTAACCCTAGCTCTCTTATTTGATACTCAAAATAATCAATCTTCTCACTCCACAGATGTCCCCAGTTATTTCGATAAATATTACTAGAAGTAGTATTTAGGCTGATTTTTTTGTTTATTTCACATATATCTACTATATCATACTGTTCTAAACTATTTTGAACACTCAATAAAATGTAATAGTAATCTTCAATTTTGGTTAAAACCTCGCCTTGACTGTTTAAGATGATGTCGTGACAGTCAATATTTCTCTCTTTCATAGTTTTACTGCAAGAAATGACGTCATCTAATTCTTCGATATTTCGGTTATATACAACAAAGAAGTAATCTTTCTGGTTAAATAAAAAGTGATACTTTCCGTCTTGTTCCTCTATTTCATCTACTTCAATATTATAATAATATTTTATCGTTTCTTTCATACTATATTATATAAAAAAAAGCAGGTTTTATTACCTACAGTTTATTTATTGAATTTGGCTACAAGAGCATCAAACATATTTTCACAAGCTTTTAAAAAGGCTTCTTTATCAGCAGTAAAATCAACGTCCTTTTCAACTGTTGTTCCAGGTTGAGCCGGGATGTTTTCTGGATTTACAGGAGATGGTGATGGCATTTCTACTTGTGGTGTTGGTGCAACTGGACTAGCAGGTGCAACTGGCGTTGGTTGTTCAACTGCTGGTGATGCTATTACCTCGCTTGCTGGTGCTTGTGGAGCTGGAACATCTTGTGGTACCACGGTCGGAATCGGAGTTGGTGTTGGTGTTGGCGTTTGATTTACCACATCATTATTAGCATTTTGTTCTATTGGTGGTACTGGACTTGGAACTTCAGGCGTTGGTGTTGGCATCTGAACTGGATTATTATTTACTGGCACTTCTGGTGTAGATATCGCATTAATATTTGAACTAGCACCATCTTCATTAGGTTTATAATTTGCTTTTAAAGATTCATAAGATGCAACTGGCAAAGTTAATTGTAAAAAGAAATTTTCATCAGCAGTTACTTTATCTTCAACCTTAATATAATCCATTTGATTTCCTGAGATAATATTTCGTAAATACTCTTTTACTCCATTCCATTCATTTTGATCTGTTATTTTTGCAAATTTATGATCATTATATTTAGTCACCAAAATAATTGGCAATCCCATTGCTCCATTTATTTCATTATCTAACACTACATAATTGCCATTTGCTCCTTTAAATGCTGAAATTAATGGTTTTTCTATAAAACTCCCCGAAGCAAAAGCTATATTTATTTTATCCACACTAATCATTTCCCTTCTATTAAATAAATTATAACAAATAAGTTATTCTTTTTCAACTTTTGTTTTTGCTTTTATAATAAAATACTTGCAATCGTAAGCACAGCATTTTTTTAAATATTCTTTTAATTTAGCATAGTCATTAATAGGTTTATAATTCTTATTAGTCTTTTCATTAAAACCTTTTAAACGAACTTTCCCGTATGCATAATCCCCCAATATATAATCAAATGAATCATAATATTCAGTTATCTTGCCATCTAAATCAGCAACATTTAAGGCATCTTTATAATTTTCTATAACATCATATTTTTTATTATTTATTTCTACTTCCATAAAACCCTCTTATAATACAATAAATGAAAGAATGCTTAAAACCATTATTCCGGTCGCTACAGCAGACATGACTAAAAGAATGTCAACATAGCCATTTCCTGAGGTTATTTTATTTTTCTCTCTTTCATAAGCTGCTATTCTTTGTTCTAATAAATATTCTTTGTTCATTGTTTGTTCTTTAATCTTAAAGAAATCATAAACTTGATGATTTATTTTATCAAGTTCACTACTTTCCATAGCATTGATTGCATCTAAACTATAATTTAAAATCTCATAAGCACGTAAGTTTAAAATATTTTTTTCCTTCGGTTCAACAATTTTTACGTTTTCACTCATTTGTTTTTTAAAATATCTTTCAATTTCGGTTGGGTCTTTTGCTGTCAAAAAATTGTACGATAGACGAAGTGGATTTTTAGCTGTTGTTGTATATAACAACGAATAGAATTCTTGGACTTCTTTTTCAGTTAAATGATAATTCATTTTTTTACATATTAGCATATCTATTAATTGTCTTTGAATAGTAATAAAATATGGATTTTTAATCTTAATCTTTCTTTTTTCATTTTCAGAATCTATCTTGTCAAATTCTTCTAAATTATGAAAAAATGCATCTAAATCGACTTCGGAGTAACCGAATTTACATAAATTGCTTTTCAAAGCTTCATCATTGTTAGTCATAAGTGGATTTATTATATCAAGCTCACTATAAAGAGTTACTAATAATCTTACTACTACACTTAAAAAAGAATTATATTTAATTCCATTTGGTTCATCTTTGCTTTCCTGATATATTTGTAGAGCCTTACTAAAAGTTTCATTTATAAATGGTTGATTCACACTATCACTCCTATTATAATTAGTATAGCATAAATTTTTGAGAATGAAAACTGGAAATTTTTTTCCAAAAGTTAGCCAAATTTATTGATTTGTTATGTTTTGGGTTGTATCAATTACTCCTCCATAAATTTCTGGCACACGGCCATTTATCACTTTTGAAGCTACTAAGACATCGTACGTAAATGTTATATCCTCTTCGATTACTGGAGTCATTAAGTTCTCCGTGATCTGGATCGTAACATAAAGTTCAACTAAAGCATTATTCATGCCATAACTAGTTATTTTGCTATTAATATTTGTTAATACAGCCCCGATGAGGCTTACTTTGACATATATTTTAGGACCTAGACTAGAAAACAAAGGGCTATTGCTACCCACGAAAAATGGAAGTTTTAAAGCTAAATTGTTATTGATACTAAAAAAATCGTTATCATGAATATTTTTAAAATTGCCATTTTCTAAGTCATTTATATTTTGATATAAAACATCGGTAATTACTTGAAGTGCTTCATAAGCTTTGTCTAAATTATAATCTATGTAAAGGATTTCTCCATTTTTATTTTTGTTAATTATCATAATATTTTCTAGATTTTTATTATTTAAAATTCCATACCCAATATTATTACTTAAAAAGTTTTCTGTAAATTTCGTAATTTTCTTTTTAGAAACAATTACAATTTTAGAAGATATATTGTCACTGTATAGATGTAGTAAAAAAGAAGTCAAAAAAAGTATCAACCCAAATATGACTAAAATTTTTGTTGATACTTGATATTTTTTCCGAGGCTTGAACGCTTTCATATTTAAATATTATGTTAAAATAATGAAGATATGTTAAAATTTAAAAAATGATTTTAAGAATAGAAATAGTCCAGCTAAAAAAGCTATTATTAATAAAGCTATTAGTATTTTTATCCATATTGACATTTTTTCTTCATCGAGAAAATTATCATCTTCAACTAAGTCACTTTTCTTAAATACGCTACTAGTTGTATAAAAAGAATTTTCTAACTTTTCTTCTTGTTTTTTAGTTTCTAAAATTTTGCTTGTTTTTTCTATTTTCTCTATCTCTTCTTTTATTCCTTCAAATACTTCAGTATTGTCATGCCCTTTTAAATCAGAGAGTAAATCTAATGGATCGTCACTTTCCTTGGCTGGTGATTTTGATGGAACTTGTTTTTTTACTTCGTTAATCGTAATAGTATGAATTAAATTCATTAAGTCATCATCTTGATCTTTTGATTGATCTTTTGGACTTTCTTCTTTTAGATTATCACTTTCCTCATTCTTTAGATTTAAATTATTTAAGATATCGAATTGGGTATCTCTTAATTTTTTGGCTCTAGCTTCTTCATATGTTTCTTCTTTTTCAGTATGAGCTTTCTCTAATATTTTGTTTAAATCGTATTCCTTTGTTGTAGATGATGGAACTAGTGATGTATCATCCTCTTCTTTTTCTAGGCGAATACTTTTTCTTTTGGCAGTATCCTTATATCTTGTATCTAGTATCTTTTTAATTTTTTCGATATCAATTTCATTTTCTTGATGCCCTAAGACTGTAGCATTACTTTTTAATGTGTAATTATCGATATCGGCATTGTTTATATCCTTGTATAAATCGCTGTGTTTTGATACCCTTGACATGTCGTTATCTAACTCGTGATATTTATTCATTCTTGAATCCATAGCAATCCCTCATTCTAATAATAACATAAATCGACAAATTTTTAAATAACTTAATATTGATTTTTAAAATTCCATTGTCTATAATTATTTTAGGAGGAAAATTAATGAAAAAATTAGAAGTTAACAAAGATATGTGTATTAGTTGTGGGACTTGTTTTAGCATCGATACTGAACATTTTGCTGAGGATGATGACGGACTTTCAGAAGTTATTAGTCAAGAAAATCTTGATACTGAGCTTGTAAAAAATGTTGTAGACTCATGTCCTACAAGAGCAATTTCTTTAAACGAATGTTGTTGTGGAGAATGCAACTGTGGCGATAATAAATAATTATGTAATGTTATAATACATAAAAATAGGGAAAGTTTTTTTCCCTATTTTTTTAGGCCTTTTGTTCCTTTTCCATGATAGTTTTCTAGAATATTGGTGTTAAAGACTGTCATTTTTTTGCTCTTATCCTTGTAATCTTTGATGCTTAAAGTAATAAGCTCTGTAAGTAGACTTTTATATGATTTATTTTTAGGTGTCCAAAGATAGAAGGCTAATGATCCAGGAATTGTGTTGGGCTCATTAATATATACTTTCTTGGTTTTATTATCTATTAAGTAATCAATTCGACATATACCACTTAAATTTAAAGCTCGAAATACTTGCATACTCATTTGTTCTATTTCTTTTGTTAGTTTTTCTCCGATCGGAGCAGGAATTACGCGACTGGTATTAAGCATTCCTTTGCTGCCAGTTTTTTTACTGTTTTTGCCAATATATTTATCTTCATATGTTAATAATTCACTTGCGCTTTTTACTTCTTCAATCGCACTAGTTTCCATGTTTTTGTAATTTCCTACTACACTACAATTTACTTCGGTTAAATGTTCTACAGCTTTTTCAATTATGATTTTATGATCATATAAGATTGCTTCACTTATCGCTTTTTTTAAACTGGTTTCATCAGGACAAAAAGAAATGCCAACACTACTTCCTAATGAAGCTGGTTTGACGATCAATGGATAACCTAATTCGCTTGCTTTACTAATAATTTTTTTCTCATCCGTCAAGTACTCTTCATCAAAAAACCAAATATAATCAACAATAGGAAGATTTTCACTTGCGAATATTTCTTTCATCATAACTTTGTCTTGACCTATACTAGATGCTAATACGCCACTTCCGACATAAGGAATTCCGATGGTTTCAAGATACCCAGCTAAAGTGCCATCTTCAACATTTTTGCCGTGCACAATCGGGAAAGCTATATCAATTTTATCAATTACTTTGCTAAATAGTCCACGGGGACATATAAGACAAGCTTCTTCATCAATTTTGGTTAAAACTACTTCTTTGGTCTCCTTTTTTAATTTTTCTAAATCATGATAATTCTTAATGTCTAATAAAGCATTTCCCGTATACCAAGTTCCATTTTTGGAAATATAAATTGGGACAATATCATAGTCTGATCGATCTATGTAATCAATAGCTTGAAGAGCTGAAATAATACTTACTTCGTGTTCTACACTTCTTCCCCCAAATATAACACCTATTTTTAATTTCATATTCATCCTTCTTTCTTATTCATTAAATATATCAGGTAGATCATTTTCTAACAAGACATAAGTATGTTCATCTTTACTTTTTTCTTTTATTATATTAAAAGCTTCAAAAATATCATTTATTATAATAAGATTCTTTTTATTATACCCCACTTCGTTTAATCCGTCTAGAATAGGTTTTGTTTGTTTTTCTCCTATTAAAATAACGATGTCAGCCACTTTACTTATATGTTTGCCAAATTCTTTATTGAGTTCATATTGTTTAGGTCCTAATTCAATCATTCCTGGCGTGATAATGATTTTCCTACCTGGCATTAAATCTAAAACATCTAAAGCCATTTGTGAACCAACAGGATTGGAATTATAAGCATCATCGATAATGGTAATATTCTTGGCAAATTCTTTTAGTTCTAAACGATGCTCAATCGGTTTGATTTTTTTTACACCTAAAGTTAGTTCTTTTAAAGTCATGTTTTGATGTTTTCCTAAGGCCAAAGCTGCCAAAATATTATAAACATTTGGTTTTCCGAGAAGTTTGGTTTCAAAATGGGCTTTTTCACCACTTTCCTTAAAAGTAACATCAAAATTCATTCCATCTTTAGTCATTTTAATATTACTAGCGATGACGTCTGCTGTTTGATTATCAATACCAATCCATTTGATTGGAACAGTATTTTGTAATTTATAATTAACTTGCATTTCATCATCTTTATTTAATATGGCTAGTCCATCCTGGGGTAGAGATTCAATAAGTTCAAACTTACCCTTTTGAATGTTTTCTTTACTTTTAAAGGTTTCTAAATGAGCTTCTCCTATTTTAGTAATGATGCCGTATTTGGGTTTTACTAACTTACATAAAAGTCTTATACGCCCCATTTTAAATGCTCCCATTTCGGCGATAAAAAAATCATGAAATTTGTTTAAATAATTGTTAATCGTTATTATTAAACCATATTGTGTATTATAATTTTTGGGAGTGGGCAAAGTATTATATTTTACACTGATAATGTCATTTAAGATGTTCTTACTGCTAGTTTTTCCATAACTTCCCGTGATACCTATTACTTCAGCCCGATAACTTTTAATTTTTTTTATGGCTTTCTTTTTATAATACCAAAAGACATATTTTTCAATAGGTTTATTTATTATGTTGATTAAATATATAATTAAAAAATTGTAACTGATTAACAAACTATATATCAATAAGAAAATATATAAGTTCTTTTTAACTAGAAAATAAATAAGAGGAATAAAATAAATTACAGATATCGTTACGGTTAATCTCTTAATTCTGTTGGTTAAGTTAAGCGGAATTTTGACAGATTCTCGACTTATTTTATTTTTTTCGAAGATGTATAGGAATAGATAAAGGACATTAAATATAGTTAATAATTTGTTTTTTAAAAAAATGTTAACAAAGTTTAGGACCAATAATAAACTGTCATTTTTAAAAACTTCACCAACTTTTTTTAGTCCCCATTTTAAATAACGATTATTTTCATTGTAAAAATTTTGTTGAAATATATGTAAATTTCTCTTTGTGCGAATAAAAATATAAAATGTAGGGATAATGTATAATAATAGAGCTAAATACATAGTTATTACCTCCTTATTTTAAAGAAATTATCTAATACTGTAACAATACTATCTAAGCGTTCTAAATAAGCATAATGTGTTGCGCCTTCGTAAAGAATTACCCCAGCATCAGGAATTAATTTTTCCAATTCATAAGCTCGACGAACTGGCACAGCCGTATCTAGACTTCCCCAGATAAGCAAAGTTGGACACTTTATTTTTTTTACATCTGCTGTTAAATCTAAATTTACGGCATTTACTAAAACACCTTTCATCATCGGACTAGCATTTTTATAATCGGTCGAACCAATATGATTCTTCATAATATTTGCGAGCCATCTTAAAAAGAATATTTTTTTTATTTGTTTATAAATGCGATTTTTTAAAGGCAACTTAGATAGCTCTTTGCAATATGGACTACCAAAACATATCAATTTTTCACAACCATATAAAGATGCGTAAACTAAAGATATTCTTCCACCAAAAGAATGTCCAAGAAGAATTACTTTTTTTATCGATAATTCATCTATTAACTCTTTAACTGCTTCAGCATAGTCGTAAATTGTCCAAGCATAATCAGGCTCTTCACTATTTCCAAAACCTGGCAAGTCAATGACAAGGATATTGAAAAATTTTGTATACTTGTCACTCACGGGCAACATCATCTGAATATTTTGCCCCCATCCATGAAGAAATACTAGCGTAATTTCTTTGTCAATATTTGAAAACTCATAATTAATATTGACATTTCTTATCTTTTTTTGCACAGCTTCACCTTCTATCTTATTATATTAACACATTTTTAAATTGCCATTAAAAAATGGGATTTAAGCCTATTTTAAACTATATAGTTTTTTTACCTCTTTAATTGTAAGAGGACGATATTCTCCCGATTTTAGGTCATTTATATTCAAGAATGCATATCCTGTTCGGCTTAATTTCATGAGGTGAATGCCAAGCGATTCGAATAATCTTTTGACAATATGATTGCGTCCTTCAATAATGGTTATTTCAACAATGGATGTATTTTTTTCAATATTTTTTCTTTTGACTTTGAATCTTTTTACCTCTACTTTTCTGTCATCAATTTTAATGCCCTTTTCTAATTTTATGATATCTTCTTTAGTTAATATTCCTTCTAATTTGGCAATGTAAGTTTTTTCTATTTTATACTTTGGATGCATTAAATGATTAGCTAGTTCTCCATCATTAGTTAAAATAATAATGCCAGTCGTGTCATAATCTAATCGGCCGATTGGATAAATCCGAGTTTTTGTATCAATATAATCAACAACGGTTTTTCTTTGCATCGTATCACTTAGGCTACTAATAGTGTTACGAGGTTTATTTAATAGGTAATATTCTTTTTTAGGGTTCCTATTTATTAATTCTTTATCAATCATTATTTGATCGGCAGAATCTACTTTTGTTCCTAACGTTTTTATTATTTTTCCATTGACACTTACTTGACCATTTAATATTAGTTCTTCGGCTTTTCTTCTTGATGTGTATCCAGATGCAGCAATTACTTTTTGAAGTCGTTCCATAAAATCACCAATTCGATTGTACCACGGATATGTTTTTTTTCCAAGAAAACTTACTTAAAATGCAATAGTTTTGTTATTATGGTTTATCTTGTGTCAATAAAAAAACCAAGAATTCTTGGTAATATTTAAAATAAAATGGCTGTGATTAAGAAGGCGACAGTTATGCCTACTAAGTCGGCGAATAAACCTACAGCCAGAGAATATCGTATTTTTTTGATGCCAATTGAACCAAAGTATAATGCTAAAACATAAATAGTCGTATCAGTACAACCTTGTAAAACGGATGCCAGTCTACCAACATAGGAATCAGGGCTACTTGCAATAAATATATCGTTCATAATGGCTAATGAGGCTGTTCCTGAAATCGGACGTAAAAGGGCCATTGGCATAATTTCCATGGGGATGTGAATAAGTTCAAAAAAGTTTTGAAAGATCCCTAATATAAAAGGAACAAAATTACTATCTAAAAAAATATTAATGGCAAAAACCATAGCGATAATAGATGGGAATATATTAAAAGTAATTATAAGCCCTTCTTTGGCTCCTTCTAAGAAGGAATCGTAAATGTTTGTTTTGTGTTTGAAGCCATAGAAAATGACAAAAATAACAAATACGGGAATGACAATTTTGGATAACGTATTCACACTCTCCTCCTTTTTCTAATAAAGTAGTCTAATAATAAACCGCCTAAACTGGAACAAAATGTCGCAATGATACCAGGAATAATTATTTCAGATGGATTTGCCGAGCCGTGAGCAATTCGAAGGGCTAAGACGGTTGTTGGAACAATGGTTACTCCTGCGGTATTTAAAACTAAGAAGGTAATCATCGGCGTTGAAGCAGTGTCTTTTTTATCGTTTATCTTTTGAAGTTCTTGCATGGCTTTAAGACCAAATGGCGTAGCAGCACTTCCTAAACCTAGCATATTAGCCGCGATATTTGAGGCGATAAAACCTAAGGCTTTGTTATTTTGGGGGATGTCGGGAAAAATATGGGACAGCAAGGGCTCTACTAACTTGGCAAAACGCTTTAATAATCCGGCATCTTCAGCTATCCTTAAGATACCAGTCCAAAGAACAATAATAGGTAGAATTGATAAGACTAAATCTAAAGCTTCTTTGCCATTATTTAGGATACTATTGTTGATCGTATCAACATTTCCCGTAAAAAAAGAAAAGATAATACCTATGGCAATTAATAAAAACCATATGACATTTACCACGATTTAAACCACCTTAGGATTTTTTTCCACCACGACAATTTCTTTCCCTCCTCATTTTTACTTACGAATATTTTTTCTTCATGAATTAATTTATGATCAATATATATTTTGGCAGAGCCAACTTCATCATCATTTTGATATTTGTTATTTTCAAACAGTTCATATTCTATTTTGATATTTTCTTTTTCCTCTTTGGTTACAGGGAGATAGACATCATTTTTTATATATAAACGATCTTTTTCATAACGCGTATCATCTTCAATATGAAAATTATCTTTTTCGAGAACTAATTCTGCTTCATATTTAGCAAAACAAGTCTCATAGATACTTTTATGGTCAAAAAAATCATTGGGATCATTTAATGTTACAACCACAAGATTTAAATTGTCTTTACTAGCGGTCGTGACAAGTGTTCGCCGAGCTTTTTGGGTAAATCCAGTTTTACCACCAGTCGTATATTGATAGGAATGAAGCAGTTTATTCTTATTTGTCCAAGAATATGTTTTATAATTCGTTTTTACAACATATTTTTTGGTACCAAAGATTTCTTTAAATGTATCATTTAACATCGCATATTTGGTTAGTAATGCCATATCATAAGCCGTTGAAGTATTTCCTTCTCCATTATTTTCTTCTAATCCATGAGCATTATAAAAATATGTGTTTTTCATGCCAATCTTTTCTGCGGTAATGTTCATTAGACGAGTAAAATCATCAATGTCAGAAGCAACATTTTTGGCTAAAACTAAGGCAGCATCATTACCACTTCTTAACATGAGTCCATATAAAAGATCTTTTATCTTTAACTCTTCACCTACTTCGATATAAATGGCACTTCCATAAGCTTTTAAAACCTCATCTGATACTTGAACAGTTTTGTTTATATCACTATTTTCAATGGTTACAATAGCAGTCATTATCTTAGTTGTACTGGCAATTAATCTTTTTTCATTTATGTTATTTTCATGTAATATTCGGCCAGTTTGTAAATCCATGGCGATTGAACTCGATGCACTTATAGCAGTAATTTTTATCGGTATTAAAAGTAATAATAAAAACATAATTCTCTTTTTCATACAATTCCCCTTGTTAAAACATATGAAAAAGTAGACATGTTCATGCGATTATGTTATGATAATACCCATATTTTGTTTGAGGTGTTTACATAATGATTGATTTAAATGATTTTAATAATTCTTTTTATAATAAAATAGTAGAACTAAAGTCAATGTATCTTAAGGATCGCCAAGACAAAGATTATTCTACTATTCTAATCACAGCTTTAAATAGTATCCTTGGGCATTTTGAAATTCAAGAATTTAATGATTATTACGCTAAGGAAGAAGTTAATTATTTTTGTTATGAAGAAAAAATCGTTTTTTTAGTGGTTATCAATATGTTAAGACAAAAAATTTATGACTATGAACCAATTTTTATATGGCATATTGTTCAAGCTTTTGTTATGGCTAAAATAAGTACTTTTAAATATAAAGATTATTTAGATATTTTTATGAATGATGGTATTTATCCAATTCTATATAGTTTTTATAAGAATGCTAAACATAAAGAGTTGTATGCTTTTTTAGAAGCTTTTATTATTAACACACTGGATAGTTCCTTAAAAAATATATCTTATGAATCATTAATTAATCGTTTATCTAAATATACAGACTGCTTTTATAGTCCTGTTTTTGGAGGGAATTACGATTTAAATTCGATGTTTTTAAAATTGCATGAAATTATGATTATGGCCAATCAAAATCTTTATTTATTCTCTCAAAAAGACTTCGAATTAGTTGGAAAATTACCTTATCTTACAGATTTGACTTTGATAGAAAGAGATTGCTTCATTGCTGATGTTAGAAAAATTGAAGTCGGATATGGAACTCGAAAGAAATTGATGGTTAAAATGCTTTTGCCTATTATTGAAGAATTTTTAGAACTGGCTAAAAGAGAAGCAATTTTGAGCAGAAAATATTGTAGATTAAAAAAATAGGTTAAAAAACCTATTCACCTATTCTTTACTTGTGTCATAATTGTAGATACCATGGATTTTTTCTAAATCTGTTTGTTCTAATTCTTGAACTTTCCATTGACCATTTTCTTGTTTTTCGCATTGGAAAAATATTTTATATTCTACTGTATCAGTCATTTTTTTCATTTCATCTAATTTATAATTCAAATATGCATTGTTATCATAAGTACCATTTTCATTTTTGAATTCATCCATGTGACTATTTAAATATGTCGCAGCATCACTTTGAGCTTTATATAAATCATAGACTGTTATTTTCGTTTCGACAGTTGCCGTGTCATCTTCGTATGTTTCATCAATTATTTCGTAACGAATATCACTATATTGTTTTTTTAATATTTCTCGATATTTTTCTTGTTGCTTGTCGTCAAAAGATTCACCTTCAATTACCCGCTCTAAATCAGTTAATACGGAAGCACTAAGATTTTTATATTGATCTAAAAAATCTTCGACCGCGGATTTGGCTGTTTTTCTAGTGCAACTACAACCAGTTAAGAATAGAACAAAGAAGAATATAATAAAACTTGATAACCATTTTTTCATCTAATCACGTTCCTTATTCTTAGTGTGGCTAATAAGATAAATTTTATACATTGTTATAACTTAACTTTATTATTTCCCATATATTTATTTCTTTTTCGGCAATTTCTTTTTTTAATTGATTTTTCATTTTTTGATAAATTGTATCAATATTTTCTTCTTTAGTCTTAAACCACTCTAAATAAAGAAATTTTAATTTATCAGATCTTTTTTCTTCATATAACTTGTCTATTTCAAGGTTAATAAATTTTTTTATTTTTTCTTCTAAACGAGGATTTTTAGAAATATTAAGTTTTTCTTGCTTTTCATAATTAATTTTTTTTATAGATAAGGTATAAAGATATTCTAAAAGACTTAATTCATCCTTTAAAACAAGGGAGCTACGCGTAATCGTTTTTCCTTCATCATTGAATTCATAAGCATAAGCACTATTTTTATCAGCTATAATGCAGGCATATTTTAACTTTTCATGTTTGGTTAAAGTCTTATTTTCTATTTCTTCTAGAAAATCGGATTCGACTTTTACATTATGACATAAGAAGTCATTAAATGTTGTACTATCTACTTGGTAAAGAGGAATTTTATTTATTTCATCAATAATATCTTCCTTGTCCCATTCGTAATACATGTAGTTATCTTCTAAAAAATTTAACTTAATATCATAATAATAATTCATTTTTTTTCTTTCCTTTCTAAACTCTTATATATTAAAATTATTCCTAGAGGAAATAAATAAAACCAGCTACTTCTAATAATAAATTTAACAAAATTTAAAAATGTATACCCTAATGTGAATAAATTTAAATAAATTATGAGGAAAAAAAGTGAAATACTGCAAAATATAATACCGATGATTAAATAAATCAAATTCATTCTATTATTTATGATTTTTATTTTATTTTATGATTCTATATGATAAAATTTAGATGGTGATAGTATGAAAAAAATATTTTTGGGGATATTGTGTGGAATGTTATTGCTTACTGGGTGTGCTAATAATCAAGATTATAGCTCTTATGAACATCCAATTGTTTCTATGGAGTTTGAAGATTTTGGTACTATTAAAATAGAATTGTATCCCGATGTTGCGCCAAATACAGTAGCAAATTTTGTCAATTTGATCGAAAGTGGTTTTTATGATGGAAACTCTATTCATCGCGTTTCCCCAGGTTTTGTAATTCAAGGAGGAGATCCTGATGGCAATGGAACTGGTGGGCCTGGTTATGCAATTAAAGGAGAGTTCAGTGAAAATGGTTTTAATAATGAATTAAGTCATGAGCGGGGTGTCATCTCTATGGCCCGTAGTTCTAAACCTAATTCCGCGGGTAGTCAGTTTTTCATCGTTCTTGATGACCAAGCTATTTTTTCATTAGATAAAAAGTATGCAGGGTTTGGAAAAGTCATTGAAGGCATGGATATTGTGGATAAAATGGTTGATGAAGCTGTTTTTGATAGAGCAGGTTCAGAAAAATTAAAAGAAAATTATGTTATTAAAAAAGTTACTGTTGATACAAAAGGACATACTTATAAAGTCAAAAAAATAGCAAAAGAATCTTAATTTTTAAAATATTTTTGCTCATTACACATATTTAAATGTTTCCCATCTGTGGCCGATATATCCAAATTGATATCGGCTATTTTTTTATCTTTTAAACTTTTATCTATTTTGTTTAAGATAGAAGTTATTTTAGTAAGACTTTGCTCTATTAAATCATTAATACTAGAGTAATTTTCATCACCAGTGACTGGATCACGCCATTTGATTTTTTCATCTAATGACCAAGCTAAATCAGTTTTTTTATAATGAAAAGATAAAAATTCATAATACTTATGCGTTATTTTATCAATAATCTTGTATCCTAGTTTTTTAATACCAGTTTTATCAAGTCGATAGAGCCAGATAAAGTTTCTGACTCGATTCATATTTGTGACTAATTCTCGACCTATGCCACTTTTTTGGTAGATCTCGGAAAAGACTTCTTCAGTTTCCTTTTTTAATTTATCTATATCTTTTAAAGGAGTAAGATCTTTGAGAACTTCGTTTATGTCATCGACTATTTTTACATCTATAATACTTTCAATTAAAGCATGATTATACTTTTTAGAGAAATAATTAATAAAGGGATGAAAGATGCTATCTGTAAGATGATGAGTTATGTATCCATATAAAAAACTTTTCAACTTTATGTCTAAATCATGATCAATTATTTTCTGTTCATAAGCTTCGACTAAAGAGTCAAACTTGGTATCTTGAAGGATTCCTGCGAGTTTTGCCTTTTTATTATATTGAGATAACTCGGTAAGTTTAATAAAATATAATAAGTCATGCCCTTGACAAGCAAGAATAAAAAATTTTTTATCTAATTTTATGTCGGTTTTTGATAAAAGAAGTTTGCCAATTTTATAATGTGTTATTGTTCCAGCCATAATATTTACCTCATTTATATTTTAGCTTATTTCTTTTTATGTTTCTATATTATTTTTGTTATTCGACAAAAAATGTATATTTATAGTGAAAAATAATTTGTTTTAATATATAATTAAGTAAGGTGATAGCATGGAACTTATTAAATATATTATTTTAGGAATTATTCAAGGTCTTACAGAACCTTTACCTATTTCTAGTAGTGGACATATTTTTCTATTTAAAACTATATTTGATACTAATCTTTTCAATTCATTAAATTTTGAGATTATTTCTAATTTTGGTTCATTTATAGCAATATTAATTATATTTTGGAAAGATATTGTAGATTTAGTTACAGCATTTTTTACATTTATTTTTAAAAAAGATAAAAGAAAACTGACGAAAGATAAATTTAGGTATTGTTGGTATGTCGTTATTAGTACTATACCGGTAGGAATTGTAGGTTTTATTTTTAAAGAAAAGTTAGAAAATTTATACTCTATTAAGGGGTTAGCAATGGCTTTTTTGATTACAGCGCTAGCACTCTTTGTCGTTAGAAATATTAAAGGAGAAAAAGATGATAAAGATATTACATTAAAAGATGCTATTTTGATAGGACTTTTCCAAATGGTGACAATTATTCCTGGGATTAGCCGAAGTGGAACTGTTTTAGTAGCTTGCTTATTATGTAAATTGAAAAGAGATACAGCTTTAAAATATACTTTTATTCTATATTTTCCAGTTAGTGTCGCTACAATGATTTTGGGAGTTGGAGATTTGTTGGAAACACCGGGAATTGAAACACTCTTTATTCCTTATATGGCGGGGTTAATTGCCGCGGGCGTGGTGACATTTTTCTCTTATAAATGGTTAAGTGATTGGGTTAAAAAAGGAAAGCTATGGAAATTTTCAATTTACTGCTTATTATTAGCTATATTTATTATTATATATTTTCGTTAAATAAGAAAAAACAAGAAATTAAATCGTTTCTTGTTTTTTTATTAAAAGTGTGAGTTTTGAGTTTATATGTTTAATTGTGTATTGTCTTAATTGTGTATTTATGTTTTTTTTTATTCTATAACATTCCTCCTTCATTACATTTTAATGATAACAAATGATTATGAAGATTGTATGTTTAATTCGTGAAATGTTATATTTTTATTTTAAAGTAAAAAGTCGAGCCTTTTTTAGGAGTACTTTTAACACCGTATTCAAAATGATGGTGCTCTAAAACTTGTTTTACAATAGATAATCCTAAACCAGTTGATATGACATTTCTTTGATGCTTTTTTTCTTTTTTATAATACTTATCCCAGATATACGGGATTTCTTCTTTTTTGATTCCTTTTCCTGTGTCGGTGATTTCTACTAAAAAGCTTCTTAATTGTTTAGTCACTTTTATTTTGACAATTTTATCATCACCTGTATAATTGATAGCATTATTTATCAAATTGTATATTACTTGTTCAATTTTCTTTTTATCAGCTTTTACAAGGGCTTTTTCGGGAATATTGATTTCAAATTTGTATTTTTCAGTTTCTTTAATAATTTGATATCTTCCCAAAATAGTATGGATCGTCTCGCATAAATCAAATTTTTCAAGCTTTAATTCCGTTTCTCTGGATTGCATTAATGATAAATCCAAAATATCATTTACTAGGAGTGTTAGACGGTCTGTTTCATCAATAATTATTTCTAAATGTTCATTCATCTTTTCCTTATTTTTATGAGAGATATCACGGATCATCTCAGCATAGGCTTTTATCATAGTTAGAGGAGTTTTTAAATCATGAGAAACATTGGCCATAAGATCTCGTCTTAATTCATCAGTTTTAGCTAATTCATTTTTGGCTTGCGTTAAGGTGGTGGCTAATTCATCTATTTCAGTTATATCGGATTCATCGAATTTAACGCTATAATCTCCACTTCCTAATTTCTTAGCCTTTTTCGTAATTTTTGTGATAGGATCGGTAATCTTACTAGCTAGAAAAATAGACATAATTATGGCGATAAACAAACCAATTATACATATATATAGTATTTGTCTTTTAATTATTTGCGTAACTGATGATAAATCCTTTAAATTAGAATAAATAAAGATATAGCTTTCATCATATTTTACTCCATATAATAAAGCTTGTACTTGTTTATCTTCATTCACAAATTCATATGATTTCATTTCTTCATCAGAATCTATAAATGAAAGCATCATCTCTTGAATGCTACTATTCTTACTAGATAACCCACAGCCATTCATTTTAATGTTATATGTTGCTATGTAGTTTGAACTATCGGTGACAGCGATGCATATATCGTTATTATATACTATTTCATGAAGAGTATTATCCATGTCTTCTTTTTCTGTATTTTTTACTCTACTTACAGTCTCATTTAAAATACCAATTTGAGCTTTTTCATAATGAATGTCAAATATGGATATTTCACAAAACCATAGTAAGATTAAGATGACTATATTGAAAGTTATTAAATAAAATAAGGCTTTGGTTTGTAAACTACTCTTTTTCTTCATATGTAAATTTATATCCCATTCCGCGTACTGTTACAATGAAGTTTTTGTATTTTCCTAATTGTTTTCTTAAGGTTTTTACATGAGTGTCAATAGTTCTATCATCACCGTAGAAATCATAGCCCCAGATGTTGCTTAATAAAGTTTCTCGAGATAAGGCAACATTTTTATTATCAATAAAATATTTTAAAAGATCGTATTCTTTAGGAGTAAGATTTATCTTTTTATCATCAATATAAACATCGTGAGCAACGTTATCTAATTTTATACCCTTAATTTGCACAATTGATTTCGTGTCTTTTCGTTTAGTGATAGCTTTTATTCTGGCCACTAATTCCTTTGGACTAAAAGGTTTTGTCACATAATCGTCTATTCCTAGCTCAAAGCCAATTAATTTATCATACTCTTCACCTCGAGCGGATAATAATATAAACGGAATGTCTTTTATCTTTTTTATTTCACGACAAGCAGAATATCCATCCATCTTCGGCATCATAATATCCATGATAATAATGTCAAACTTTTCATTTTTAGCTAATTCTAAAGCCTCAAGGCCATTTTCTGCCTCACTGATTTCATAATTCTCTAAAGCCAAATACTCTTTTATAACGTCTCTGATTAATTTTTCATCATCTACTACTAATACTTTCAATTTTTTTCACCTGACTTAATTATAATCTATATTTGTGAAAAAAGCATGAAAAAAAGAAAGATTTAGGCATCTTCCTTTTCTAATTTATCGATTAACTTTTGAAGAGATGCTTTTGAACTATCTTTTAATTCTTTGGTCGTTTTTTCTAACATAGGAGTTCCTTTTCTTTGGGCTAATTTATACAGTTCTGTTGCTTTTCTTTCAATTGTCTTAGCTTTTTGTTTTGCTATTTTGGAGTTTTTTTCTCTATCTAAGTCTTTTAATTCTTTTTCAATGTCCATGATCTTTTCAGTAATTTTTTCGCGAACATTTGCTAATTTGGCATCTTTTACTTGCTCTTTCAACTCATTTAGTTTTTTCATAATACTTTCTCTAGTTTCTTTACCAGATTTGGGAGCAAATAAGATTCCTAAGCTTGCACCTATTGCAGCTCCTACTACAAATATTCCTAGACCATTTTTCTTCTTCATATTTTTCCTTCTTTCTTAAATGCGAAATTTATTCAATAATTTATCTTTTAACTCTGTTATTCTTATAACTAGTGCACGTACTGACGTTGAAGTGTGATCAATAAAATCAAAAATAGGATTTAATGTTTCCAATTTAGAATTAATATTTTCAATTATTTTGTCAGTTTTGGTTAATATATTTAAGAATTTTAACCCAATTAAAATAGCTATAATTAGAAATGCTATCAGCAGTAAATATATGATAATAATTAAACTAGAAGTGACGATTTCCATGTAATTTCTCCTTCCTTTTTATTTTAACAACTATTTGTGAAGTTTGTGTAAAAAGACAATCTTTTTGATTGCCTTATGCTTCTAGTTTATCAACAATTTTTTGTAAAGCTTCCGCTGTTGCTAGTTTTAATTCTTTTGTTGTTTTTTCCAAAATTGGTGTTCCCTTTTCAATAGCTAATTTATAAAGTTCTTCAGCTTTTTTCTCAATTTTTTTAGCTTTTTGTTTTGCTATTTTTAAAACTTTTTCTTTGTCAAGATCTTTTAATTCTTGTTTGATTTCTTCAGCTTTTTTTGTAATACTTAATTTTATTTCTTCAACATCTATTTCTTTGGCTTGTTCAATTATTTCTTTAATTTTTTCTGAGATATCTCGCCTAGTTTCTTTACCTGACTTCGGAGCAAAAAGCACACCTAATCCAGCGCCTATTGCTAGTCCCCCAACAAATTTTCCTAATCCATTATTCTTCTTCATTTTCATCACCTTTTTTTATTTTTTTTCTAAAACTAAATTTACTAAATAAACTACTTGTTACATTTACTATCTTATCAGTAAATAGTGCAATTTTGTCAGTAGTAAAGTCTATAATACTGAAAACAGAATTTAAAGATTCAACTTTCGTATTGACATTATCTACTAATTCATCAACTTTGTTCATAGTTATTATAGTTTTTATTCCTAAAATTATACCAACAATTAAAAGTAATACCAATAAAACATATATGACTAGGGGTAGAAACGATAGCCAAAATTCCATTAATAGTCATCCTCCTCTCTACTATCATACATTGAGTCAATAAGATCAAATAGATCGTTTTCTAAAGTTTGGTCATCATCTTCTTCTATGACTGCTCTTTTAGGCGGTTGTTTTACTTCTTCTTCTGCCATCATTTGATCTAATTCATCTTCTAATTCACTATATTCTGTGTTACGAGTTTGGCGTGTATTTTTGTCCTCTCTTCTTAAATCGATTTCCATATCTGAAGAGTCTTCTAAAAGTTCATCAATTGTTTTTACTTTTTGAGCTTTGGTCTCTTCTGGCTCTTTTATCTTTACTGTTACTGTTTTTTCATAATATGTTTCATCAGGAAGTTCTTTTTCTTGTGGTTCAAAGGCTTTACGTCTTACACTATCTATATCTAAAGAATCATTGTAAGGATCTTTTTTCTCTTTTATATCCTCAGGTTTGTAATCTTCATTTAATACCCCATATACGGGAGATATTATTGGAGATGGACGGAATTTTTTCTTTTCTACTATTTCTCTTACTTCCGTTTTTTCTATTCGACCATAGTCTGTTCGTTTTTCTGTTCGTTTTTTTCGTTCATATTCCAAAATATTTGTTGTTTGCTTTGGTTTAGCAGTCCTACTTACTGAATTATCAAATTCTTCTTCATCAAAATCTAAAAATGGACTTCTATTTTCGGAACGAAATAATTCTCTTTCACTAACCCCATCGATCCTTTTGGGAGGTGGTGTTACGATTTCTTTTTCCTCTTCTTTTTCTTTTTTTTCTGGTTGTATTTGTCTAGATACAGGTTTGTCATCTTCTTTGGAAATTTCTTTTTTAACTTCTTTTTTCTCTTCTTTTGTTTTTTTAACTGGTTCTGTTACTTCCTCTTCTTCAAATAAAATATCTTTTACCTTTGCAAATAATCCCATTTGTTTCACCTTCCTATTTTATTAAGTCCGTGTCTAGAACTTTTTCTTCTTCCTCTTCATGGTATGAATTATCTATTTTGATATATTCACTGTCACTACTCGTTGTATTAAATATATTAAACTCTTCTTCAACGAAATTTAAGATGCTACTTCCTAGTAGATTTGATATAATCGTATCGTTATATTGAATACTTTTCAATATGTTAATAGCATTTAAAAGACTTTCGTTAATATCCTTTTCTTCTACTATCACTTCTATTTTAGCATAATTATACATAATTTCAATCATATATTTTTCATTTTCAACTAAATTAATTTCTAAATATCCATATTTTCCATCATATTCAATACTTTTTGAGTAATAACTTTCACTTTTGACTTGATATGTACTTTTGACCTCGTTATAGTAGCTTACTGCATCAATATATAAATAATATAAGTAATCTTTACTGCCAATTACTTCATTGTAAAGAGTACTATCCTCTAGCTTCATTCCTCTTGGCAAATAGTATTTATATCCTGTACGATAAATGTTTGCCTTATCATAAGAGGTACTTATCGTTCCTAATATTTCCTCATAACTTAAGTCTTTTATTTGTGTACAACCTGTGAGAAGAAAGATTCCTAATAGAATGATTATTATCTTTTTCATGTGTTCACCTTTACTAAGTTATTATACCAAAAAAAAAGCGGAATAGAAAGCTTTTTAGGTGTTCAAGCAAAAACTAATTCTTTGTTGCATGGACATATTTTATTTTTATTCCTTCTTTTGTAAATCTCTCTTCGTATTCTGTCATAATGTTGGTAATATCTTCCTTATGAAGATCATAGCTTATTTTTTCTAACTTATACCCATAATCTTGTAATGTTTCGAGCGAATAACGAAATAAATTGTCATTGTCAGTTTTCATTATGATTTGAGCACGATTTTTAAATAAGTCATCATAATACTTTAAGTAATCAGGCGAAGTTAATCTTCTTTTGGCATGACGGTCTTTAGGCCAGGGATCGGAAAAATTTAAGTAGATACATTCCACCTTCTTCGGTATTATAAGAGGTAAATTTTTGGCATCTGTAATAATAATTTTTAAATTTGGCAGATCATATTCTCTAATTTTTTTAATAGCAAGACTGGCTACAGAAGAGTATTTCTCAACTCCAATAAAATTAATGTTGGGATGAACTAAAGCCATATTTAAAATAAAGTTGCCTTTTCCCATTCCTATTTCTAAATGAATGGGTTGCTCTTTTGAAAAACCTTCTTCTTTGTTATAAAAAAATGTACAACTATTTATTACTTCATCTTTATCCTTCGGGTTTCGAAGTCTCATTATACTCACTTCTTTCTTAATTGGGCATATTATAGATATAGGAGGAATTTTTTATGAAAAAAAACCGCAACACATTTTTTAGCGAGGCTAATATGAACTATAGTTTTAATCCGAATATGCCTCAAAATATGCCTGTTCAATCAGCTGCAAATTATAACTCTTTTTATTCTGGTCCTAATCCTAATAATACCATGCCTATGATGCCAAATCCAGGTGGTTACGCTTCTTCAAGCGACTTGGAAAGTAGACTAGCAAAAATGGAAAGACAAATTAGTCGACTAGAATATCGCTTAAATAAGTTAGAAACTACAAACACTTATATTAATGAAGATATCGATAATACTAATAATATGTACATGTTATAATCTGCCCTTTTTAAATTCTATTTTATTATACCAATAAGTAGGAGTTTATTCTACTTATTTTTTGTTTGTCATTGGTTATTTTGGAATAATTTTATCTCACTCTCGCTTAATCCTGTTACTTTAGAGATTTTGGAGATCGGCATTCCTATTTCTAGCATATTTTTAGCTATTTCATAAGTTTTTTCTTTTATTCCCGATTCATATCCAGCAGCATAGCCATCTTCCTCAGCCTCTTTTAAACAAGCCTTATCAAACTCCTCTTTATTATAATACAAGTATTCATCTATATCTCTTGCTATTTTAGCCATCTTATCAATCACACCTTCCATCAACTTATTTCCAACATATACCTTATCTAATACATCTTTACTATCACAAACGAATATGTATAATAACTTCTCTAGGGAGTCATCACTTTCATCCATGACTTTAGTATAATCCATATTTCTTAAAATGTCTACGTCTATATCGATAATTTTGATGAGATTTGTTCTCGGTAAGTTTAACTCTTCTTCTAATAAACTACTGGTGTAAACAAACTTTTTCTTACCAAAGTAGTCAAAGGCATTCAGATTTATTTGAACAACTGCCAAAATATTTTTATAATCAAACTCCCTTCCTGGTGATAAATCTCTTAGTATTAACTGACATAAATAACTAAAGTTCTTATTTTGACTTTTTCTTGTATTATTCATATTTATCTCACAATTGAAGTAATGTAGTGTATCACTTCCAACAATGTCAGTTGTCGTATCTTTTAAACCCAAGTGATCATTAATCCTGATATCGACAAACTCAAAGTGACTTGGCAATATATCCTTGCTATCCTTTAAAGCTGCCTTGATTATTTTAATCACATATTCTGTCGCAAATTTATCTTTTAGATAAACTTCTTCTAGTTTCATAATTGTTTTCCTTTCATTAGTTATTCGAACAACTAGCTACCTATTATACACATAAAAAAAGACTTGCCTTGATATCCGACAAATCTTGACAAAACTAGAAGAAACACCCTAAAAAAGGACATTATTTTCTATTAATTAAGCAATGGTTACTGTGCCAGTTGCATCATCATTAGCGAGTCTTGCTTCAATAAATTCTTTTGCTGCTTGATCTTTAACAATAATAGAAATTGATGAAGGTACAGAAGCAAACATATCACCAGGATATTTCACATTAGTAAAATCGGCATTCCTTAAATCTAGCATTATTAAACTACTACATTCAGCAAACATACCGCTCATATCAATTATCTGTGATATATCAAAACGACTTAAATTTAGCGTGTTTAAATTACTACAGTTTGAAAACATATATCTCATACTTGTTACTTGAGAAGTATCAAAATTACTTACATCTAGTGTTGTTAACCCACTGGCTCCATTAAACATATCTGACATTTCTGTTACTTGCGATGTATCAAAGTTACTTATATCTAATTCGATTAAATTTCTACAACTAGCAAACATAGCAGCCATATTTGTTACTTGAGAAGTATCAAAACGACTTACATCTAGCGTGCTTAAACTAGTACACAGTTGAAACATCCCCAACATTATAGTCACTTGAGAAGTATCAAAATTACTCACATCTAAGTTAGTTAAACCACTACAACTACCAAACACCCCCACCATGTTTGTCACCCTTGACGTGTTAAAGTTACTCACATCTAACATCGTTAAATTACTACAGTTATAAAACATACATTCCATATTTGTTACTTGTGAGGTATCAAAATTGCTTAAATCTAACGTGCTTAAACTAGTACAATATGCAAACATATAAGACATACCTGTTACTTGCGAGGTATCAAAATTACTTAAGTCTAACGTGGTTAGGCTACTACATTCAGCAAACATAGCAGACATATCTGTTACTTGCGAGGTATCTAGATTTTCTAACCCATCTATCGCCACTAAATTGCTAAAATCGGAAAACAAAAATGAACTATTTTCATTTGCTGTTATCTTTCCATCTGAATTGATATGTGTTGTGTAAGTATCATCTCCATTGTTTATCATATAAGCCATGATGCTTTTATCTTGTAGTGACGATATATCATAAACTAACTCAGCATCTTCATGTACTACAGCTGTATCCTCGAAAACTATTTTTGTTATTTTATCTCTATGTCCCCATATCTCTGTTTCTTGATCAGATGTTACACTTTTTAAAACTTTTGCACCAGCATGCTCTTCTTTTCTTACTACTAACTTAGCACTGAAACTTGATCCAGCATTAGCACTTTGGTCACTATCTAAGTTAATCACTATTACTTCAATATTCCATTCTTGGGTGATTGTACTTGTTGTCTTTATTTCATA
>CAMNRN010000008.1 GCA_946553095.1 uncultured Mycoplasmatota bacterium
ATCTCTCCTATTCTTTTCTGCTTCTTTTTTAGCGTCTTCGATAAATTTATTAGCTTTTGTTATCGCTTTTGAGGCTTTGATGGAAAAGATTATCCATACTATGACACCTCCGAGTAAAATTCCAACAATAAGAGTTAAAATGGAAATCAAAATTTTATCCATTTTAAGTCCTCCATTTTCTTTCTTTATAGATTATATATAACTTACTTATTTATATCTATAATTTAATTATAATTGCATTTGAGAAATTAATCAAGGCAAAATAAAAATTGTACTTTTTTAAAATTGTACTATTTTCCATATAAAATTCGGATGAAGACACTGGAATTTCTTTTATATTTATCACTTTGCTCCTTTTTTTGTCAATAAAAGCGACTTACTTTTAAAGTCGCTATTTGCTTTCCTTTTCTGTTTTTTTATCCTTGGGGTTAAATCCATAGTGGTCTCTTACTTTCATTTCAATTTCTTTTTTTAGTTCAGGATTTTCTTTTAAGAATAGTTTGACATTTTCTTTTCCTTGACCTATTTTTTCTCCATTGTAAGAATACCAAGCTCCACTTTTATCAATAATGCTTAAGTCACTAGCAATATCAATTATTTCGCCTTCTTTTGATACTCCTTCTCCATACATAATATCAACTGTCGCGGTTTTAAATGGAGGAGCTACTTTATTTTTTACAACTTTTACGTTCGTTTTATTACCTATGATTTGATCTCCCATTTTGATTTGCTCACCACGTCTGATATCAAGGCGAATTGTAGAATAAAACTTTAAGGCTCTTCCACCAGGAGTTGTTTCTGGATTACCAAACATAACTCCGACTTTTTCTCTTAATTGGTTAATAAATATTGCTGTAGTTTTTGTTTTGTTCATAGTTCCTGATAATTTACGTAGAGCTTGACTCATAAGTCTTGCTTGAAGACCAACATGAGCATCGCCCATTTCACCATCTATTTCTGCTTGAGGCACTAAAGCTGCAACAGAATCAATGACAATTAAACTTACTGCTTCACTTCTTACTAAGGCTTCACATATTTCTAAAGCTTGTTCTCCTGTGTCTGGTTGACTTAGTAAAAGCTCATTAATATCAACTCCTAAATTTTTGGCATAAACAGGGTCTAAAGCGTGTTCAGCATCAATAAAAGCTGCTCTTCCACCACTTTTTTGGACAGATGCAATTGCTTGCAAAGCTATGGTAGTTTTCCCACTTGATTCGGGGCCATATATTTCAATGATACGCCCTTTTGGAAATCCACCTACCCCTAAAGCAATATCTATTGCCATAGATCCAGATGAGACAACGTCTACTTCCATATGTTCGTTATCCCCGAGTTTCATAATTGCCCCTGCACCAAATTGTTTTTCTATATCTTTTAAAACTTGCTCTAATGCTTGATCTTTATTCTTTTCATCTTTTGTTGTTTTCATTGTTTCCTCCTAATGAATTACTCTGATACAACCTAATTCTATCTTAGAATATAGAAAATGTCAATTCTTTTCTACAAACATTCTTTCGTTTATCTTTTTTTAATTTTTATTTCTTCTATTCATGCTAATAAGCTCTAAATCATCTGTTAATTGTTTTATTCTCTCAATAATTCGTCTAGCTTTGACAGCATCTTCACTGCCTTTTGTTAAACTTAGATTTCGCTCTAATTCTTCGATATTAAGATTGGAGGTAAAGAATGTAGTCAATTTTTTATTCATTCTATTTTGTAATATAGCACCTAAAATTTCATCGCGTCCCCAAGCCGTTACATTTTCAGCGCCAATGTCATCTAGTAATAAAATATCAACATTTTGCAAGTAATTCATTTTGCTTTCAATTAAGTCAAAATCTTCTTTCATGCTTCGAAGTAAATCTGGATAATATACAATTTCAATTTGAGCATTTTTCTTTTCCTTCAATTCATTTAATAAAGCAGCGATTAAAAAGGTTTTGCCACTTCCAAAACTACCATGTAAATAAAGTCCTTTTAATGTGTTTATTTTTTCGTAGGAATCGTAATATTCTTTTAACCATTTAATTACTTTAATGCGATTGCCGTCCTTGACATCAATATTTTTCATACGAGCATTTGCATAATCATTTAATGAATTATTCTTTTCTATTTCTTTTTTCTCTAATTCTTTTTGAAATTTACAGGGCATGTAAATAAAATTCAGTTTATCATATGTTATAGTGGGAAAATACACGTGACCAGGCATTTTATTTTTACACATGAATAATCCTTTACACCCTTTACATTGATGTAATTCTTCACATGTATCTAATAATTTTGAAGTATTTTTTTTAGCTTGTTCAGGAGAAATCTTAACTTTTGTTAAAAGAGCAGAAAACTCAGGACTTTTTGATGCTTCTAAAAAACTTTTTTCTATACTCTGCTCTATTTTTTCATTTGTCTTGGCCGCTAATTTCATTACTTAAACTCCTTTAATAAATTTTCTAATTCTTTTTGTTCTTCTTCATTCACAGTAGATTTTTCAATATTTTTATTAAACCATACAGGTTCTTTTACACTCTTTTTAGGATTAGGCTCTTTTTTGCTTAAACGCTTATGCTCTTTTTCAGCAAATTCCATGGCTTCGCCGGCATTTTTTAACCCTGCTCTTTTCCATTGACTAGCAATAGTTTCGACATAGGCGCTTGATAAACGATTATTATTTTTCCTTAAAACATAATCTAATAGGACATTTACAACTGCCGGAGAAAGTTCCATATCTACCATCAAAGTTTCGATAAGTTTAATTTCACTTTTACTTAATTTTACTCCTTTGTTTTTAGTCCTTAAAAAATCGACAGGATTTATACTTTCAAACATAGCAATAATTTTTCCCCTGGGGGAAGTATCTCCAGATGGGGTTTTCAAATACTCAGGTTGACTCCTATAAATTAAAGTTGGCAAGGCTCCACTATCAATTTGGTATAATTTTCGAGCGGCTATTCTTAAATTTGTTTTATCAATCATTCCATATTCATTTAGGACACTTCGAATTAAATCAGTCATTTTTAAAGAGTCCATTTTATAAATAAATGCTAATTGATTAATTAATTCTCTAGTTTTTTTATTAAATGCTCTTTCATTTATTAAGCCTTTTGGTATCGCCGAGATAATTAAATCAAAATCAACTTGATCTTTGCAATTAATGTCATTAGTTTTGCGATCTATGGTGTCATATATTGAGATATCACTCACTGATTGATAGACCTCATCTAAAGTTTTAGTTATTTCTGTGTAAGTACGAAGATCTACTTTTTCTAATTTATATTTATTCTTTAATCGTTCATATTCACTAGCACCTATATTATTATATAATACGATATTTAAAATCGGATGATTGAAAAACTCTTGAGGGTTTAATGGAGAATAAAGTTCGTATACATATTCGTTTATATCGCCTTTTTTGGCATAAGTTTTTAAAAGTCCTACCGCTTCTATGCCTAATCTCGCTTCTTTAATATCTTTAAGAGGACATTTTAAAATACTCATAAGGTGATGATGGGTAAAATTTCTGGATATTTGGGTACTATCTAAGTCATTCCAAAACGTTAAATATAGGCTAATGGCTAAGTGACCAACGATTGGTTCATAAAAAGAAATTAACATTTTTTTGTCGAAATCATTTAAAATCGTTTTATTGTATACAAAGTATGCATCAGCTGGTAGAAGTGTCCAATTTTCCATTATTTCACCTTCTTTTTGTCTCTTTTATTATATCATGTTAAAAGAAAAAAAAGAAAGATTTTGTTATTTCTTTCTAATATTAAGATATTGTATACCAGGCTTATATAATGTTCTTACTAATTTGTGATTACTTTTATTTGCTATCGTAGTAATTGGAGATGCTATTATTCCAGTTTTATTTTCGCTTATTTCGACGATTCCGTGAGCATATCTAGGAAAAATTTCACCATGAGGAGAAATAATACCACGGTTTGTTTTGATTTTATCCAGCATTTTTGAGGGTACAGCGCCATTGTGCATATGTCCAAACATTAAAATATTATATTTTAAATCTAAATTATCAAAATAATTTCGTGGTGAATGTGTAAGTAATACATTTAATCTTTCGGGATCTAAATTCCCTTGGATGTTTGTTAGCTCTGGTTTAACATATAATTTAAATGCAGCGTTAGACTCGTGATGTTCTTTATAGTATTTTTCAGTAAATTTACCAAGATCAAAACCACTGATTGTTAATTCTTCATCTTCAAATAACGGTTTATCTTTTTCAAGAATGAAAACATTTTCAATATCGGCTATAAAAGCGAAAAGCTCATTGCTATCATAATAATGCCATTTTTTAGCTTGCCTATCAAAAGTTAAATAATCATGGTTTCCTTTTACAAGGCATACTGGAGCAATTTTTGATAGGGTTTCGAGCCAAGCGATTAAGTACCTAATACCCCCAAATTCTTTTGCATCATTAATTAAATCGCCAGCAAAACAAATGATATCTGGATTTACAGCAGATAGATCTAAGATGATACTGTTTAATATATCTTGCGACATATTTGGTGTGTAATGTAAGTCTGATAACAATGCAATTACTCTTTCTTTTCGGACTAATTCATTTTCAATGACATAGTTTTTCTTATTAATCTCCATCATAATCCCCCTTTTTTTGAACTTTATTATAGCATAAAAACATCTTTTGTCAAATTTATTTAAACAAAAAAATCCTTGTAGAAGGACTCAACAATTTTTTCTAAAAAATTTTTCCCTAAATTCTTTCCAATATTATATCACTATTTTATTTATTAAATATTCTCTATTATATATTAAAACTCGAACCCTTAATACAGATTAGAGTTCGAGCTTGATATCATTCTGGTGGAGGATGTGGGATTCGAACCCGCGACCCCCTGCGTGCAGGGCAGGTGCTCTAGCCAGCTGAGCTAATCCCCCAAGAGACATGATTATTTTATCATATGTTTTTTAAATAATCAAGTTTTTTTTATTTATCTTCAGCTAATTTTATTAACCCTGCTTCGATTTCTTCTAATGCTCGACCTAATTCTTTTTTATTTTTGTATTCGCTTTCTTTCATTTGATAATGATTATTCTCAAGCATTTCTTTACTTCTAATAGAAGCAACATGGACTAAAGTATATTTTGAATCGACAATATTTAGTAATTTATCTATTGATGGATATAGCATAATTCATACCCTCCTTACATTAATATCATACTAAATTTTATTTATCTAATTCAACTATACGTCAATTCTTTTACATTTTCTTGACACAATTTTCGCAATTCAGCTAAAATAACTACCATAGCCCAAGTATCTTGTTGACAATAGATTTTCAAAGCTTCATAGTATAAGTTATATTCTTCTTTGGTCATTTGATTATATGTAGCATAGGCAACGATTGCTTCGGTACCATTTTTGACAGTCAAATCTTTATAAGACAGGTCACTAAAAACAGGCAAAGTTTTTTTTATAGAATAAGAACCACTTAAATCCTTACTGTAATAATTAGGAAGGCTACTTCTTTCGGCATCAAAACCTAAATTTTCGTACATCTCTGATTTAGTATTTACTAACCACATTAAATCAAAACCTCGATTGTATATTTTCATCAAAGGATCTTTATACTGCGGAAAAATTTTGGCTAATTCTTTTATTCGTCCTTTTTCAAAGGGAACATTTTGAGCAAATAACGTGCCTTTACTGGGGTCAATATATTTTATGAGCATTTTTACTAATTCTTCTCTTTCATCTTCATCAAATGTTTTAGCTAAAAATATATAATTATCTTTTTCTTTATCACAAACTCCGGGCGCATGTTCAATATGAAGACTAAATTCAAATGGAGATTGCATATAAGGTTTTTCTCCTTTAAAACGCGGGACCGGGCAAGGCATAGTTTCAAAATCTAAGTGATATATAGGATACTCCAAACAATTTAAACCTGCTTTAATCTTTTCTTTATCAATATGGACTTTATTAAAACGCACAGCATCCCGTTGAATATGATGCTTTTTGTGTTTAATCCATTCCTCTGGTATATCTAATAAGTTTAAATAACCGTGATTAATTAAATCTAAACCTTTTATTTTTTCACCAGTTTCAGTTGTAAATCCTGCCCCATTATGCAAATAATTTAAAGAAGAATTGTAAGGCGGAATCATTTTCCCACAGATGAGAGCAAAAAATCGACATTCTTTATATCCCTTTCGATCACACCATTTTCCCATATCACAGGGACTAGCATCTAAATTAAATAGAAATCTTTCTAATTTTTCTTCTACAGCTTCTAATCGAAGCAAATATTCTTCTGTTATTTTAGTTAAATCAATAAAAACTACTAGTTCATTTCCATCCTGATCAGGATTATAAAGAGCTTTTTTATTTTCATATGTTCCATCAAAAATATAATTATGGTTTAATACTGCTAGGTAATAATGAACATCTTTTAATTTATCTGCATTATTTGAACTACGGTATTCTCCTTCTAAAATATATCTTTGAATTGCTAAATCATATACGTATGTTCCTACACTACTAAATTTATCAAATAGTTTATTACGTTCCTTATTATAATTATCAATTGGCATTTCTTCTTCTAATGGATATCCTTCTAACTCTTCTTTTAAAATATAACAATTTTTTTGACAATCAAAAGAAAAAATTGAATATTTATCCATTTTTTTGTGACCACTTGCCAAAGATACGAATTTACTGCTAGTTGTAGCTTTAACTTCAATAATGTTGATATCATCATTAGATTCATTATAAATATCGACATAACAAACGTATTTGATACCGTTTTTATTAAATTCAAAACTCTCTTGGTTAAAAGTCTCTTCCGCATATATTGAAGTTCCACCAAAATATTTTTTGGCAAGTTTGCCCGCTTCTATTTCAACTGTTTTATAAAAAGGTAGCATCGCATTTAATTGCTTATTTTCCTTTTTAGTTAAATCAGTTTCATCACTATCAAACATTTCAGCCAAAAGCTCTCTTTTTTTTTCTTCTTCCTCGTTTTGTTTATAATCTTCATAGCTTATGTCAGCTTCAAGTTTTTCTTTATGTATTTCTGATAAAGCAGCATATCTCGAACATCTTGTAAAATTTATAAAATCAGTTTTAGTTATAGCCATTTTACTTCAATACTTTAGTGCTAACTTTATTATCTTCTTCTAAAGTTATTTTAACTTTCAAATTATTTAATTCTTTATTTTCATTACGTGGATCTACTATTTTTCCATCTTTATCGGGAAATATAATACTTCTTTCGATTAAGTCATTTACTGTTAGATAAATATCTTTGTCTTCATCGAATAAATCAAGGTTAGCCTCGCCATATATTTGCGCTTTTTTTTCAATACTTTCAATAGTTAGATTATATAATTCTTGATCGACATCTAGAGTGAATGCATAAGATATATTATTGGCAACTAAAAAATAAACAACACCAAAAATTATAATTACAATAACTAATTCAGGAACTGTATAACCATTTTTTTTCATTGATTCACCTCATTTTTTGAATAACCTCCGTATTCCCAAAGAGGAAAATCTTCACGGATTTTTTTAATATGCATAAGCATTTTTTCTTTTAATTTTTCGCCATTTAATTCAAAAAACTTAATTATATTTTTTTCTAGCAAATCATTAGCAAGCGCTTCTTCATTGACAGATTTATATAGGTAAGGAATTATTATTTCACTATCAATAAAATCTAAATCACTATTTTTGAAAACATAATTGCTTTTTAAAATTTTAGCAAGTTTTCGATAACTTTTCATTTTTTGATGATATGTTTCATTGCCTAGGTTTTCTAATTCTTTAGAACTAAACTCTTTACGATTTTTATTTTTTAAATATTTAGTAACTTTCTTTTTATTCTTTAAGTTAGTGCTAACGATTCTTTTATTTTCAATGTTAAATTCTTTTTTATAATCATAAGCTAATTTTTCTAATATTGCATCTTCTTCAGCAAAATAATCCAAAAACTTTTCTTTTTCTAAAACACCATATGCCACTACTAAACCTTTTGCTCTATTAATTATATAATTATAGTTTTTATTTTTCTTAATTACCTTTTTATTTTTAAGATATTTTTGCAGTTTTTTCTTGATGTCCTTTAAGAAAAAGTATTCTTCCTTATTTTTCATTATTATCTTTTTTTCTTCTAAAAAAGAAATGAATTGTTTATTTTCTTCCTTAAAATTAATATTTTTAGATGATGGACGGATATAATTTTCTAATTTTTTTAAGTCCCTTCGGTCTAAAGAAATAATTGTTATTTTCAAATATTCATCTAATTTGGTTTCTAAATATGTAATGATTTCTTGTTTCTTTTTTTTCTCTATGTTATTTTCTTTGGCGATATTATGGATTTCAAAAACACGAAAGTATTCATTTAAAATATTAATTAAATCAGTTTTATTTAGACCTGATAAGTATTCATTATAAGTTATATTCTTGTCTAACATCATAGAACCTCCTTCACACTAGTTAATATTATATCTTAAATTTCTACCTTTTTCTATGAAATTTCACAATATTTTAAAAAATTTAGTAAAAATAAAAAGCCCAAATTGGACTTTTCTAACTTACGCTTTAACAACAAGGTCGATCATATACATCTTGATATACATTTTCTTCGCAACAAGTGTACTCTGGACGATAAGTATGTCTGTAAATATGGTGATTTACGATTCTTGTATTGCATGGCATGATATGTGGAACTTCATAACAAATATAACGATGACAAATATTTTCTCTTGGGCATTCATAAATAGGCATACAGCTTGGTCCTACATTAGGCATGCAACAAGCATTTGGCATCATTGGTTGTTCCATGGCATATGGGCAGGCTTCTTGATAATTCATATTCATCCCACCATCATATTCCATACTTGTTTTTTGTTCAGTTTTCATTTCTTGTTTGTAATTTTCAAAATTCATAAACACTTTCCTCCTCTAATTTATAATATTCAACTTTTTAGAAGAGGTCTAGACGTTTATACATATAAAAGATATTGATAAATGCTATAAATAATGTCGATTATAAAGGCTATAACAAAGATTATAGTTACCCATTTGGGAATTTTTGGAATTATTTTTTTTAACCAAGGATATAATGCATAATTTAAAATCACAGCATAAACGGTCCATATTAATGATACTGGAACACAGATATATTTGCCTAAATTTAATGGAAGATTGGAATAATCCCAATATGTTATATGTAATATTTTTTCAATTGCAATACCCGCAACTAGTTCTAATATCGATAATATTAAAAAGGATGTCACAAAAAATAGACAAAATCTTAATATTTTATTTTGGAATAATTGCTTCATTTTGTCGCCAATAAAAAGAATAATTAGAGTCGCAATTCCATAAACAATAGTCCATGGACCATGTAGAAGACTGCTGTTATATCTTTTGCCAAATAGATTCAAAAGACTTTGCTCCATAGCGAATCCTAAAATAGAAAAAACAAAAAAAAGATTTAAAAAATAACTCATAACTATCACAAAATTAGTTTGGTCTTTTTTTTAATCTTTATTCCTTGTTTACGTTAGTATAGATTTGTGTTACATCATCAATATCGTCTAATAACTGATATAATTTATCAAATACTTCTTGATCTTCGGTATTTAAGGTTACTTTTTCTTTAGGATATAAACCAATTTCATCTATTTCATAATTGATGTCTGGGATTATTTTTTCTAAAATATCTTTGGTGGGATTAAAATCTTTGGGATTTAAGAAAATAGTTATTTCTTCATTATCACTTTCAAAATCACTTGGTTCTATTCCAGCTTCTAAAAGACTTTCAAATACTTTTTCTTCTTCTTTTGATTTAAATGATATAATACCTAAATGATCATAATTATATGATACAGAATTTGTTACACCAAGGCTTTTTCCAACTTTATTGAATGCAGCTCTTATCATACCAACAGTTCTATTCACATTGTCTGTTAAGCATTTTATTATGATAGTGGATGTGCCAGGACCAAATCCTTCATATATTACTTCATTATACTCTTCTCCACCAAGACCTTTAGCTTTATCTAAAGCCCGATTTACAATATCACTTGGTACTTGTAATTTCTTGGCCTTTTCAATTAATCTTTTTAATGTAATGTTAGCATCTGGATCTGGCGATCCTTTTTTAGCTGCTGAGTATATCTCTTTGGCATAGGTTGTATATATTTTTCCACGTGCTGCTCCAGTAGCTTGAATACTTGCCTTTCTAACTTCATATGCTCTTCCCATTTTTTCCTCCTCAAAAAATTCTTAATTCATTTATAAATTTATAAATATCCCCTTTTTTTCTTAAGTGTTTTAATTCTCTTATGACCTTTATGGGGTTATAGATGTACGTGTATTCATATTTTTCGGCACTCATAAGATGCTCTATACTCTTGATGATAAGATCTTTTTCAATCGTTGTATGAAATAGTTTTGCCATTTTTTGCTTTGTCGATTCTGAGACATTTCGCATAAGATGACGATAATACCAATTACTTATATTTTTAAAAATATATTTTGTACCATCCAAATTTTTTAATACTTTTATCGTATCATAATATCCTAATTTAATATTATATTTAATATCATCAAGATTAGTGTTCAAAATACTTTTTAAATTATGGGACGGTTTTATCGTTATTACTTTGTTTTTATCTATCGGTTTTCTACTTATTCCTACCGAGGATAAATCTACAACATACACTAAATCATAACCTTTTTTTAAAAGCATATTAACTGGTGCATTATCGTAAAATCCTCCATCTAAATAATATGATCCATCAATTATCTTTTGCATCTTGAATACAGGAAGATAACAACTAGCGATAATATAATCATCAAGTAAATTTCTGGGAATATCTTCTTTATACATGTAAATCGGTTTGAAATTACGCGCTTTAACTGTCACTAAACCAAAATCTTTACTACTATTTCGCAAATCTTCTTCTAAATTTAATTCTTGTAATAAAATCTGAAGGCCGACGATACTTAACCCACGATTGTGAATTACTTCTTTGCCATTTCTAAATAGATGGTATAAAATATTGTTGCTTTTGTGTCTATTATTTATTTCTTCAATATATTTTTCGTTAAATCCTAATATCTTGCCAATGTTAGCATTTTGCCAAAATTCTAGTAACTCTTCTTCTTTTCCTGAGGCTAACATCGCAGCATTAAAACTTCCTATACTGGTTCCAACAAAACCATCAAATTTAATATTGCATTTTTTAAAAGCAAAATAGGCTCCGATTTGATATGATCCTCTTACACCACCACCAGCTAAGACTAATCCTATCATTTTATTTTCCCCCAATGAAGATTCTGGCTAAAAAACGATTTATTTTTCTTTTGGTTGATCGGCCACGTAGGCGATTAAAATAATTTGATAGCGAATCAATTCTATAATCAATTATTTCATTCAATTCATTTTTATCTTTGCAGGTCGGACTGTAATAATTTTTTTCTAAGAATACTCTTACAGCCATGTGTTTAAAACTTAAGCCATGGATTTCTAAAATACGTTCTAAAAGCGCTCCATACATTATTCTGTCTTCGCCAGTAACGTTAAATGTTTTTTTATTAATCTCTTTGGCAAAACGTAATCCACGAACAAAGGCATAGGCAGCTTCTTCTTTGGTAATTACTTCTACTAAATCATTTTTCCTGCCATGATACATAAAAGGCTCTTTTCGAAGATCACCTAGAACTAAAGGTAGTCGATAAATTGTATAGTTATTTAATTTTTCTTTTATTAACTCTTCTGCTTTTAATTTTGCCGTACTAAAATAATCATATTCATCTAATTCAACCTTACTTTTTACTGTAACTTCTTGTTTGTTTTTGTACATAGCTGTGGTAGATGCAAAGAAAATGTGACATTTTGGATTATAATAACTTATGGCTCTTACTATGTTTTCTGTTCCATCAAAATCGATCATCATAGAAAGGCCTTGTTTCATGTCCGCTAAAGGAGGCATACTTGATGCTAGGTGTATTATATAATCGTGATCTTTTACTAAGGCTTCTATTAATACCCGATCACATATATCACCATATATTATATTAATTCTTCGCTTAAATCTTTTTAGACGATTATATACTCTTTTATTTTTTAGATCAACGGCCGTAATTTCGTATTTTCCTTCGCTTAACAAGTTTTTTATAACATGGATACCGATTGTTCCAGCTGCTCCTGTGACTAAAACTTTTTTCATTATTAAACCTCCCTTTTATATCAAACTTATACAAACTAATATCACAATACCTATCATTATACCATATATTGTTTCTTTTTTCTTTATATTGGTTACGACTTCTTTAATTAATTCAAATACTAAAATGTGTAAAAGCATTCCTAGAGTTATAGCGATTATTATTCCTTCTATAAAAATGTCAATGTCTCCAAATAAATAAATGGTTAAACCACCGATGAATCCAGATAAGACTAGAGCTAATATCAGGATTTTATTGTGCTTATTATTTCTTTTTAAACCAGCAATTTGAAAACCAAATGGTAAATTGTGTAGACTAATCGCTAAAGTCATTAATATTCCACTTTTTAAATTCTCATTTGTTACACTATAAAGAGCCATCGCTTCTACCATATTATGTAAAAGTAAGGCTATGATCGTTATGGTACCAATGTGGTTGATATGCCCTTTGTGTTCTTCTTTATTATCAAAATGATCTTTATGGTGATGAGTGTGATTGGGAATAAATACGTCTAATATCATTAAAATTGCCAAGCCTAATAGTACAAAAAGCAGTAGCCACCATTTGCGCATTTCTATTAATTCTGGAAGTATATCTAGTAAAATAAGTCCGATTATAATGACGCTTGCACAAGCAATAGAGACTTTGTTTAATCTTTCTTTATTTTTAATCTTATTATAAACAAATATTCCTATTAAAAAACTTAATCCACAAATGAGTGAAAATATTAATCCATACACTTCTTTCACCACTTTCTTTTAGACGTATTCATTGTATCATTTTGCACTGTATTAGTCAATCTACAGCAAATAAGCAAAAAAAAATAAGACTATTTTAAGTCTTATTGACATTCTACAGTATCTAGTTTAAATGTTGCTAAGAATACTTTGTTTCCGATTGTTGCTTCTTGATTTTCTGGAAGATTTACTAATGTTACAGAAGCAGTCCATTCATCTTTTTGGGTCCCTGTCGTAGCAGTTAATTTATGAATATAGTCTGTTGAACCTTTAGTTACTGGAATTTGCAAAGTAGTTTCTGTTGTTCCTAAAGTAGTAATATCAGTATCTTTTATTACTTCAGTTCCATTTTTAGTCGCTGTAAATAACAATTCTGGGGTCTTTTCAGCAGTTGTATATTCCATGTCATTTGATTTAACTTCAAGTTTAACTGTATAACATGTTTCAACTTGACCGCTGCCTTCTCCAACAGATGTAACAATTTCACCTTTAGTATCTCCCACTAGATTTGGACCATCTTTGTAGAAGTTTTCTGGTGTTGCATTTATCACAATAGGGTCAAAATTTCCCACAACTGTCGATGTACTTGTTTTAGTTGTTACTGTTACTGGTGAACTAGTGTTTCCTCCACCACTGGCAGTGAAATATGCGAATGTTGCTCCTACCATTGCGACTAATAACGTAGCTACTGCTATTACCGTTAATATAATCGAATTCTTCTTATTATCCATTTCTTATCCTCCTATCTTTCATAATCATATCAAAAAGTTTATTAAAAATCAATAACCTTTTTAGAAAATATGATAAAAAAAAACACTGTAAATCGTGTTTTTTTATGGTTGTACATCTGGTGTAGTTGCTACTCCAGTTTCACAATTAACTGGTGTAAATTTTAGATTTGCAGTAAACTGCTTGTTAGTATTTTGTTGTTGATCGCTGTCAAGATTTACTAAAGTTGCTGTAGCAGACCATTTATCTTGAACTTTTTCACCTTTAGAAGCAGTAATTTCATGAATTGATGCTGTTCCAGCAGTTTTTGTTCCAGCAATTGAAATTGTTCCTTCAGCTATTTGAGTAATATCAAATCCTGATACAGTCTTAGTTTCAGTTGTACTACAAGGCCCAGCATATCCTTCATCACCTGGTAATTTACCATCAGTATTAGCAACACCTGGATTAGTACAAATTTTATGATCTGTAAGGTCTGTTATTTTATTGTACCCTGTTAAAGCTGCAATTTCTACATCATTTTTTTGAATTGATAAAATTAATTCTGCTGTATTACCTTCAGTAGTATAGCCTAAATCATTAGCCTTTACAATTAAGTCTGTTGTATAGCAATATGTAGCAGAAGTATCATTGTTCGCTTGAAGAACTACAGCACCTGTTGTGCTTCCTTGATGACTTCCAGCTCCTTGGTAGAAATTTTGTTGATTAGCATTTAGAACTATTGAATCAAAACTTCCGAAAGATACTGAGTCACTTGTCGATGTTGTTACGTTAATCTTAGCTGATTGCCCAGTTCCAGTTTGAGCAGTGAAATATGCAAATGTCGCCCCCACTACTGCCACCAATAATGTTGCTATTGCAATCACAGTTAATAATAAAGTATTTTTTTTATCCATTTTCTTATCCTCCTCTACTATAAATAGTAACAAAAATTTTTTTTAAAAGCAATACTTTTTTTGCTCTTTTAGTGAACATTTTATTCAAGTGTAAAGTTACTTATTTTATCTTCATTTAAAGTTATTGTAAAATTGTTTATATTCGGATCTGCTGATCCAGTTAAGATAGCACTAGGCATCAAGTTGTAAGTTTCACCACTTTTAAACATAAATGATAATGGATTAGCCACATTATTGACCTTAGCTAACTTATTTATGGAAACAGCGTAGACATATGAAGCCTCAAACAAAGGCATGTCAATTCTAGGTGTAAAGGTCGCGGCTAGATTATCAATTTTTTTGTCAGTTCCTTCTCGAACTGTTATGTTTCCTTCATAAGATTTTCCACTTGCTTCTATATTTAAATTGTAAGTCCCTGGAAGAACATTTGTAAATGTAAACTTTCCATCTGTTCCTGTAGTTGCTTTTTGAGAATTATTTTGTAAAGATATTGTCGCTCCACTTAATATTTGTCCATTTGTATTTTTCAATGTGCCATTTATGGTGTACGCCATTTTGGTATTCTGTGCCTCAGATACAATTTCACTATTTATATAAAAATAACTTTCACTAACTGATGATGGAGCAGTTTCAGATAACCATATTTTTATTTGATAAGTTTTAATATTATTAGAAACTGTTCCTAAGGAATCGAATAAAATCGAATAACGATTATTTTTCATATTAGTCGTATCTATTGAATATGTTGCTAAATCAGTTACAGACAATGGGCCACATATTAATGTACTATTGGTAGCACTTTTGTAATCGTAAACAGCTATACGAACATAGTTTAAAGGAGTAAGTTTATCATTTTCTCCAAAATTGCTTTTAGATAACTCTTCTAAATCATAGCCAATAGTCAGATTGTAATTAAGGTCTAAAGTTCCATTATTTTGCAAATATATTATACTGGCTTCACCTTGATTCATTCCCTCTTCATCACTCATAGGGAGCATATCTGTTCTTGCGATAGATGTCGATCCTCCCCCATAAGAAACTGAAAGATCCCCCGTAGTGATTGTTTGATTGTTTTTATTTGTTTTGACAGAAAAAAAGGCAGCATAAGAAAAACCAATAGAAACTATGGTTAATGTAATTACCCATATAATAACTAAACTTCTTTTATTGCTTAAGAGCATTTTGTAATTCTCTTTCATAGCATTCACCTTATTATTATGATATCACATTCATTATTATTTAACAATAACCAAAAATTGATAAAAAAAGAACAACTTTTTTAAATTGTTCTCAAACTGTTCTGTTTACCTATTTTGACGATATCTTTCTTTAGGATCAAGAATTTTTTTACGTAGTCTTATTTTATCTGGAGTAATTTCTATATATTCATCATTTTCAATGAATTCAAGAGCTTCTTCTAAAGTAAATTCTTTAGCTTTATTTAAAGCAATAGCTTCATCAGCATGTGAACTTCTAGTATTTGTCAACTCTTTATTTTTACACGGATTGACATTTAAATCGCCTTCTTTATTGCAAATACCTACGATCATCCCTACATAAACTTCTGTAGACGGATCAACAATCATAGTTCCTCGATCAGTTAAATTAAATAACGAATAACCAAAAGTGGTACCATCAACCATCGAAATCATAACACCATTTTTACGTCCTGATATGACTCCTGCATAAGATCCATAAGAATCAAAACTGCGAACCATGATTCCTTCACCTTTAGTTTCGGTAATGAAAGCTCCACGATAGCCAATTAAGCCTCTGGTTGGTACTAAATATTCTATCTTAGTGTAACCTTCTTCACCTGGTGTTATACTTTGTAGAGAACCTTTTCTCTCATTTAAAGAATTAATGATGGTTCCTGAGTAATCATTTGGAACATTTATATTTACTTTTTCATATGGTTCAACTTTTTGACCATTTTCTTCTTTAAATATAACTTCTGGCTTAGATACTGATAATTCGTACCCTTCACGTCGCATATTTTCTAACAAAATAGATAAATGAAGTTCACCACGCCCACTAACTTTGTAACCATCGCCATCAGGCAAACTCTCAACTTTTAAACCAACATTTGTTTCTAATTCTTTTTCTAAACGTTCTTTTAAATGTCGACTAGTTAAAAACTTTCCACTTTCTCCAGCAAAAGGAGAGTTATTTACTAAAAAGTTCATTGAAAGAGTTGGTTGTTCGATTTCAATTTTAGGAAGAGCTTCTACAAAGTTTGGTTCACAAATAGTGTCTCCGATAGATAAGTTGCTACAACCAGCAACAGTTACAATATCCCCATAATAGGCTTCTTTTACTTCTACTCTTTTAATTCCTTCATTCACAAATAATTTGGATACTCTAAAACTTTCCGTTTTGCCATCATTTTTGGCTACAGTAACAGTTTCTCCAGTTTTAATAATTCCTTTATTTATTCGACCAATTCCAAGACGACCGATAAAATCATCATAATCTAATTGACTTATTTGTAATTGTAAGTGGTCTTTAAGGTCCCCATTAAATGGTTCAACATTATTAATAATCGTTTCAAAAAGAGGGGTTAAATCATGACCTTCTTCATTCATATTGTAGATTGCATATCCACTTCTTGCACTACCATAAAGTATTTTAAAATCCAATTGTTCATCAGTAGCCCCAAGTTCCATAAAAAGATTAAATGTCATGTCCACTACTTCTTCAGCTCTTTGATCTTTTTTATCAATCTTATTAATAAAAAGAATTGGTTTTAAATCATTTTTTAAAGCTTCTTTTAAAACAAATCTCGTTTGAGGCATTGGTCCCTCGGCAGAGTCGACAAGCAAAATAACGGTATCAACAGTTTTGATAACTCTTTCAATTTCACTAGAAAAATCAGCATGGCCTGGAGTATCAACAATATTTATTTTATAATCCTTATATTTAATCGCACAATTTTTAGCAGTTATTGTAATCCCACGTTCTTTTTCAATATCACCACTGTCCATGACACAATCGACTAATTCTTCATTTTCACGAAAAACCCCACTTTGACGCAATAAGCCATCGACTAATGTTGATTTTCCAGCATCAACGTGTGCCACCACAGCTATATTAATTATTTTATCCATAAAAACTCACCCTTTTCGCACTTAGTTGATAATAATACAAATCACTGATAAAGTCAAGAAAAAAAACTGACTACTTATCAGTTTTTCTTAATAATTTTCAGGTTTTAATTCAAAGAAACTTTGAGTATGAGCACATACAGGACATACTGCTGGAGCATTTTTTCCTATCACTATGTGTCCGCAGTTACGGCAAATCCAAACTGCATCTCCATCTTTAGAAAAGACAACTTTATCCTCAATATTTGAGATTAGTTTACGATATCTTTCTTCATGCGCTTTTTCAATTTCACCTACAGCTTTAAATAAATTGGCAATCTTTGTAAACCCTTCTTCTTCTGCGGTCTTAGCAAATTCGTCGTACATATCGGTCCATTCGTAGTTTTCACCATCTGCTGCGGCATTTAAATTTTCAAGTGTTGAAGGAATTTTTCCTCCATTTAATTCTTTAAACCAAAGTTTAGCATGTTCCTTTTCATTACGGGCAGTTTCTTCAAAAATCGCTGCCATTTGTTCGTAGCCATCTTTTTTTGCTTGAGAGGCAAAATATAAATACTTTGTATGGGCTTGACTTTCTCCTGCAAATGCGGCTAATAAATTCTTTTCAGTTTTTGAACCTTTTAATTCCATATTTTTATTACTCCTTTTCTTATACGTAATAGCAAAAATGTATTACATTTAAATTGTAATTTAAAGAACTAAAAATTGCAAGCAATTTAAAAAGAATTATATAAATTTTTCGATATTATAAAAAAAATTAATTATTGAATTTATTTATTTTCAACAATTAATTTTAAAGCCGTTTTTTGTTCACCATTAATTATGATATCGTTAAAGGCCGGGATTATAACAAGATTATCTCCAGTTGGAGCAACAAATCCCCGACATATGGCTATGGCTTTGATAGCTTGATTAAGAGATCCTGCTCCTACCGTTTGTAATTCAACGCTTCCTTTTTCACGATAAATATTTGCTATTGCTCCAGCTACTTTACTTGGATTAGATTTAGATGAAACTTTTAGAATTTCCATTATTTTATCCCCTCTTTCAAGAAAATTATATGAGGTAGATTATAAAATATGCTTAATTTTTATTTATTAAATACACCGCTAAGGGATCTAGTAATTCTAAGATACCATTTATTAAAAAGAAAAAACCTAACACTAATATTTGAACGTCGTTTGAATAATAAAGATTTATTGTTGCTAGTAATCCCGATAAAACAAATAAGATTAAAGTTACTATCTTTAATATCCAAATTCTATTTTTTTGATCATTGTAATAATCTGCTTTTTTTAACTTAATTAAACTCATGCACATGATCCAAATAAATAAAGCAATCGCTAAATACCACGGGACATTTTTTATATCAAGTTTCCAAGCTACTATTAGAGAAATTAATGATGCAAAGACTGTAAATAAACTCTCATAATCTTTAGATTTTCTAGTCAATATAAATTGAATGATGTTCATTATTCCGTAGAAACTCAAAACCGAAATGAAAATTATTTTGACATTTATGACATTAAGCAACGGAAATATTAATAGAATACTTCCACAGACGATTAAAAAAAACGCTATTATTAAGTCCACTATTTGTTTTTTGTTCATATACTACCTCACTTCTTCTTTTAGTATACCTCTTTTTAATCTATTTGAAAACTTTTTTACTACCATATTTCAGTTTTCATTAAACCAAGTTCTGTTAAAATATAGGTTGTATCTATAACTTCATCAATGAATTTTCTATCATGCGAAATGCTTATAATCACTCCTTTATATTCTCGAAGCGATTTTCTTATAACCGGATTAGATAATGGACTAACATTCCTTGTCGGTTCATCAAGAATTAGAACATCATTTTCTTCTAAAACTAATTTAGTAAAAAACAATTTAGCTTTGGTTCCATTACTTAATTCTTTGATTTTACTTGTCATCTCTTCCCGAGTAAATTTCATATTCCCGAGATACATTCTCGCTTTTGTAATTTTTTCTTTACTGCCACTTGGAGAGAGAAAATCTAATACATATTCATATTTATTTAAAATATCATCATATGTCTGGGGCATATACCCGACTTTAATGTCTTCTCGATCTTTTAATATTTCATATATTTGTTTTAATAAGGTGGATTTTCCAACACCATTTTTGCCAATTATACATATATAAGTGTTTCCAACCACTTCTAATTTTAAGTTCTTAGATAATATTTTATTTCCTATTTTTAATTCATCTATGTTGAGATTTATAATTTTTTTCGATTTAGGAATCTCTGTTTTCTCAAAAAAGAAATTTATACTTTCTTCGACATCTGGCATTTCTGTTAATTTTATATCATCTAATTTCTTCTCTTGAGATTTCAAAGAGTGCATTTTCTTTTTCAAAAGCTTAGCGCCATGAGGATTACTGCGCGAAATAGTATTTTGTTGATGCTCGACTTTTTGCATTATCCTTTGTAATTTTTCTTGGTGAATTTGGTATTTTCTTTTTTCTATTTTGGCTGTCTCTTCTTGTTTTGTGATTTTTAAAAGACGTTCTTCGACATAAGAATCATAATCAATTTTTAACACTGTATGACGACTCTCTGTTTTTTTCTTTATTTGTTCTAAATGTAATATCATATTTGCTGTTTTCGATAGTAGCGTTTCATCATGTGATACATAAATAATGGGCTTGTTGATACTATTTATAAATTGCTCTAGCCATTTTAATGATTCTAGATCTAAATCATTAGTGGGCTCGTCTAAAAATAAAATATCATAATCATTTAATAATAGTTTTAAAATACCAATTTTTACTTTTTCACCACCTGATAAAGTATTAATTTTTTGATCTAGGATTTTATCACTTAGTTTTAAATAATCTAAATATTTATATAAGCTATTAACTTTTTCATAATAATCATTATCATTTATAAATAAGTATTCATAAACGATATTATTTAAATAAATTTCATTAATAGATTGCTCTAAGTAGCCAATTCGATGATTATGGGTATTAATTATTCCATTTATCTTAGCATATTCACAGATTCCTAAAATAGATTTTAATATTGTTGATTTGCCGTTTCCTTCTTCACCTATTATGGCTAATTTATCACCATGATTTAGTACTAAATTTAAATCTTTAATGATATACCGGTCATTTATAGATATGCTGAGATTTTTGATTTCTAACATTTTACACCTCTCTTTTTTAATACCATGAAAAAAATGAGTTAAATTTATGACTCCTTAAAATTTATATAAAGAAAGGTACAATTTATACTCATTTTAAATAACTAAAATTTTCAATTTTATCACCGCCTTACTCTTTTTAATACTTATTTTGTTTTCTTATAAACACTTTCGCATGATTTACAAATAATTTTCATTTCATAACTCGATACTTTTTTATCTAATATTGTTATTAGTGGTTCGTTATCCTTCGGACAACATAGTCTATTTTTTTTAATAATCAATTGATCAGGACAATCTTTGCCATTGCTACTATCAGAAAAATCCAAGAATATACAGCCTTCATTGCCACAATTACATATATACGCTAATTCTAATCTGTCGTATGTCGCATAACATAAATAACCTATATTTTCATGACATTTTTCACAATACATCCAACCACCATAATTAGTTGCCAATCTCGTATTAATCAAATTTTTATTTTTTACTACTCTTGCCATATTACCTCTTTTAGTTAATCAATCTTTTATTTCTTTTTATAGATTATATCACGAAAAAAACAAATGGTCTATTTGCTTTTTTTAATATTCTTTTTTCAAATATATTGTTTCAGATATTTTATAAGAAATATATAATGTAATTACTAAAATGATAGGAATAATAATGATACCATAATCGTTTAAAAATGCTAAACTGGATGATATGGATTTAAAATCAATGTATTTGTATAAGAAACTGCCTATAATGGCTATTCCAAAAACAATTACAAATATGCCTATTCTTGCTTTTTCTACGCCAAATTTATAAATAGGTGGATACATAATTGATTGCAAGAAAATTGTTGATCCTAATGTTACTACTATTGATTCAAGAACCGCATTAATATCTATTTTATTTTGATAAACATAACTAATTACGATGGTAATAATCATCATGATAATTGTCGTCATAATGATAAGTAGTAATGTGGCAATATATTTGGCTTTAACACTGTTTTGTTTGCCATTTGGTAGACAGCAGGCATAAGCATCCCACTTGTTGTAAGAGTCATAAGCAAATGTTGAGATCATAATTATAACACTCATAAATGGGAGAATAAAAGAAAAATCCATTTGTCCTTGATAAGCTAAGAAGATATATACAAACATAATTATACATAAAGTTTTGATATTGCTTTTAATCATTAATAAGTCTTTTTTAATAAAACCGATCATTATTTCACCCCCTTAATCATTAACACCATAAGATCTTCGAGTGTCAATTTATCTATTGTAGGAATATGGTATTTATTTTTAAATTCTTTTTTATTTTCTACAAGTATTTCATATTCATATTTGTTTTTCTTATATTTAATATAATCTCGTTTTTCTATTTTTTTAAAATCTGTTTCATGACATTTTACTATTCCATATTGATCTAATAATTCATCGCATGTTTTTGATAGAAGAATTTCGCCATTATTAATAAAAGTGATATAATCGGCAATATGTTCTAAATCAGTAGTAATGTGACTTGATAAAAGAATAGAACATTCTTCATTTTGAATAAATTCTTGAAAAATGTCGATTACTTCATTTCGAGCAATAGGATCTAGACCACTTGTGGGTTCATCTAAGATTAATAACTTAGGATGGTGAGCTAAAGCAGTAGCTATTTCTAATTTTTTTCTCATTCCTTTAGAAAATGTTTTAATTTGATTCTTTTTAGGTAATGAAAAATCGGTTAAATATTTAAAATACAAATCAGAATCCCATTTTTTATGACTATCTTTCATAATACTATTTATGTCAAAAGGGGTAAGAATTTCTGGAAAGAAAATATCATCTAGAACAACACCTATATCTTCCTTTATATTTTTTTCGTCTTTTTTGTTATCAAGACCAAATATTTTTATTTCGCCTTTGTAGTTTTTAATAATATCCAAAATAGCTTTAATTGTTGTGGTTTTTCCAGCTCCGTTTTCACCAATAAAGCCCATGATCATTCCCTTTTTTAAATTAAAACTAATATTTTTCAATTCAAAATCTTTGTACTTTTTAGATAAATTCTTTACTTCTAATATATTTTCCATCATTTTTCCTCCTCATATAAAATATCTATTATTTCTTTTATTTGGTCTTTGGAAATATTATTCGTTTTTGCCAAAATAACCGCAGAATCTAACAAATTTTCTATTTTATTTAATTGTTCTTCATGAGCTATATCCATGTTTATCTCGGCAACATAAAAACCTTTGGCAGGTATAGTTATTACATAACCCTCTTTTACTAAGTCGTCATAAGCATTTTTGGTCGTAATAACACTGCATCTTAAATCTTTGGCAAGATTTCTTATCGAAGGAAGTAACTCACCAGATTGAAGTTCATTAGTTATTATTTTTGCTTTTATCTGGTCTTTTATTTGTTCGTATATCGGAACACCGCTGGAATTACTAATTATTATTTCCATAATTCACCTCTTTTGTATATATACAGTATATACGCTATATATACAGATGTCAATAAAATATTATCTAAGAACTTAAAATTAGAAGTGGTTGGAAACACTCATATATGTATAATTGGCAAAAATGGTGTTGGAAAATCCACCTTATTAAAACAAATAAAAAAAGATTAAAAAATTAACCTTTATATTTTGAAAGTCAAATTAGTTCGACTAATTTTCTTATGCTGCTGCCTATTTTTGAATTATTGCGTAAAAGTAATTATAAATATTAACTACATTATTATTTTAACAATTTACAATATCTTTATTTAGATTATTTTTTTCTTATTTTAGTTAATATATCTGATTTAGTAATTAATAAATCTTCTTTTGATAAAACTTGCTCATTTCCATCTGGGTATGTAAAAATTATTTTGTCATATTCTTCTGTTACACTTTCATATCCAGAAGCAATTATTTTCGTGCTATCTTCAGCATCTACTAAGTATCGTATTCCATCACTAACAACTTCCATAACATAGCCAGAATACTCTGAATAATCATCTAGGCCACCCCTTTTACAATCATAATTTGATAGATAATATTCACCACTATGATAGTCCATATCACCTAATATTATAGTAAAGTCATTAGCATTAATAAAATAATACATACCATTTTTTAAAACAACATAATAATCCAAATCTTTGTATATATCATAGTAACTTCCACTATAACTGGTATAATCTGCTAAATATACATGGCATATATCACTTGCATCTACTAAATATTGTTTATCATCTACATATATTGTTCTTACGGTCACACCCGGATTAGAAGTACTATTTAATTGATAAGGCCTTCCCATTTCATCTATTTTTCCTTCCATAAACAGTTTTTCTGCTTCTTCTCTTGTAATAGATAATGTGTTTTTTGATTCAATGTTTTCTTCTACTTCAGCAGTTTCTTCGCCTTCTATAGGTATTTCTCTTACTTCAGCAAGTTCTTGATCTTCTAAGGGTATTTCTTTTTTTCGTTCATTTTTTATATCATTTATTCCTTTTATAGCATAAGAACTAAGTCCAAAGTTAGTAAGTAATGCAACAATATATATTGCTTCCTTTAATTTTCTTAATCTTATTTTTTTATCTTTCATTATCAAATATCTCCTTTTAACAACTATTTATCATACTCTTTTTCTCTTGAAAGTCAATCAAAACTCTTTAGATTGTTAAATAAAACTTATTTATTATATATTAATTCAAAATTATTTATGTTATTGTAAAATTGATTTAAAAATATTTCCTATTTTGTTTTCAAAATTATAAATTATTCCATTTAAATAGCATAAATATTCATCCTCAGATGTATAATCAGCATTTGTATTTGGAATATCATCAATTGGGTCTATTTGATTAATTACATCTGACATTTCATTTATTTTGTTTGTTATTTCTTTTCTTTTTTCTTCTATCGTTAAATGAGAAAATGATTTACTTAATTCTTCATAAGCATTTCGTAAATTGTTTTCCATTATCTTCCTTTTCCTCCTGTTGATTGTTCTGGTTGTTGCCTTTCTAAATATTCATCATACTGATATGGGTTAACAATATCTCCAGGTTGTTGATTTCTCATACTAGCCATTGCGGTATTGTAATATATATTTTTTTGTTGTGCTTCTGTTAGCTCTTTTTTTCTACCATTTATTCTTGCAGCAATTTTACCAAACCAACTTAATTGATCATATGCCGCTTTTTTATTCCTGTAATCAACAATTGCAGCTGTTTTCTCATTAAAATAACCTTGATAGAATTGCATATCTTTTGCAATTTGACTTTCTAATTGTTCAATTCTAGACAATAACGATTTTAAATCTTCATTTCCAATATAGTGCGAACTTTGTAATCTTACTTCAGTAAATCTTTTTAACACTTCTAACCCTTCATTAATTCGTAGAAAATCATATTCTTCAAAAACACGTTTTCCATTTATTACATCATTTCTAACGCTTGTTATTGTAGCAATTATATTTTGCAATTTTTTTGCTAAAATTTCAGGATAACTTTCTAAACTATTTGGATTAAATAATACACCTGATTTATATTGTTGTTGTAATATTTCATCAAAAGATTCTAATTGATCTTCATAAACAATTCCTTTACCGAAAATGGTACCTAAGAAATGATTATACGCAGCTTGTTGTTCAGGCGAAAGATTTCTTATATCTCCTTCACTTAAAATGTATTTTTGTTCCATAATTTACCTCCGTTTATATTATACCATGTTTGGTTAATATTTCACCTAATTTAACGCTTTTGAGCCAAAAAGTTTATCAAGTGTAAAATAAAATATTAAATTCTCGATTCTAAAGATTTAGAGAATTTAGTTTTG
>CAMNRN010000009.1 GCA_946553095.1 uncultured Mycoplasmatota bacterium
ATTCAAATTAATTTAATCTTTTTATTTAGTGAGTACTTGACAGGTACTAGCATCATTGAAGTTTTTTTTTTTTTTTTTTTGTAAAATGGGGATATATTAAGAGGCTAGCGCATTACGTGAAAGTGTCAAGTTACACTTGGGAAGGTGGAGTTTGCTCGATGAGGACTGATAAAAAAGTAATTATTATGGCATTGTTAGGATTTTTTGTTATGCCCATTTGTGCAGTTATTATTAGTAATTATTATTTTTCTAGAAGTGATAGAAAAGTAGAAGTAAGACAAAAGATAGATGTTAAAGATGAAGTTGTTGGAACAAATGCTTTAAGTATATATTTAGAAACAGCCGAGGGAAGTGGAGAATATACCTTGAGTGATAGTGATGTATTTTTGCAAGATGGATATTACTTTAATGAAGAAAAAAGTAAATGTGAAAATGGTGGGTTACTTTCTTTTGATGAGTCTACCGGAAAGGTGAGAATGACAGCATCAGCAAGTGATAGATGTTATGTATATTTTAATAAGGGGCCTAGTATTGGAAAAGTATGTAAAAATCAAAATTTAGCACAATGTATTAAAGAAAATTATACAATAGATGGTTCAATTTATTATCATAACGAAACTCTAGATCGTGGAGCTGAAGATAATTCATACAGATATGCAGGAGGGCATGATACAGTCAATAACTTTGTGTGCTTTGGAACAGATGCAGAAAATTGCCCAAATGATAACTTATATCGAATAATAGGTGTGTTTGGCGATAAAGTTAAACTAATCAAGTATGATTATGCAACGAAAGAACAATTTGGAACGGGTGGTGATTATTCTCGAGAAGTAAGTCCAGATGCAACATATTACAGAGGAAGTCAAAATAAAGTAGGTGAATATTATTGGAATTCTGCAAATACCAAATGGAGTAAAAGTAAATTAAATACAGTCAATCTAAATGGGACGTATTTAAATAATCTGGGAACAGCATGGACAAATAAAATAGCGACAACTACATGGAATATAGGTGATACAGTGTCAGGATGGGAAATAATGTTTAATAATGCCAAATCAGTATATAATATTGAATTTGTCTACGGGGCATATGACACATATGAAGCGAAAATAGGTCTAATGTATGTAAGTGAGTACTTTTATGGATCCCTACCAATTCATTGGTATAAAATTGCATCGACTACTGCGGGAATAGAAGATTATAGCACAGCAGTTGATGATAATTGGATGTATATGGGACTTTCAGAATTGCCAATATCAGCATATGTATATGAGCCGTGTGAGCCACCTGCGCCAGTTGGGCCAGCTGGGTCAGGTGAGGAGGATATATTTGAAACATGTGATGATTTGTATAATGCTTATTATATATATGATTTTGGATACGTGGGTACCAATTCTAAGGATGTTGGAAGTCCAATTCGCCCAACATTTAGTTTAATACCAAGTGTGGAATTAGCAAGTGGGTCCGGAACGAAGAGTGATCCATTTAGAATAAAACTAACTTAAAGAAATATTTAGTGGTGTTTGAGGGAACTGACTATAAAGTGCTATATGAAAGTTTAGGATAGAAAGAAGTGAATTGTTTTCTATTCTTTTTTTTGCTAAAATATTGAATATAAGGATAGTCGGAAATGAGAGAGAAAAAAGGTTTATATTATTTGATGATTTTGGCAATTGTAATGTTTGTTGGTGTTGGGTGTTATTTTTTCTATGATTTAGTTTTAAAGAATTATTTTCATTTTGGGGAAAATAATTCTCTTGTAGATGAAGACGCTAGAAAAAAACAAATTCAAAATGAATTAAAAGTGGAGACAATTAAAGAAACTATTTTGAATAATGCTTATTTGTCGGATGAAGAAAAAGAATTGTTTTTGTCAGTTCCACAGGTGTTTATAGATCAAGTTGATTATTATAATTTTGATAAAGTTATTAATCAGCTGAAGAATTTGCAAGTTACTTATCGCGGGGATATCGATAGAGTTGGTGATACTGTTGGGGAATATGATTATGAAAAAAATATGATAAGTATATATGGTGTTAATAGTTTTTCTAAAGCTCCAAAGGCGGTTTTAACTCATGAGTTTTTACATGTTTTTACAGATTTTTCAAATGATAATGAAGGCAAAGTATTTTATGAAACGCTTACAGTTATTATGAATAATGAATATTATGGCAATGACTATACGTATGATAATGCTTATTCTTGGTTTATAAATTATGCGTATGTTTTAGGAGAAATTTTGGGGACTGATTTACTTAGAAGGTATCATAGTAATACTGATGTGAATACGATCGTTGAGCGTTTAATGGCTATTATAAATGATCCCGAGAAAGCTAGAAAATTAATAGAGTTAGTGAAATGTTTTAATCGTAATGTTAAAGCTAAAGAGGATCAAACGGTTTTAGATGAAAAGAAAAGAGAGTTAGAAACATTATTGATAGAGTATTATGAGACTAAATTTAGTTTGAAAATGAAGGCTAGTCTATATTTATCTTATTTTTTTAATCAAGATATAGCTTATAGAAGTATAGCTAAGCATAGTGTTCGAGATACTTTTACAGCAAATTATTTTGATTTATTTGTTGAAGTTAAGGATTATCGTCATTTGTTTGTTACTTCGGAAGAGGATAATTATTTGACTTTGAAGGTTTGTACAAAAGCGGTTAAGGAAAAGAATGTTTATTCGAAAGAAGATTTTTTTAAATTAGAAAATAATAATTCTTTTAAAAAGAGAATTGTGGCTGTTGAGATTACTCCTGAGGGAAACTATGAAGTAGAAATGGTAGTTGCTAATAAGTTTTCTCTTTATCAAGTAAAGTCATTTGAATTGCAATAAATGTCAACTTATAGCGAAAATGAAGGTTGTTTATTGTAAGTTTTTTATTTGTTTGTTATTATTATAGTAGTGGTGAATTAGGTTATGCAAGAATTGTTGAGATTTACATATGAGGGAAGTGAGCTTTGCTTATTTAAAGATAAAGATAAATTGAAATATGGAAAAAGAATAGGCGAAGAACTTACTTTTAAATTAAGCTTGAAAGAAAAAAGTATTTTGGATACGATTGTTGTACAAATTATGCCTTCTTCTAACCTTCTTAATATGGGAAAAATTACTTTTAAGAAAAAAGAATTTCAACATTTTTTAGATATAAAGAAAAGTTGGCATGTATTTTATGAACTGAGAGATAATCAGTTTTTGATTCCTAATGAAAATGATCAAGTGGCTTTAAACCAAATTTTTAATGAACAAGAAGGGATTGTTTATGGGGGCAGTGAATCTAATGATAAAAAAGAAGGCTTTGTAAAAAGAGTTGTTAAATTGGGAAGTAGTTTGGCAATTGTTTATGTCGTAGCTACAATAGGCTTTTATTCAGCTAAATTACCTTTTTTTAGCGAAGATGCCTTGGAAAGTAAGAGTTATCCAGTTATTTCTTTTGAGTCTTTAGAGGAAATTTTAGAAGATGAACATATTGTAGATAATGAAAATAGTGAAGAGAAAAGTGATTTTCGATTTATAGAAATAATAGAGGAAGAACAGAAAAAAGAAGTTGATGAATTAATATTTTCTGATTTGGTTTTAAATGTTTATGGCTTAAAAGAAGCAGAATTATCGATGCTAGAAGAGGTAATTCCTTATCCTTATATTCAACAAATAGAAAATAGAAGACATGTAATTGAGCGGGCTATAGGGGCTAATAAGTTTTTGAGTGATGATGAAAAGGATTTTTTGAGAAATAATTATGATTTGTTTAGTTATGTGGAAGATTTGGAGTTAGAAGAATTAGAAAGTCGTTTAAGAAAAATTAGTTTTTTGTATGATCCATTTTTCCTTTTTGGTTCTGATGGAGAGTATTGGAATCGATTCTTAGAAGAAGATCGTTATAAAGTTGTTGTTAATGCTGGTTCTTTGGCTTTTGCTGATTTAGCTCAAGTTACGAGACATATCGGTGATGTTGTGAATCGTGGGGCTATTTTTTATCAAAAAGAAGAAGATATTTTGAATAAGGCTCAGATTTTAATGAATACTTTAAAAAATAATCCACATTTGTCTTTAAAAGAAAAAGAATTATTTTTGAGTAATGAAAATATTTTTCGCGATGCTCTTAAAGGTAGTGATGTTGGGGTTTTATTAAAACAACTACAAAATTTAAGTATTTCATATGTTCCTAATAATTCAAGTGAGTCGCATGTTAGATGTTACTATGATTATATTAGTGGTGTTATCTATGTTTATGGAAGTAATCATTTCAATGAAAGCTTAAAACCATATTTAACGCATGAATTTTGCCATGTATTAACAAATTTCCAACATTATTTTTGGGGAAGCTCTATTTATGAATGTTTAAATGTCAAAATGAATAATGAGTATTATGGAGAATCTCGACATGATTATGATCAAAGTTATGGATGGAATATAAATGAGGTTAGACTTTTGGGGGAAATAGTTGGTCCGGATATCGTGGCAAGATATCGTAATAATCCAAATCCATCTATCTTAATTACGGCTTTATATAAAATTTATCCTGATACGAGTAAAATAATGAAACTTGTTGATAACTTTGATTTTATTAACAAAGCTTATATGAAAAATCTAGATTTGTTAGCTGAGGTGCCAGCTAGAGTGGCGGAAAATCATGAATTATTGAGAATGTTTTATGAAGCTAAATTTAATAGAAGCGTTGATGAAATTTATGGTACTGTCCCATTTGGTGAAGATAATCTTTATTTGGATGATAGAGAAAATATGAGTCGTTAATTGAAGAACTTCGTTGGTTTTATAACGGAGTTTTTTGATATAATGTGGGCAATGCAACCTGAAGTTAACAAAAAACAACCTTAAGTTGGTTGTGAAAAATCGGGGAATTTAATAAACTTTTTAACGAGGTGGAAAAATGAAATTTTGTGAGAAATTGCAGAGATTAAGAAAAGAAAAAGGCTTGTCTCAAGAACAATTAGCCGACATGCTTGATGTTTCAAGACAAAGTGTTTCAAAATGGGAATCAGGAAGTACTTATCCGGAGATGGATAAGTTAATAATGTTGTGTAAAATATTTAATGTAACTTTAGATGATTTTACTAATGATGATGTGACTGATCAAACTATTAAAGAAAAAAATAAAAGTACTTTTAATGGAGTTTTATATTTATTTCTCGATATGATTAGCAAAACTGTCGATATGTTTAAGAATATGAATAAAAAGGATTTAAGTAAATGTATAACTGAGATGTTGATTGTTTTTATTTTATTAATGTTTTGTTCTATTCCATTTAATTATGTAGATAATTTAGTACGAAATATATTTATTAATTTCGGTGATAAAACTTTTTCAATCCTATTTAGTATTTGGACTTTTTTATCAAGTGTGATTTATTTGGTATTGTTTGTGTTAATATTTGTTTATATTTTTAAAACCAGATATTTAGATAAATTTGAATTGTCAGAGAATAAAGAGGTTTTAAAAGAAATGACTAATTCGAAGGAAGAAAATGAAAAACAAATAGTTGTTACGGAAAAAAGAGGTTCAGGATTTCTTTTGTTCGATGTTATAGGAAAAATTTTTAATTTTTTTGTGAAGTTTTGTTTATTTTTTGTAGCAATTCCAATGATCTTTGTTTTTTTTGCTTTTGTCTTTTTAGGAGTTGTAGCTTTCATCTTGCTTTTTAAAGGCGTTTTTTATCCTGGAGTTTTCATCGGACTTCTAGGTTGTATTATTCTTTCTTATGTAATTATGAAGATATGTATAAGTTTTTTATTCGATTTAAAGCTTCATTTGGCAAGACTTTTTGGAGTTTTCATCGGGGGGATTGTTATTTGTAGTGTTGGGGGAGCTTTAATGGGATTTGAACTGGCAGAAATGCAATTTATCAATGAGGTTCCAAGTGAATTTAATAAGAGTGTTCAAAATTATACGATTCCTTTTAACGATAAAATGTATTTGTCTAATTTTTATTTTCATTATGGTTGGAATCTATCTTATGAAATAGATGATAATTTGACTGATCAAGTGCAAATAAGTGTTTTTCTTTATGATCGTTTTATAGATGTTAAAATGGAAGAAAAAAATGGAGAGATTTATTTTGTTACTAATGATGTTTCTATGGGGATTAAAGAGATTACAGATGTATTGTTAGATAATTTGAGAATGAAGACTTTGTATGATTATTCTAAATTATATCAATCAGATATTATAATAAAGTCTAGTTATCAAAATATTGAAAAAATTAAAAATAATACTAGTGAAAAACTTAGAGAATTTGAAACAAATGAAAAGTTAAAAATGTATGAACGTTATGAAAAAAGAATCGATGAGTTGGAAAGAGAAAATGAAGATTTAAGAGACTATATAGATGAAGCTGATGAAAAGATACTAGATTTGGAAGAAAAATTTCGAGAAATAAAAGATGTTATGCCATAATTTTCTTTCCTTTTAGACATAAATTCATTATAATGTTGTAAAGGGATGAATTGATATGGTAACTAAGATTGATGTCTACTTGAATAAAGAAGAAGATTTCTATAGCCAGTTTCGAGATACAAAATTATCTAAAGATCTTTTCTCTTATATTTTAGAAGAATGCTATGGAGAAAATGTTAATAATGATATAGAAATTACTTTTTATTCTAATTTTAAGATTATAAAAGATCGTCAAGAAAAGATGATTGATGCTTTGCGAAGGTGTTATGGCCTTAGAGTGCAAGATGAAGAGTATTATTTAAAGCGAACGATGATAAGAGAATTGTTGTTGTTCGGTGGAGGCGTATTATTTTTACTTGGGTATTATTTACTTACAACTGTTAAATTTTTTTCAGAGTTTATTTTGATTTTGGGTTGGCTTTCAATTTGGGAATCAGTGTATAGCTTTTTATTTGATCAGTTAGAAAAGAAAATGTTCATAAAAAGATTGAAAAGGATTGCTAGAGCAAAAATAAATTTTGTCCAAGGAAAATAATTTTTAAGGAAAAAGATGTAAATGAAGAAGTATTTTGAAAAGTATACCTATGTGTTTTGGGTATTTATGTTAGGAAGTTTTTTAGGTTTTGTTCATGAAAACTTACTTATGATGTATCGAGGGCGAGATGTTTTAAGGCAAGGCCTTATTTATGAGCCTTTGATTCCGGTTTATGGATTTGGATTACTTCTTTTTTGCTTGGTTTTCCGTAGGTTGGGATTGGAAAAAATAAAGTCACACTGGAAAAGAATTTTAAAAGTCTTTGTGATTAGCTTTCTTTTAGGAGGAGTGGCTGAATACTTGTTTTCTTTTTTTCAGGAGATGATTTTTGGAACTATATCTTGGGATTACTCTAGTTATGCTTTTAATTTATATGGAAGGACTAGTTTTTATCATTGTTCAGTTTGGGGATTAATGGGTGTTGTATTTTATTTGCTTTTATTTCCAATTTTATGTCGCTTAGAAAAATATATAAATAAAAAGACAGTTTACTATTTAACGATTATATTTTCAATAGTTTTATTTTTAGATTGTTTTATAAGTACGATTGCTTGTTTAAGGCAAGGAAAAAGAAGAGAGAATATTCCGGCTCAAAATATTGTAGAAACTTTCTTAGATCAACATTATCCAGATGAGTTATTAGATTATATATATAATAATGCTAGAATTCCTAAAAGATAAAAAGACAAGGAAATTAATTTTCTTTGTCTTTTTGTAAGTCTTCATAAAATTTGGTTAATTCAGTATTTAATTTGTTAACTTTTTGGGATATTTTGTCTTTATCTTCAGCAACTAATTCATAATAATTAAGACTGTAAGCTAAGTCAAAAATACTTTTGGTGTTTTCACTAATTTTTTTGGTCATGGAAAATAAATCTTTATAAAGTTTTTCGTGACTAGCTTCATTTAAAGCATACATCATGTTCACAGCAATATTTTTTTCTTGTTCTAAGGCATCTAATAGTATTTCTTTATCAGTCATTTTTTTCACCACTTTCCAGTATTTTGATTATGTTAGCACAAAAATCTAGATGCTCATCTATAAGTTTGTTTAGTAATTTGGTAATTCTATTATCACAGGTCATGGTAGTGTAATGATTGTATTTTTTGGCTGTGATTATATACCAATTAAACATGTCACTTAAGTAAGAAGCATCTTTAGTAGAAATAATTTTAGGTAGGTTAGTCATTTTTTATCATCCTTTCAAAGTTATTATTGGAAAAAAATAGTTTGATTATACCTATTATTCGTGGTATTATTTTCTAAGATGGTGAGAATATGAAAAATATATATTATAATAAGAATAATGATGAAGTATTAAAGTTGTTTTCAACATCAAAAAAAGGCTTGGCGGGAAAAGTTGTTTTAGAAAAACAAAAAGAATTTGGATTTAATGAATTGCCTAAAGCAAAACAAAAAGGGGTGTTTTCGATTCTTTTTGATGAATTATGTGAGCCGATTGTCATTATTTTATTATTGACGGTGGTTATTTCACTTTTTACTAGGGAATATATCGATGCTTTTGTGATACTTTTTATTGTGGGAATTGATCTTTTTTTAGGATTGGTTCAAGAGTTGAAAGCTAAAAAAAATGCTTTGGCATTACAAAATATGTTGAAAATAAAGGCGATTGTTTTTAGAGATGGAAAAGAGATGGAAATTGAGGCCCGAGAAATTGTTCCAGGAGATATTGTGGTATTGTCATCAGGCGTGAGGATTAGCGCGGATTTACGAATTATTCTATGTGAAGATTTAATTATCGATGAGTCCTTATTGACGGGAGAAAGTGTCGGAGTTTTAAAAAATAGTCAAGTCGTCAATAAGAAAAAATCTTTTTATGAAAACATGGCTTATGCAGGAACTACGGTCTTATCAGGAAGAGGCTTGGGGGTTGTAGTTTTAACTGGTGTTAATACAGAATTGGGAGAAATAACGAAAACTGTTAATGAGGTTGTCGAAGAAAAATCACCTTTAGAAATGCGGATGGATAAATTTACAGGACAGATTAGTTTAGTTATTTTGTTTATTTCAGCAATTTTAGCTTTAATATTATTTTTTAAAGGAAATTCATTTAAAGATATATTTTTGGTAATCGTGGCTTTAGCCGTTTCGGCAATGCCTGAGGGACTTCCTCTTGCTAAGTCGATGGCTCTTACAATCGGGGCTAATCGAATGCTTAAGAAAAATGTTTTAGTTAAAAACCTAAATGCGGTTGAAGGATTAGGTAGTTGTACAGTTATTGCATCAGATAAAACAGGGACTCTTACAAAAAATGAACAGACCGCTAAGGTAATATTACTTCCTTCGGGAGTAGAAGCTGAGGTCTCAGGAAGTGGTTATAATAGCGATGGAGAAATTTCAGAGGTTAGCGAAGCTATAAAAAGAATATGTAAAAATGGTTTAATAAATAATGAGGCAGTTTTAGATTATGTTCAGGATGAGTGGCATTTTTTAGGTGATTATATCGATGTAGCTTTCAAATTCTTAGCCTATAAAGCTAAAATAAAAGAAGAGGAAGTTGGTAGCGTTTTAAAAATGATTCCTTATGAAACCGAGAATAAGTTTTCAGCTGTTTTTTATGAGAATAATGGGGAATATTTTTGTACGGTGAAGGGTTCATTAGAAAAAATCTTGGAATTTTGTACAACGGAAGAAAATAAAGATGGGCGAAAAGTTAAATTACAAAAAGAAAAGATTAAAAGACAAAACGATTTGCTTGCACAAGATGGATATCGAGTAATTGGTATTGCTAGTAGTAAGATCTCTAAACAAAAAAATTATGAAATAACCGATTTGCAAAATATGAATTTTGACGGTTTAGTGGGATTTATTGATCCGATTAGAGAAGAGTCAAAACAAGCTTTGCAAGTTTGTAAGAAGGCTGGGATAAATGTTCTTATGATAACAGGAGATCATGCTTTAACAGCTTCTTCTATCGCTTATAAGTTGGGTCTTATTGAAAATGATGAACAAGTAGCGACGAAGGATGAACTAGATACTTTTTTAGATAAAACGGGAAGTGACTTTGATAAATTTGTCAAACAGAAAAAAGTTTTTGCGCGAGTTACTTCGCTTGATAAATATTATATTGTTGAATCTTTAAAACGTAGGGGGGAATTCGTGGCAGTTACAGGTGATGGCGTTAATGATGCTCCAGCTTTGAAAACAGCTAATATTGGTATTGCTATGGGAAGTGGGACGGATGTTGCACGTGATGTTTCAAAATTGATTTTGATGGATGATAATTTTAATTCGATTGTCGAAGGAATTAAAGAGGGAAGAACGGCTTATGCAAATATTAGAAAAATATGTTATTTTTTACTATCTTGTGGTTTGGCAGAGGTATTATTCTTTCTTTTAGCTATTTTGTTTAATTTGCCAATGCCTTTGGTGGCTTTACAGTTGTTATGGCTTAATGTTGTTACAGATGGTTTGCAAGATATGGCTCTTTCTTTTGAGGTTTCAACGGATGAAGTAATGAATAAAAAGCCACGTAGTACTAAAGAATCTTTATTTAATAAAAAAATGATCCGAGAAATTTGTCTGTCTGGTTTATTTATTACATTTTTGGTTTTTGGATTATGGGTGTTTTTAGTAAAGTATAAGCAATTTGATTTAAATGTTGCTCGAGCTTATATCATGTGTTTAATGGTCTTTATTCAAAATGTTCATGTCTTTAATTGTCGCAGTGAAGATAGTTCAATATTTCATTATCAAAGCAAAAATTATTTCGTGTTAGTAGCAGTTTTGCTTAGTGTAAGTTTGCAATTTTTAATCATGGAAGTGCCTTTTTTTAGTAATGTTTTGCAACTTGCTTCATTATCTTTTTCCGATATATGTATTATGTTTTTATTATCTCTTAGCGTCATTGGCGTTTTAGAAATATATAAATTCGTAAGTAAAAAGTTGAATTTAAATTAAAATGACGATAAAGATATTTTAGATGTAGTATGGGATATACTATATTTTTTTCTTTTGTCACTAAAAAGTCACTTTGAAAAAATATAATTAGCAATGAAAGGACTGATTTGATGGAAATTTTGAAAGTAGAAAATTTAGTGAAAACCTATGGTAAGGGTGAGAATAAAGTAAGTGCAGTCGATCATATTTCTTTTTCAGTTGAAAAGGGAGACTTTGTGGCGATTGTTGGAGCTAGCGGAAGCGGAAAATCGACACTTCTTCATTTGCTTGGCGGGGTTGATCGGCCCACTGGTGGAAAAGTATTTATCGATGGGGTAGATATTTATAATTTGGATAATGATAAACTTGCTATTTTTAGAAGAAGAGAGGTAGGACTTATTTATCAATTCTATAACTTAATTCCTATTTTAAATGTTGTGGAAAATATTACATTGCCAGGAGATTTAGATGGAAAGGATATTGATAAACATCGTTTAAATGAGATATTAGATGTTCTGAATTTGAAAAATAGAGAGACTCATTTGCCAAATGAATTATCAGGAGGACAACAGCAGAGAGTAAGTATTGGTCGTGCAATATTTAATGATCCTGCAATAGTTTTAGCTGATGAACCAACGGGAAATTTGGATTCTAAAGCCAGTGATGAAATTATTTCTCTATTAAGACAATCAAATAAAAAATATAATCAAACAATTATTGTTATTACACATGATATGGAAATTGCCAATGAAGCAAATAGAGTTATTACGATAGAAGATGGAAAAATCATTAGTGATGTAAGGAATGAATCATGAATATTTTAAATAAATTAACAGTTAAAAATTTAAAATTAAATATTAAAAGAACGGTTGTAACAATAATTGGAATTATTTTATCGACAGCGCTTATTTGTGCTGTAGCGGGAATGGTGACAAGCTTTAGACAAACGCTTATCAATTTTGCAATTTATGAAAATGGGAATCATCATATTACGATTCATAATGTAAAAAAGGATGAATTTAAATATTTCTTGAATGATCGGAATGTAGATAGTTATTATATGTTTGGAAGACTTGGGTATGCTAGTTTAGAACAAAGTACAAATCTTTATAAACCATATTTATATATATTGGGGTATGAGCAAAATGATTTTGCTTTATCCGGTTTTAGATTGCTTGATGGAAGATTTCCTCAAAATGAGAAGGAAATTGTCATAACTAATAGTGTTAATACTAATGGAGAGGCTAATTTAAAAATTGGAGATGTTTTAAATTTAGCTGTCGGTAAGCGAGTTTTGGCGATGGAAAAAGAAGAATTAGATCAAAATAATCCGTTTGATACAGATGAAGGAATGGAAGAGAAAATCGTTGATGCTAAAGATATTTCTTATACTATCGTTGGTTTTATTGAAAGACCCAATTATGGAGTTGAAGGAACTCACGCTCCTGGGTATACGGCATTAACTTGTTTTCATGATGTAGAGTCATTAGATAAAGCCGATGTTTCATTAATGTTTCATAAACCAGCATATTATAAAGAATTTGTTCAAAAAATTAAAAATGATTATGAATATACGACTAATAGTGATTTATTGCGTTGGCAATTCGTTGGACTTAGTGATACTACTTTTTCAACAATTATTATGGTAGCAGGAGTTGTAATAGGAATTATTATTTTAACGAGTATTTTTGTTATCAGAAATAGTTTTAGTATATCTATTACAGAGAAAACTAAACAATATGGAATGTTAGCTAGTATTGGGGCAACAAGTAAACAAATTAAGAAAAATGTTTTATACGAAGGATTTGTTATAGGGCTTATTGCTATTCCTATCGGGATAGTTTCAGGAATGTTTGCAGATTTCGTTTTAATTATTATCATTAATGCTTTGATGGGATCACTTTTAAATGGTATTCAGTTTGTATATAAAGTGCCTTTTTTGCCTATTTTTTTAACCTTTATTTTGGCCACGGTAACAATTTATCTGTCAGTTATTTCCTCAGCTAGAAGAAGCGCTAAAATATCACCGATTGAAGCAATTCGCAATAATCAAGATATCAAAATAAAAAGAAATAAATTGAAAACACCAGCGATTATTAAAAAATTATTTAAAACTGGGGGAGTTATTGCTCATAAAAATTTGAAGAGAAGTCGTAAAAAATATCGAACGACAGTTATATCTTTAGTTGTAAGTATCTTTGTTTTCATTTCTTTATCTTCGTTTATTCATTATGGCTTTGAGATTACAAGTATATATTATAAAGAGTATGCTTATAATATGGTTGTCAATACAACTGATGATAATGATCTGGCTAAAGAGGTGTATGATGATATTTTAAAGATGGATTATATTGATGCTTATGCAATTTATCGTCATGCTTATTTGAAAATTAAAGCTAAAGATGTTATTAATCAAGAAATGTATTATAATCTTACAAGTTATGATGATGCTAATAGTGAAATATATTTGAATATTGTTTCTCTTGGGGAAGATGAATATTTAAGATTTGTTGATGCTTTGGGAGGAAATATTGAAGATTATAAAGATGGGGGTATTTTAATTGATCAGATGATGAATTTTGATCAAAATTCACAAAAATATGTTTTTCAAAGTATTTATAATTTGAATGTAGGGGATTCTTTTACTGGTTATCTAGGTCTTAAAAAATCTAATGAAGAAATTTCGACGATTAAAATTGTTGCTAAAACAGATAAAAGACCAATGGGGTTAGAGTCAAGTTATTCAATGAGTGGTTATTTGATTGTTAGCGATGATTATATGGATGCTTTAAAACCAGAGTTAGCGGGAGATCTTTATATACATACTAATAATGCTAATAAATTGGATGAAACAATAAAAAAATATATTAAGGAACAAACAAATAAAAATATTCATTATGTGAATGTTGATGAAGAGATTAAACAACAGAATTCGATGATTTTACTTATTTCGATTTTCTTATATGGTTTTATTATTGTTATTAGTCTAATTGGAGTAACAAATATATTTAATACAATTACAACTAATATGAATTTGAGACAAAAGGAATTTGCAATGTTGAAGTCGATTGGAATGACTTCTAGAGAATTTAATAAAATGATTGTGTTAGAAACGGTGTTTTATTGTAGTAAAGCTTTAATGATTGGGATTCCACTTGGTATACTAGGTTCTTACTTTATGTATAATGCTTTTACAAATACGGCAAATTTTGCTTTTACAGTACCAATCATGTCAATTATTATATCAATTGTTGTAGTGTTTTTACTCGTAATGCTTATTATGTACTATTCAATGAAGAGAATTAATAAACAAAATATAATTGAAACCATTAGAAAAGATAATATTTAAACTAGAAGATTTGGTTCTTCTGGTTTTTTATTAGTGAAAATGGGGAATTTTGTGATAAAATAGTTAAAAAGAACTAATGGAGATTTAAGTGATGAATATGGCTAAGATATTGTTGGTAGAGGATAATGAAATGATTGTAAAAGGATTAAAATTTTCTTTAGAACAAAATCATTTTGAGGTAGAGGTAGCTTTTACTTATAAAGAGGCTTTAGAGAAGTCTTCTAAGGATATATGGGATTTAATTATTTTAGATATTACTTTGCCAGATGGAAATGGGCTTACTTTGGGGGAAAATATTAAGTCTAAAAGCGATGTGCCAATTATGTTTTTAACAGCTAAGGATGAAGAAGATGATGTAGTTTATGGTCTTGATCTTGGCGCTGAGGATTATATTATTAAACCATTTAGAACTAAGGAGTTACTCTCAAGAATTGTCAATGTTTTAAAAAGAAGACAACGAAATAAAATTATTCAAGTGAAAAATGTCGTTTTGGATTTAGATAAGTGCGAAGTTTTAGTCGATGGACAAATAGTTAGTTTAACTAGTTTAGAGTTTAAAATTTTATGTGTGCTGTTTACGAATTTGAATAAAGTAGTGTTAAGGGAAGTTATTATTGATAAAATATGGGATATTGATGGAAATTTTGTAAATGATAATACACTTAGTGTTTATATTAAACGGATTCGGGAGAAATTAGGAAATGAAGATATTATTAAAACGATAAAAGGGATTGGATATAGGGTGGATCAAATATGAAATTTTTGAGAAGACATAATTTAAAAAAGGTTTTCTTGGTTAGTTTGGCTTTAGTGATTGTATTTGGAATTTTTCTTTGGGGGATTACTTATTTTTCATATCGAAAATATTATATTGCTGGTAATCAATTTATTAATTATGTAGTTTCTAAAGTAAAAGAAGCTTATCCTAATGTATCAGAAGAAGACTTAGTTTTGAAGCTTAATGAAGGGCGTCCTGAAAAAGCTCAAGAAGTGTTGAAAATGTATGGACTAAGTACAAAAAGAAGACCTTTTTTAAAAAATTATGAGGAAATATATACGGAACAACTTTTAATTGTCAGTTTTACATTTGGGGCCTTTTTTATTTGTTTAGTAAGTGCCTATTTCATAGATAGTTATTTTAAAAATAAAGAAATAAGAGAGGTTATTAAAACTCTTTCGAGAGTTAATGCGGGGATTTATGATTTAAAGTTAGAAGAATATTTTGAAGGAGATTTGGCTGTTTTAAAAGAAGAAGTATATAAGACAACACTCGTGTTAAGAGAGAAGGCAGAGCAATCCATTAAGGGCAAAAATGATTTGAAAGATTCCATTGCTAATATTTCTCATCAGTTAAAAACACCTTTAACTTCAATTCTCGTGATGGTTGATAATTTGATTACGGAGAATGTTCAAAAAGATATGCAAAAAGAATTTTTAGAAGATATTCGAAAACAAACAGAATATATGAATTTTTTAATTGTTGCTCTTTTGAAACTTTCAAGGTTTGATGCCGATGTGGTTGTGTTTAAAAAAGAAATGATTAATGTTAAAGAATTAATCTTGACGGTGTTTAAAAAAATAGAACCATTAGTTATAAAAAAAGATGTGAAAATTCATATTAGTGGAAAAACCGATGTAAATTTTTGGGGAGATTTTAATTGGGAAACGGAGGCTATAACAAATATTGTAAAAAATTCAGTGGAGTATACAGAAGAAGGAAAGAATATTTATATCGAATTTGTTGATACTTCTTTTTATACAAAGATTGTGATTAAAGATGAAGGTGAAGGGATGGATCAAAAAACTGTACGGAGAGTCTTTGAAAGGTTTTTTAAAGCAAATGAAAAGTCGCAAAGTATCGGAATTGGACTAGCTCTTTCTAAAGAAATTATTGAAAAAGATAATGGAAGTATCAATGTTAAATCAAATAAAGGGGAAGGAACAACTTTTATAATTAAGTACTTTAAATAATAAAAGAATTCATATATAATATAAGGGAGGTGTGTTTATGGAAAGAAAAGTGGAATTGAGTAAGTTGATGAAAAAAGGAAAGATGGCTTTAGTTTTGGGGGCAATTTTCTTGCTTGTCGGCATTGGAATTTTTAGTTATGGGTTTATTGAGTTTAATAAAATAAAAAATAATCCAGTTGAAATGGCATCAGGTAGTGAAGGGGAATATTCTAAAATTGATGTTAATTTGATGACAGAGTATTTTGCAACTGATGATGCTGATAATCCTACAGAAAAGGTATATTTTGTTTATGATGAAGACTATATGTATTTAGCTAGTATTGATGATGAAACAATGAAAGATTTAGAAGCAATAAAAGAATATAGTTATGATGAAGAAAAAGAGTTTCCAGGAACTGTGACAATTTATGGGACACTTACTAAAATACCTGATGATTTGAAAAAATTAGCGATTAGTTCTTTTAATGAAATGTATGATTATAAAGTTACTGATGATTTTTATTTAAGATATACTAATTTTAATGAATATTTTGGTTATTATTATTTAGATACTAATGTAGGTCCGATGAATGATGATTTTCCTTATATACTAATTATGGCGGGAATGTTTTTAATTATTGGAATTACTTCTGTTATAGCTTTTGCTAAGAATAGAATGAATTCTAAGAAGTGCTTGGAAGGTTATAAAGAAGATATTGAAAAAATAGAGGCTGAACTTAATAGTGAGTCAACTGTCGATCATAGTAAGTATAATTTTTATTTAACTGATCATTATGTTATTACTTATGGAAGTGGTTTAAAAGTTATTAATTATAATGATATAGTATGGTTATATCCTAAAGAAGTGAGCTATCGTGGAAATGTTACTAGAACTATTTTTGTTGTAACTAAAGATTCAAAAATTCATACGGTTTGTGCTTTAAATGTTAATAAAAAAACTAGAGAATTATTAGATGAAATGTATCAAGCGTTGTTAATGAGGATATCTAAAGAAGCATTAGCTGGTTTTACATCAGAAAATCGTTTAAAAGTTAAGGAATTATATACAAAGAAGAAGTAGCAATATTTCTTTTTTTTAATGTTAACAATAGTTGACAAATTTCCAAGTGATAATGGTAGAATTGCAACGGATTTTTAGATAAAATTAAAAAGAGGTGAGGAAAGTTTATGACTGTAGGAGAAAGAATATTAAAATATAGAAAGCTAAATAATTTAAGTCAAGAAGAAATGGCTGAAAAACTTAATGTGTCAAGACAAACAATATCAAAGTGGGAAACTGACCAAAGTACGCCAGATTTTGATAAAATTGGTTTGCTATGTAAACTTTTTAATATTTCAGCTGATGAACTTATTTTAGGGAAGGCGAGTGGCGTTATGAATGATAGTGGCAGTGATCATAAAAATCATATGAAAGGTTTGGTTATTTCATTTAGTGTTTTCCTTTACTTTGTGGCAGTAAGTTGGATTATTTTTGCCACAGAATTTTTAAATTTGAATGATGGCTTGGTGGTAAGCATTTTTATGATTGTTTGTGCCTTGGCAACTTGTTTATTAATATTTTATTTTGTCAATCATGAAAAGCAAAATTCTTCCGAGAAGATTGTCAAAAAGAAGGATCCTGCAAAAGAGGCTATTCATACGATAGTGTCTTTAGTTGCTACTTGTTTTTATCTTTTTATTAGTTTTACAACAAATGCTTGGCATATTACTTGGCTGATTTGGCTTATTTATGCTGCGTTTATTAGTTTGATTGATTTACTTTGGGATTTGAGGGGTGATAAAGGTGGAAAGTAAAGTAGGTAAGTGGATGTTGGTATTTTTATTAATTTTCGTTATTATTGTATTAACTGTAATATTGATTTTGGGAATCAAGGGTGATTTTGGATTTTTTAATCGCGGACAAAGACATTTATTAAAAAGTGAAAAGTATGCTATTAATAATATAGAGAATATTAAAGTTGAGGCACGTGAGGCTCAAGTTAAATTCATTGTAAAAGATGATGTTCAAGATATAGAAATTTCTATTTATGGGAAGAATGAAGAATATGCTGTGATTCAACTAGAAAATAATTATTTAAGTGTTAAATATAAATCTACTGCTTTTTGTTTTGGTTTTTGTTTTGATAATAGTCTTATTGAAATCATTATTCCAAGTAATTATCAAAATGATATATCAGTAGATACTGTTAGTGGGGATGTTTATTTAGATGAGACAATGGCTAAAAAATTACAAGTAAAGACTGTTTCAGGAGAAATTGAAATTGGCAATTATAAAGATGTAGTTTTAACAACAACTAGTGGGGATGTTAAAGTTTCTTCAGCAGAACATTTAGAGGTTAGAACTATAAGCGGTGATGTTGATGTTAATAATATTTTAGGTTATGTAAATATTAGTACTACTAGTGGTAGTGTTAATATAGAACGGTTAGAAGTATTGAAAAATTCAGTTATAAAATCAGTAAGTGGAGATGTTGAAATAGAAAGATGTAATACAGTCTATGTTGATGCTAAAACCACGAGTGGTGATATCGATATTTATGAAAATAGTCGTTTGAGTGATATCGTACTTAATATTACTACTGTTAGTGGAGATATTGAAGTTAATTGAAAACATCTTGATTTTTAGTAATATTTTTGGTATTCTTAAAGTACATTATTTTTAATGTATTTTGGCGGTATTGGTGAAGTGGTTAACACGGCAGATTGTGGCTCTGTTATGCAAGGGTTCGACTCCCTTATATCGCCCCAGATTGAAATCTACGCACATTTTTGTGTGAAGGATAAATAAAAGTTCGTAGTATTTAATATTATGGATTTTTTTATGAAGAAAAAATGTTTAAAATTTTATTTTTTTTAAATAATAATACTATGAAAAAGTTAGAATTATACAATCAAAAAAGAGATTTTAGTAAAACTAATGAGCCTATTGGGAAGAAACTGCCTTCTTCTGGGAAAAGACGATTCTGTATTCAGCATCATAGAGCTCGGAAAGATCATTTTGACTTTCGGTTGGAAGTAGATGGAGTTTTAAAAAGCTGGGCTATTCCTAAAGGTCCTAGTTATGATGCTCATGATAAACGCTTAGCAGTAATGGTGGAAGATCATCCTCTTTCATATCGACTTTTTGAAGGGGTTATCCCTAAAGGGGCTTATGGCGGTGGGGAAGTTATGCTTTGGGATCAAGGCTACTGGTTTCCTATTACTGATGTAACAAAGGGGTTAAAGGATGGAAGTTTAAAATTTATTTTGTTTGGTAAACGTCTTTTCGGAAAATGGGCGCTTTTTCGTATTAAAGAAGAACAATGGATTTTAATTAAGGAAAAAGATGAAATTATTGGATTTAATAATATTGATGAATATAATTTAAGTATAAAAACAGGAAGAACAATGGAAGAGATTAAAGAAGAAAAAAATATCGTTTATAAAAATGTTGTTGAATCAATTCGAATAACGCATCCAGATAAATTGGTTTTTCCTAAATATAAAATTACTAAAATAGATATCGTTAATTATTATGAACGAGTTGCTTCTTTTATGCTCCCTTTTTTGGAAAAACGAATTGTTAGTGTTAAGAGATGTCCAAAGGATTTTAAAGATGCCTTTTTTATGAAACATTTAGAATCTAATCATTTGGGGATTGGAAAAGTTAATGTTAGTAATGATAAACATAAAAATCAGGATTATTATTATATTTTGGATAAAGCTGGTTTAATTAGCGAAGTTCAAATGAATAGTTATGAATTTCATATTTGGGGTAGTAATATTGTAAAGAAAAATCATCCAGATATGATGGTGTTTGATTTAGATCCAGATGAGAAAATGAGTATAAAAAAAGTGCGCGAAGGTGTTAAAGATTTAAAACAAGTATTAGATGAATTAGGACTTATATCTTTTTTGAAAACTAGTGGAGGAAAAGGATATCATGTAGTTGTTCCTTTTAGATCGATTAAAAGTTGGAAGGTTTTTACCAAAATTGCAAAAGATATAGCCAAAGTTTTAGAAACTAAATTTCCTGATAAATATGTTAGTAATATGCGGATAAAAGCTAGGAAAGGGAAAATATTTATCGATTGGATGAGAAATACTAAAGGAGCGACAAGTGTTGCCCCATATTCTTTAAGGCTTAAAAATAAACCGCGTATTTCAATGCCAATTTCTTGGGATGAATTAGATAAAATAAAACCAGATGAAATTACTATTGAAGAGGCTTTAAAACGCATAAAAAAAAGAAATCCGTGGGAAAACTTTTTTTCAATTTTTCAATAAATTTATTTAAATAAAGCTAATCCTAATAAAACACCAACAATAAGCGCTGTTCCTAAAATTAATACGATACTTGTAAAACCTGCCATATTTAAGTTTATTCTTGAATCATCTTCAATTATTTTAGGCAATCCTGGTTTTGATCTAGCTAAAGAAAAGACATTACTTTCAGCAAGATTGTTTGTCGTATTAATACTCGGCATAGTGTCGTACATTCCTGTGTGATTCATATCAGTTTCTTCTCTAGTTGATTCATTGAAGTAAGAGTTAAATGAGTTCATAATCATGTTACCTACTAAAGATGGTTCATTTTGACTTTTTAGAATAATGTTCCGGCGAGCCATGAGTTCTCTTACATATGCTTCATCATTTTCTAAAGCGGTTTCACTGTTAAATATTTTTAATCGTAACCAAAAATCTAATGTAAATCTTTTTATTCGGTCTTCGTCTTCTTCAGTAATTATTAGTTTAGAGAATAAAGCATTTATTCGGTTTATTTCATTTTGATAGAATGCTTCATCATGATGAAAGAAATTATTACTTAAATATATATATAAATCATTAGTGTTCATCCATAAGATATCTGGTGGAAGCTGGCTTAAGTCAAAGCTTGCTAAGTCTATTCTTTTGCCATTGGGAAAAATTAAAAAACCATTTTCGGTGTATACTTGAGATAGGGTAGGATAACTTGGTTTGTAAGAAGCAAATAATGCTTCGTTGGAAGTTCTTAAACTATTTTTTTCTAATTCATCCATATTATCTTACTCCTTCTATTAGTAATTATATTTTAACAAAAAATGATGGAAAATACAATTGTTTTTAAAGACGACTTATAGTAAGATAAAAAAGAGATGGTTTTTATGGAAAAGTTAACAGAAGGTTTTATAGAAGAATTATCTAAAAAGAAGAAGGAACCAAGTTGGATGTTAGAATTTCGAAAGAAAGCGTATCATGCTTTTTTAGAAAAAGATAATCCTAATTTTGGGCCTGTTATAGATTTAGATTTTGATAAAATAATGTATTATAAAAGTGAAGATATTCCTTTGACTGATGATTGGGATAAAGTAAATAAAAATGTTAAAGATACTTTTTGTAATTTGGGGGTTATTGATGCTGAAGAAAAATACTTAGGTGGGGTTACTAATCAGTTTGAAAGTGAAGTCGTTTATCATAAACAAAAAGTTGATAGCAAAGTGATTTTTACAAGTACTGATGATGCTTTGCAAAAATATCCAGATTTGTTTAAAAAATATTTTAATCATTTAGTAAATTATAACGAAAATAAATATACTGCTTTAAATGGGGCTCTGTGGAGTGGGGGGAGTTTTATTTATATTCCGCCTTATACGAAGTTAGATCGACCTTTGCAAAGTTATTTTCGAATGGAAAGTGCTGCGCTTGGACAATTTGAAAGAACAATTATTATTGTCGATGAAGGTGCAGAATTAGAATATATTGAAGGATGTACGGCCAGAGTTCATATGGAGAAATCGTTACATGCGGGAGTAGTAGAGATTTTTGTCGGAAAGAATGCTAGGTGCCGTTATGTGACGATTCAAAATTGGTCTAATGATGTTTATAATTTAGTGACTAAAAGAGCAATCGTGGAGCAATTTGGACAAATGGAATGGATTGATGGAAATATTGGGAGTGCTGTTACTATGAAATATCCTTCTTGTATTTTAAAGGGAAATTATGCAACTGGAAATTCTATAAGTGTAGCTTTTGCTAAAAAAGGACAAGTTTTGGATGCAGGAGCAAAAATGATTCATTTGGGAAAACATACTAAAAGTACTATTCTTAGTAAGTCAATTTCGCAAGATGGGGGTATAGCTAATTATCGAGGAAAAGTACGAATTGCACCTGGTGCCTTATATAGTAAAGCTAATGTTAAATGTGATACTATCTTGTTAGATATGAATAGTAAAAGTGATACTTATCCAAAAAATATTTTGGAAAATGATAAAAGTTTTATTGAACATGAAGCAGTCGTTTCTAAAGTTAATGGCGAAAAAATATTTTATTTAATGAGCAAAGGGTTAAGTGAAGAAAAAGCTAAAGAATTGCTAATCTTGGGATTTATTTCTGATTTTAAAAAGAATTTGCCTATGGAATATGCCGTAGAACTTAATCGTTTATTAAAAGAATAACTAAATTTGAAATTTGGTTGTTCTTTTTTTATGACTTTGTCAATAATTTGCTTGTTATTTTGTCGAAAAGTTTTCAAAAGATTTTCAAAATAAGAAAATTGCTAGTTTGTGTTTTGTAAAAAATATTGCTATATATAGAAATGAAAGGAGGTGAAGATAATGAATCAGGTGGTTTTGGTTGGACGTCTTTCTGATGAGCCGAGTGTCGCAAAAACAGAAAATGGAAAAAATTATACAACTGTTCATTTGGCAGTGCAAAGACCTTTTAAAAATTCTGATGGAATATATGAAACAGATTTTATTCGTGTCGTTTTATGGAATGGAATTGCGTCAAATACGAGTGAATATTGCCATACGGGTGATATTGTAGGTATTAAAGGACGACTCCAAAATAGAAGTTATGAAACAGAGGATAATGAGAAAAAGTATATTACTGAGGTTATTGCTGAGAGGGTATCATTTATTTCTGCGAATCGTTCAAAAAAAGAAGATTCTAAAGATAAATAACTGAATAATTTACTTAAGGTTAATTTTACGCATAACTTTTCAAATCATGGCTATACTACTTTTGAAGGAGTTGAAGCTACTTGATAATTGGAAGTAGATTGCGAAAAGCAAGAAAAGAAAAAGGTTTAACTCAAGAAGTATTAGGTGAATTAATAGGAGTTGGAAAGTCTGCTATTTGTTGCTACGAAAAAGAAGTGCGAAATCCTACTCTAGATAATATTGTCGAACTAATAAAGGTATTAGGCGTTACTAGTGATTATTTGTTAGGAACTGATAAAATAGTAGATTTGAAAACAAATAAAAACCCTAGGTATTCAACTATGAGTAATGAAGAAGTAACTTTTATTAATGAACTTAGAAAAGAAAAATTAGTTTATGAAATATTATTTGATGATCCTAAAAGAGGAGCCGATTTAATTAAGAAAAAAATAGGATAAAATAGTCTCAAGTTAGAGATTATTTTTTTTAATATGGCATATAGTTTAATAGGTGAAGGTAGTTTGAAAATTTTTAAAAAAGTTGGAATTATTGCGATTGTTCTTTTTAGTTTTTATTATACAGAAGAAATAGCTAATTTTGTTTTACACAGTAATCCTTTATATAAAGAAATAGATAGTAAGAAAGAAAGTTATGAGATTCTTAGTGTGGCTGCTAAGATTGATGGGGATTATATTATTCCAGGTTTAAATGGAGTTGGGGTTAATGTTAAAGATAGTTATTATAATATGAAATCTTTGGAAGTTTTTAATGAATATTATCTAAAATATATGAATACTTATCCTGAGGTTTCAATTATTCAAAATAAAGATAAAATTATAAATAAAGGTAATCCTAATAAAAATAGTGTTAGCTTAGTTTTAGAATATGATGAAAATATAATTGAAGCTCTTAAAAATAATCATTTTAGTGTTTTAGTTTCTTTTGATCAATTTGATAAGAATGCTAATTATGAATGTATTAATAATGAGGTAAGTAATTTTGATAAATTGGAAAGTTTGATTAATAAATATAAAAATAATACGGGGATTTGTGTTTTATCAAATGGGAATGAAAGGGTTTGTCGAGATAAAAAAATGTTTTTAGTAAAACCAGAAAAAATTCTTTCCGATAGTACAATTCTTTCTTTAAAAGATACGGTAGAGTCTGGAGATATTATTTTAATTAAAAAAAATACAAAAGTAAGTAATGTTTTGTTATTATTAAAAAGTATTAAGTATAAAGACTATAAAATAAATTATTTAAGTGAACATATTAGTGAAGAACGAAATTAGATTTTTTTATTAATAAGATTTAGGTATAAGCAATTTCCTATTTGTGAAAACTAAGTACTAGTTAATTGACAGGTGGTTATATAACTAGTATAATTGGTTTATGGTAGTTTGAAAGTAGGGATAATAAATGGAAAATAAAAAGAAAAATATGTTACTCGTTGTAACAGTGGCGTTTTTACTGGTAGTAGTATTTGGTGCTACTTATGCTTACTTTCAAGCGCAAACAGGACTAGGTGCTAGTGCCAACATTAATGTGACAGCAAATACGACAGATAGTTTAAAATTTGAAGTAGGCAAAGATTTAAGCATCAACATAACTCAACAAAACTTTGGCGAAGGAGCAGGTAATCAAAGTGATGCCACAACAGCCAAAGCAACACTGGTAGCGAACAATAAAACAAATGCTGCAAGTTATAATTATTATTTGTATTTACTTGTTGGGAAAAATGAGTTTGTATATACAACTGAAGAAAGAACGCCAGAAGTGCTTTTGCAAATAACAAAACCAGATGGAACTGTTTTAAATAGTTTAGAAGGATTAAATTATGTAACCGTGAGTGAAACATCTGGATTTGATATAACAACTAGAAAAGGATTAGTAACAATTGCAAATAGCAAACTAATTGAAGTCTTGGAAAGTAATGCAGAACATAAAACAGAAGAAGAATGGCAAGTAGGAATAGTGTTTGTCAATTTAGATAGTAACCAACAAGAGAATACGGGAAAACAATTTAATGCAAAAGTTATGATACAACAAGAAGAATTAATATATAATATAGGTACGGTATGTAATGGCCAAAAT
>CAMNRN010000010.1 GCA_946553095.1 uncultured Mycoplasmatota bacterium
TTTTCCTACAAAAATATTTTAGCCAAAACCTACAAAAAAATATTGACATTATCATTTAGTTCATGATAAATATTATTTAGATTTAGAAATAGCATTTTTTGAAAAATTAATTACCGAATTAGTAAATGAATTTAATTTTGAATATAAGCCACTTGAATATAAAGATATGAGTGTAAAAGATATGATGTGGTACTTTGAAAAAGATTATGAAAGTATTAAACTGGCTATTTATAAAATGCACCATGAATATAATCAAAATTTAAAGTATTATGAAAACGAAAGATTAATGATTAAAGCAGAAGGTATTAAATGGCTTAATGAAAAATATTATCGTAAATCTTATTTAGAATATTTAGAAAGAACTAAGTTAGCATTAGAAGGGATAAAATTTAAAAACAAAAACCTACAAAATTGAATGGAGGTTTCTACATATTTTATTAAAATCATTATTACTTTTCATGGAAAAATGTAAGAGTAATAAATTCATTGAGTGTCATTTAATTACTTCATACTAATTTTATATAACCACTGATTCCTTTTCTAATAGTTCAACAACTAGGTTAATACTATTCATTACTTTATCATAACTTATATTTTTTGCAAATGGATATCTTTTCTGATATTTAAGCCAATTATCTTTTAATTTTTCACTTGATTTTATAATTTCAAATAGATTACTAACTTCACTTAACAAATGAAAAGTATCCCTTCTTTTTAAAGTCCTTTTAATTGCTGTTACTAAATTTGGTTTATTTAACTCTTCATAATATTCATTTAAAAGCATATATAAATCGTAGAAATCTTTAGCTCTAGTATTTCCTACCGTGTTTGCAAGAAGTGTTTCAAATTTTTCTGCAATAATAGTTTCTTTGGTAAAAGCCATTATCTTTATATAGCCTTCATCAAACATACTTTTATACTTAAAAGTTATCTCTTTTGGAGTAATTGGATCTCCTACTGTTACATCTATTGTAAGATTAACTTTTAAACCATCTTTTTTACCTTCTAAATAAACTTTTAAGCCTCCATAAATATCTTGTAGTCTTATATCTTCAATTTTAGAAATTTTAAAAATTATGCCATCATCACTATCAATATTAATGATATTACTTATAACACTTAATAATTCTTCCTTAGATAATTCAATTCCTTTTAACATTGTATCCATGTCTTGAGTTGTTCTTCTATCGTCTCCTATTATAGCAGCTAAAAGTAGTCCTCCTTTTAATATAAAATTATCTTTATATTTACTAATTGAAATTCTATATAATAATCTTTCAAAAAAATACATTTGCATTAATTCTTGTGGAGATACATTCGTTTCTTTAGATTTTATTTTTATTTTGTATTTTAAATTTTCAGCATTCATCATAGTAATACCTCTAAATAAGTATTAACTTCTTCGTCTACTTTTAATTTTTTTGCATACTCTATTAATTTATAAATATCTTTTTTAGGAGATTTTACATAAGTTTTAAAAGCATATTTAATAATTTCTATATCTTGATTTTGCTTAGACCTTAATATATCACATAAAGTTCTTTCAATGTCGTAAACAGGAACAATTTTACCTTGAGGACTTTCTATTTCTGTCTTTCCAAGTTCAAATATATCTTTAGAAATAAAATATAGCTCAACATTTTCTCTAGTTTTTAAACTTGCATTATAACCATTTATAACTGTAATTTCATAAATTAATGGAACTCTTTCTGATAATCCATGCAAGAAAAGTGCTGTAGCATGAGAAAATATAGCATTTTTACTTGAAAAAATTAAGTTATAGTATTCATCTCCCCATGAATTAGGTAAAACATATAATCCTTGACTTTCTCTCTCAATTAATCCTTTTTCTAACATTCTTGTTAAAGTTTTTCTTGCAATTCCCATTTGTTCCACATCATTAGTAGTAATCATTCCATTATTTTTTTGCATTTCCCTTAGAATTTTTTCTTCATTGTTCATTTCAATTGCCCCTTTCTACATAAAATTATAACATATTTTAAGTAAAATGTGGCGAAAAATATTTTCTTTATTGACAAAATATGGTAAAATTAAATAATGGAAGTAAGCTAAAAAAAATGCTTTTAAAAGTTAAAATTAAAAATTTTCTTTCTATAAAAGAAGAGGAAGTTATAAAAATAAATAACGGTCAAACCTCTATAATTGGAAAGAATGAATCTGGGAAGTCTACAATATTAAAAGCTATCAAAAAATTAAACGGAGAAAAAATAACTAAAAAAGAAAAAAACTCTAGTTTGAGAAATAAATCTCTAATTAGAAACTATTTATAAACTGTCCAACTTTTGGGGATCAGTTCAGCGTTAATGCTTTTTATCATCTTTTTTATTATTATAAATTATATTTTTGTTGAAAAGCTTTTATATATCTTTTCCTCATAACAGGAAGAATTTGAGAGGTAACTCCAATTGAAACATCATTCATACTCATATTAGAAGTATCAATAAAAGCCATAGAATCTACACTTTCTGAAAATAGACCTTGTAATACATTTAAACTATTATTATACCCTTCTATATTATCAACATTTAGAAATCTTCTTGGTTCTAATGCTAGACTTGAAAGATAATCTCTTTTTAAAGAAACTAAAGGATCAGCATATGTAATTACTAGAAAATCAATTAATGTTTTAGAAATCATCGAATATTTATCTCTTGCTTCAAGATATTGTTCTTTTGGCATATCACCACAAATAAATCGCCTATAATTCCACATTTGTCTATCATTTATAGATCTATCAATTAAAATAATTTCTTTTCCAGAAGAAATAGCATTTTGTAATTGCCTATAAACTTCTTCAATAATAGCAATATTACTATCACCTAAACCCATTTTATCAAGTTTACTTTTAAATTTCTCTTTATAAGTTTCTGAAGTAGTAAATTCTTCTATTAATGAAACATCAAATCCACCTTTTTTAAAGAAATCATATAAATTATTTATTGTAGTTGTTTTACCAGTTCTAGGAGTCCCACTAAATTCAATAACAAATGGTTTAGGCAATGAAACTAATGATTTAAGTCTTTGTAATTCTATCTTTTGGGCATGTAATTGTCTTAAATTTGTATAATAGTCTTGATTATCTACGAAGATTGTATCTCTAAAAAATAAATCTTCTTTTTTAGCAAATACTTTATCTAAAATCTCTTTTAATCTTACAAATATAGGCAAATCTTTATCTTCTCCTGATACTAAACTTTCGTAAATACCTGTATAATACCATTCTTGTGATCCTTCGCCTCTTTTAAAAGCACTAAAATCTCTATTACCACTTTTCTCAAATTTTAAAAATAAATGCTTGAATTAAATTCAAAGTTCCCACAAAACTAAGAAGAAATAAGTTTTAACTACTTAATGCCCAAAATTTAAATGAAAATTTTTATCCAAAATCAGTAATCTGTGGTAAAATATGTACTTGTAGGGAATTTATTGCATCTTAAAAAGTGTATGTACTTAAGTCTTTTCACGACTAAGTTCCCATACATTAGTGATAATATATCTCTAGGAATGTTATTTATGGCTTGTTTGCCAATGAAAAGACGGAAGGTGTTTGCTTCTGTTTTTTCATTGTATTAAAGAATATCTTTTAAAACATCGATAATATATTTTAATCTATTCGTTACACTATAATTAAATAGTGAAGCTAGATCTTCATTAGACACATCTGATTCTAATAAATGATAAATAATATTTTCAAATAATTCATTGTCTTCTAACATAATTTCTAAATCACTTATTACATCTTTAAAGGTAATTATTCCTGTAATAGGATGGACAGTTAATATTTTATCTTCCATTGTTGGTTCCTTTTAAAATATCAATAGGATTTAAAGTTACATCATCAGGTTTAATGTATTTAGAATTCAATTTTTTTATTAATGTAGGATATTTTTCTTTGGTTAACTCATAAGGTGTTTTATTACCAAGTATATCTCTAGGGATATTATTTATATTATCTTCTAATTTTTTAATATCTTCTTTTGTTAAATTTTGAAAAGAAATTTTCTTAGGTAAAACATATCTAATGTATTCATGATTCTTTTCTAATTCTGGTTTTTCTTCTGGAGAATTAGGATGACAATAATATACATTACATAGTTTTTCTCCAGTATCAAGATCAAATTCCATATGAATAGGATCATAAAATTCAATTCCATTATCTGTTAAAATGATATTTATCATTTCCTTATATAGCTCAATACCTAAAGTCTTTTTTAATGCTGTAAACTCATTATCAACATTTGTAATATCTTTTTTATCCAAAAGTCTAATTATCATGAAATTTGTTTCTACTAACAGAAAAGTCATTAAACATTTTGAATCTTTATTTGTGCCAATCACAGTATCTAATTGCCAAGTATGAAGTTTTCTTTCTACTTCTATTTTTGTTATATAATCTTCGTATTTTCTGCCAATAAGAATAGAGAAATCTCTTTTATTTTTCTTGTTGTTCTTATTTTTCCTTTTTTTATATTTAACTTTTCTTGGTAAATCTAAATTAGATAATAAAATAATCTCTTCGTTAACATATTTATAAAAAGTAGTTTTAGAAATATGTAATATATCAGGATGGTTAATAAAAACCTGATTCACACTTTGTTTTTTATTTTTAATTAATGGAACAATATTTTTATTAATAATATTTATTTCATCTGATGTAGCATTAATACCAGATCTAGATTCAGTTAGATTTGTTTCATAATGTTTTTGAGCTTCTTTAGAATTGTAATATAAATGAAATTTACTACATGAGTTTTTGTTTTCACAACTATTACAACAGTAAGGAGGTTTACTTAATTTTTGACAATTATTTGTTGCTTTATCAATACCATGTTTATTAAATGGTAAAAATAAGTTATGTCTAATAATTCTATTTCTTCTTATTTCTTTTGAAATTGTTGTTCGATCAACGTTAATTGCATTGCCAATATAGGTAAAGTTATATCGCTTATTTAAAAGATGTTCTATTGTATTTCTTTGTTCTTTGCAAAGATGGTTATAATTCGTCATAATTTTTCACTCCTTTAAATGACAAACAAACCATAGTGAAGTATTTTAAATTAATTTTAAAAAATTTTCAATAAAGGGGCTCTGCCCCTGGAACCCCGAGGTTTAACGCTTTTTTGTTCTAAACTATGATATAATAAGATTATTAGGTGTGAGGAAAATGGGTTTATTTAATTTATTTAATCGTAGTAATAAAAATAGTATAAAGGAAAAAACGTATGAAGAAAATGGATATACCATTGGAGTTGATAGTCATATAATATATCATGTTCCAAAACTACAAGGTAGCCATGTTTATGCTTTTCCAAATGGAACTACAGGTTTATCTAAAACAGCAGTTATGGAAATGCGAGACTCAGCCCTACGACAAATAATTGTACCTGGCTCTTTTAAAAAATTTAATGTAGAACTAGAACTACTGAATTTTGAATATCTAGTATTAGTGGAATTACAGGAAGGTGTTGAGGAAGTACATTGCATATTTGATCCAAATATAGATGTAATATTACCTACAACAATTAAAAAAATCGGATTTTATGATTACCCTAAGGTACAAGATTTGATTTTACCTGATGGTATTGTTGAAATTACAGCTTGGTTTGCGTCCGATGATACCAATTTAATTTCTGCTAATATCCCAGGAACTATTAAAGAAATTCCAACAGGGGCTTTTCATCAATGTCAAAATTTATAAAAAATCGTTTTGAATGAAGGCGTTGAAACTTCTGGAATAAGTGCTTTTTATGGAACTAATAATCTTCGTACGTTAGTATTACCTAGTACATATGATGGAAAAATTGAATTACCTATGATATCTAAAGAGAATGCAAAACCCACTCTGTTTATGAAGCCTGAATATATAGAGGATGCAGGATTAATAATTAGACGTGGACCCGGATATGATGGAAAAAGATTTGAAGAAGAGCAAAATGAAATATTAAATATAAAAATTAAGCGTGGAAATAAAAATTTTGAATTTAATATGAAACGTGGTGAACAACCCATAATAGAGATTCAACAGAATTTAATTGAGATTAGATGTATAAATCAACCTCAAGTTATTTCTATTGATTGTAATCAATTAGAACAAGGAATATATAATATACAAAATGGAACAATAGAAATCCAAAAATCACAATCTTTTCAAGGACAATCAGAAAAAGGAGAAATTATTATGGATAAAAAAAAGCAAAAAATTATTTATGAGGCTATATTAGTTCATAATGCATTTAATAATGAACTTACTGGATATAGTGATAATGAATATTCAAGATATCATCAACAGAATGCAGATTGGTATAGGGGGTTTAGTAGTAGATTTAATCAAATATTAGGTTTTACAGGTCAAACAACAGAAGAATTTATAACTTATGTTTCAATGGCTGATTTGACACCAGAACAAAAAAAGCCTTAATTGAACTTAGAAGAGAACCAATGTTTAAAAGACTTATGGGTGAAACTGCATTGCAAAAAAAATCAGAATTAGAAAGTGTATTAGGAAGTAAAATTACTTCTGACGGCATGACATTTGCTGATGAAAATGGAGCAAGGGTTGCAACAAAAACGGAAGAACAATTAGATCAAGAATTAGATTCTTACAGTGATAAACTATCAGAATTATTAAGTTCTGGTGTTGTAACTGAGGAACAATATAATAGTTATAACCAAAGTCTTGATTATATTTATAATTATTATATTAGTTGTTCTAAAGGTGAACAAGTACCGTTTAGGAAAATGACAAATGCACAATATGAACAAATTGAGCAAAGAGCCATGGAAAATGGAATTAGTTTTAATGAACAATTAGTTCAAGAAAATATAGATTTAATGAATGAGCATGATGAAATTCAAAAATTACAAAGCCACGATATGAGACGAAAATAAATTTAAAATATCCACTTGTTTATAGGTGGATGTTTTATGTTCAACAATTGAGATACTAGATTATTACGAAGGTGCTGGTATAAGTGCTAAAACGGGTAATTTAAGACCTGAATTTGTCAATCACGACTTTTGTCTTTATGTTTAGCATATTTTCCTTATTTATTTGCCTTACGTTTTAACAGAGCAAGGAATAGTCAAAGAAAATCAACACTATAGTCGCTTTAAAACTAGATAGAATAACTAGAAGTGTCTTTGAGTTGGAAAATTACAAAATTGTTCTAATCTCTCTTTTTGCTCTGGTAAACTAAAACCCTCACGGGCTTGATGATGTAGATGTATATATATTTGATTCAGAAGTCTATGTGGATAATTTTAAAGTATTGAAGCATTAAAACCAAATCCTGAAATCTTGGAGATGATTAAAGACTACACATACAAAGTTAAGAAAAGAACATACAAATTACACAGATTTTAGGACACACTCAAGTAAGAGTATTACTTATTTATTTTTTTATAACCTATCTATTATTAGGCTTATGACTTTGTGATGTATTAATATTTGGGATATTCATTTTCCCATCGACAAAAAATAAAGTCCCATCACTAAACATTTTTTCTAATTCTTCTTTTTCCGCTTTTACAACCATTTTTTCACGTGAGTCACACAGGTATTGAACAGTATCTTGCAAAACATTTTTAATATCATTTGTATTGACAGAAAATAAAGCTACTGGATATTGATGACCTTCACTATTTTTCCCAATAAAGCTAATTTTTAAATTCCAATCTAATTCAGCATCGGTAAACAGTACATGTTTTATATTGGCGATATATGATATAAAATCTGTTGAATTAAAATCTGTATTACTTATAACATCAAATAAGATTTTTAATTTTTCTACTAATGGTTTTTCTTTGACATCTTTACCATACATTTTAAATGCTGTGTTTTCCGTTTTTAAACCACTGTATACTTTATTTAAGGCGGCATTAAATTTGTCTTTTTTATTTGGATCTACACATAAACATTTTAAACCATTTAATTGATTATTCATCTTGGCATTTATTATATCTCCACACAATACTGAAGTTGTAGAATCGGCAAAAACAGTTATGCCATCAACAGAATATTGTAAGTTTGAATGCTTATCAACAAAACTTACATAAATAGGGTTACCGTTTTCATCAACGCTTAAATCCAAACTTGTTGATGAAACAACATATAACCCCATATCCTTTAACATTTCTGAATAAATAGTTACAAATTCATAACATATTGCATTATTTGTTTCTACTCCTATTTTAGAAACATTATCAAAATCTTGATGTTCTTGTCCGTATTTATCCTTATTGGCATAGTAAGCGGGATCATATGACAAAAGCTGACATAGTTTTATATAAATATATATACTTTTTTCTAAATCTGAATAATCTTGAGGTATATTTTTTAATATTTCCTTCTTAAACAATTCATTTAATAATCTTTTCTGATATAAAATATCAGTTTTTTCAAGATCAGTATCGCGTCCTTTAAAGGTAGCCCGTTCTTCATCTCTTTTTTTGATTTCGTCTATCGGTAAGATTTTATAAAGTTTCTTTCTATATTCATTTGATAACATATCATTATTAAATAATTCTGGTATTCTTTGCATTACTTCATATAAAATATCACGAGAATCATCTATATGCCCCGCATCCAATTCATTTTTTAAAAAATAATTATAAACATGTTGATAGTAATAGTTAGAAATTTTATCTTTATTATCATTTAATTTTCTTCTAAAATATTCATCTTTTAATTTATCGCCAAATAAATCTTTAATATATTTACATAATTCATCAAACTGTTGAGCATATTCACTATCGAGAAACCAGCACAGAACGTTATAATCATTTTCTTCTAATTTTTTATCACTTTGGTATTTTTTTATTATGTCATATATTTCTGGAATACTAAAGCTAACTTTAAATTGCTTAATTTGAGGAGTTATAGATGAACTATGCTTTTCTTCTATTGAAGAATTACTATCCCATATTTCTCTCATATTATAAACCTCCCTAATACTGTTCTATACATAGATTCTATCATACTTTTTATCAAAATTATTATTTTATTTACACTTTTTCTAATATTTTAGCAAAGCAATCAAGGCTTTAAAATAATAAAGTCTTACATATTAAAAAAGCATTTACTAATATGGATTTTCATTTGTTCTACGAGTCTGTATTAAATTATTTATTTGTATGATTAAAATATTGCGCCATTTCTTCTGGAGTATTTTTCATGCCTCTTTTGTACCATTCATCGCACCATCCAAAAATCAAATAAGCAACAGTCACTTTAGAATAGGCGATTGCATCTGGATCTTCCTTTTTATAATCATGCAACTCTAAAATTTTGTCTATAAGCAGATACTGTAATTTTGCTTTATAAAGTAAATTTATAAAATCTTTATTCATCCAGAAGAAACTAAATATTTGATACCCGATATTTCCGCTATCTTGCCAATTATCATGCCATGAATCAAACAAATTTTTTAAGTAATACTTTATAATTTCTTCTTTAGTTTTAAAATTACGATAAATGGTTATATCTGATAAACCGGCTTTATTGGTAATATCTTTATTAGTAATTTTATCGAATTCCTTTTTTTTCATTAGTAGAATTAGAGAATCTGCTAAGTATTTTTTTGATAATTCGCTTCTTAATTCCATTGTTAGAAAACACTATCCTTTCTTTCTTTCGCGAGATTTACTATTGTTTTTTAAAAAAAATTATAATACGATCACAACTGAAAGAAATGCAACACTTATTTCTTGGATTGTCAAGTAAGGAGGAGTAAAATATGACAGTAAAAAGATGGATTATTCTAGGATTAGTTGCTCTTTTAGGAATCACTCTTGGAAGACTAGCTGTTCGTGCATTTTTAAATTTGCTTTTAGGTGGAACCTTGTTCGGAGGTAACTTTTTATGAAAACGGGTAAATTTGTGGGAATCTGTATATTAATATTTATAGTTGCTTTATTAATTGGAATAATAACTAAATTTGTAATTAAACCAAGCTGGGCCAAAAAATATTCTGTTCGGTGGAGTGATGAAATTGGCACGCTATACGAGGATATACCATATAAAGGGGGAGAATCAAATAAATTTGATTTATATGTACCAAAAGACAGCAGCAAGAAAACTTATGGATTAGTAGTTTATCTTCATGCTGGTGGATTTACAAGTGGAGATAAAGTAGAAGATCGGAACCTGCTTGCCTGGTTATGTTCTAAAGGATATGTAGCAGCTGGAATTAATTACACTTTGAGGACTGAGGATAATGATAAAAGTGTTTATTCGCAATCAATGGAAATTAAAGAAGCTATACCAAAAGTCATCGAAGAAGCCGAAAAACATGGTTATAAAATAGATGGCATAACTATGAGTGGGGGATCAGCCGGGGGAGCACTTGCAATGCTCTATGCTTATAGAGATGCCGAAGAATCTCCAGTACCAGTTAAAATGATGTTTGAAATGGTAGGGCCTTCTAGTTATTTTGTTGAAGACTGGGAAATATATGGCTTGGATCAAAAGAGCGAAGAGTCAAGAAAAGCCGCGGCAGAATTATTTAGTGTTATGGGTGGCGTAGAAATCACTCCAGAAATGATAAAAGATGGAAGTTATCTAAACCTTATGAAACCAATATCGGCTTATACTTATATAAATGAAAATTCTGTTCCAAGTGTTTTATTATATGGAACTCATGATAAAGTTCAACCGTATAAGGGAGTAAGACATTTAAAGAATGCTTTAAAAGATAATGGTGTAGATTATAAATTGTTCGTAGCAGAACACTCGGGACATGGGGTACAAAATGATAATAAAGTTATGAAAGAGTATATGGAAACGGTAGAAGAATATCTTGATAAGTATATGCCTGTAGAAAAGTAATGAGATGTGCTAAATGATAGTGTAAAATATAGACTTAGTGGGTTACTTTCCATAAAATGGAATGAATTTCGAAAAATAAGTTAAAAAGGAATGCTTGCAAATTAATTGATATTTGTGAGTTTTTCTTTTGCATAAGAAATTTGGCTATTTTCCCTTATGAAAACCGTGAATAATGTCGAATAAATGTAAATAAGAATAAAACAATTTGACAAAATCATAAAATAGTGGTAAAATGTAGACAATTCAAAAAGGGGGTTTTGAAGATGACCAAGGGGTTATTAGGTAAAAAAGGAAAAATAGGTTTAGCTACAGGTCTTAGTGCCTGTATATTATTAGGTTTGGTGGCATTTACACCAAAAGGACAAGGTTTTGAAAGAAATGAAATAGAGTATGATCGTAACGAGATGCTTTATTTATCAGATATTGACTATATAGCTAGCATGTCAAAATCAGGATATGGAAGTTTTGTTATTGATAAAACTCCGAGCAATGCTGATTTAACTTTAAAAATAGAGAACAGTGTTTTTAGTTTTCCAAAAGGAATTTGGGCTCATGCTACATCGACACTTGTTTACGATCTAGAAGGACTAGATTATAATTACTTTACATCTTTTATAGGTATAAATTCAACAGCAAGCGCATCGACAAATGGTGTAAAATTCTTTGTGTATACATCTGTTGATGGAAAAACATGGGATTTAAAAACTGATGCCTCACCAGGGGTTACGAATTTAAATAATGCTTCACTTGTTACAGTTGATATAAAAGGAGCTAAATATTTAAAACTTTATGTAGACTCTAATGGTGGAAATGGTAACGACCATTCGATCTTTGCTGATGCTAAATTAGTAAAAGAACTAGATACAACAAGTATAGTACCTACAGTTGCCGAATATGATGCTAAGATTAAGACTTTTGACGGAAAAGATTTAGCAGGAGAATATGAACTTACGTTATTACAAAGACAATTAGTAAGTAATGTTGGATCATATACAATAAACCGTTTGGCAAATGAAAGTATTGAAAATAAAGAAATGCTATCTTGGTTAATGAATGATTTAGAAAATTTACGTGAATTCATGTTGGGAGGTACACCCGAAGGTGGGTCGTATTATAATGCATTAACGGTATTAAGTAGACTATATAAAAATTATAAATCAGATTTAGATAATAAAACACTTTTAAATAATAAATGGGATTCAAGTTTAACTTATAGTGATTTATATCGTAAAATGATGTTTGCAATATCTCTAACACATTCTCAAAATGTAGGATTATGGATGCAAGCGAGTGCTGCTGAAAACAAATCAGATCCAGTAAGAAGATATGCTATCTTTAGATATTTACATAAAAATGGCAAATTCGTTGTGACAAAAAGTAATGATAAAACACCATGGTTTGAATATTTAAGAGTAGAAGAAATGCGTTTTATAATGAACAACTTAATAGATGATGAAGAAATAATATGGTTAAATGCTTACGTTCAATCAAAAATTGATGCAGCACCAAATAGTGCAGAAGGGCTTTTAACTCCCCATTCTTATATAGCTTATGTATGGCCAAATTATGGGAATCCGATATATTATGACCCAGCTAATGTTGAATATTTTAATGATTTATTTGCTATACCTGATGGATCAGATAGTTCTAAAAAAATAGGTATGTTTGATGCAAGCTTTACTATACCTGGTGGAGTGGATGTACCAGAATATACTCTAAAGGTTACTCGAGGAACAGCAGATTATAAACTATATAAAGTATGGATGAACTTTAGAAATAAATTCGGAACTGGAGCAGTTTGTGGAGGAATCTCAAAATCTGGATCAAATATACGTGCAACACACGGAATACCTGCCACAGTAATAGGTCAACCTGGACATGCAGCGCTTTTATACTATACAAAAAATACTGCTGGTCAAGGATACTGGGGAATAGATAACGACGTTTCTGGTTGGACATTATCCGAAAAAGGTGAAAGAATGCTTCTAGGTTGGGGAAATGCTGGCTACCAAAGAGGCTATTCTGTAGTTTATATGGTATTAGCTCAAGAAGCTATAAATGATTATGACAATTTAGTAAAAGCAGAAGAATATATTATGCTTGCTAAAACATATGAAGAAAATTTAGCAAAACAAGAAGAATTATATAGAAAGGCATTAAGTATTCAACCGATAAATATTGATGCTTGGTATGGCTTGATACAAACTTATAATGCAAGTAATTCAAAGACAGAAAAAGAATATTACGATTTAGCAGCTGAAATTGCAGATGCTTTAATGGCCTTCCCGTTACCAATGTATCATTTAACTAATTTAATTAATGCTAAATTAACAAGTGTAGAATATAAATATTTATTTACATTATTACAAACTAGAACATTAACTGAAGGAAGTACTTTAGCAAATGGTTCTGATTTAGTATTACAACCAGGCGTTACAAGAACTGAAGCTAATTATTTATTAGGAAAAATTGATAAGAGTATTGCAACATTCTCATTTGATGGAGAACAAGCAGGAAAGATTGTGTTATCTTCTCGCTTTGATGGTTCGGGTGTAAGATGGGATTACAGCTTAGATGGAAAAAATACATGGAAAGAAGTTTCGTTTACAGGAGAAGAGGAACATAGTTTAAAATTAACAGAAGAAGAAATAGAAAGTATTACTGCTGAAAATGACATATACGTTCATATTGTGGGAGTAAACTATTCTGAAGAAAATTTATACAAAATTGATATTTTAAAACAAAATGCTCCAGCAGGAATTTATAATAATGACCTAGAAAATAAAGTAGTAGGTGTAACAGATTATATGGAATGGCGTATGAAAGATTCATCAACATGGACTTTATTCAAAGATGAAGAACCAGATTTAACTGGAGATAAAACAGTTATTGTTAGAGCTCGTCGTCATGATATTTATTTAACAAGTGAAGAGCAATCTCTTGAATTTACAACAGATATTATAGATGAACATAGAAAATATGTATCAATCAAGCATTTATCAATCGCTGGAGTTTCTAGTGAAGCAACAGCTCAAGGTCGTTATGCTAAAAACATTATAGATGGGAATATTTATACTAATTGGCATTCTGCATGGAATGGATCTGACTTAGATAAATATATTATTATTAAATTAGACCGTCCAATATATCTTTCAGCTTTAGAATATTTACCAGTTGAAGGAGGAAATGGTAAAATCCTAACCGGAGAAATATCTGGAAGTATGGATGGTGAAAACTTTACAGAAATCACTACGGTGAATTGGGCTAACAATGATGCGATTAAAACAGTTGAAATTGATGAATCAGTTCGTGTAAAATATATTAAAATAAAAGGGGTTAGAACATCATCAGCAAGTAGTTTGAGTTTCATCGCCGCTAAAATGTTTAATATCTATGAAGATACAACAAAAATAATTGTACCAACAGCAAGTATTGAATATGATAAAACAACTGCAACAAACCAAGATGTTACAGTAAAATTAATAAATCCATCAACAGAAATAACGATGACCAACAATGATGGTAAAGATACATATACATTTACTGAAAATGGCGAATTTACTTTTGTATTCGTAGACAAAGATGGTAATGTTGGATCAACTACAGCTAAAGTAGACTGGATTGATAAGATTGCTCCAACAGCAGGTATCGCTTATAACATAACTACTTACACAACAAGAGAAGTAATAGCATCGTTAGTAAATATATCTGAGGATATAATAATTACCAACAACGATGGTAAAAACACTTATACTTTTAAGAAAAATGGTGAGTTTACCTTTACATTTAAAGATAAAGCTGGAAATGAAGGAAGCGTAAGTGCTAAAGTCGATTGGATCGATTCTTCAAACCCAACAGCAGAAATCTTATATAGTACAACTGATAAAACATCTGAACCAGTAAAAGTATCATTAGTAAATGCCTCAAGACCAATTAAAGTTGTAAACAACAAAGGTCAATTTGATTATACATTTACAAAAAATGGTGAATTTACTTTTGAATTTATCGATGAACAAGGACGTCTTGGAAAAGCTACTGCTAAAGTAGATTGGATAGAAACTACTGAAAAAACTCCAACTAATTCTGAGACAAACAAACCGGAAACATCAGATAAAACAAATCAAAACACTAACAGTGAAAAAGAAGTGGAAAACAGCAATAGTGAAGAAAATAACATAAGTGTTTTAGAAAAAGATCGTTATACATATAACAATATCACTTTAGAATTGCCTAAAAATACTATAAAAGAAAAAGTTATATTAAAGACATCTAAGCTACCTTTAACTGAAGAAATAAAATCTAAAATAAAGGGTGACTTAAAATATTTTGATATTTATTTCCTTGATGAAAAATTTCAAAAATCATTAATTAGTTCTGTCGATATGACTTTAACAATCGTATTAGATAAAAACAAAGAATTCTTAGGTATCTACGAAGTTGATAAAGATAAAAATATAAAAGAATTAGAATACAAAAAAATTGATAATCAAAAAATTGAAATTAAACAAAATGCCATGAAAGAATATATAATTGCTTATAAAGAAGAAGCTGAAATAAATGAAAATGAACAAACAACAAATGACAATTCTGATATTGAAATCAACACAGCTGTTGAAGAAAATATTGATTATAATTTCAAATGGCTTCCTGTTATTGTTATATTCATTCTTTTAACAGTAGCATTCTTGTTTAAGAAAAATAACAAAAAGAATTATTAGTCCTAAGACTAATAATTTTTTTATTTTAAACAGTTTTTATCAATCTTATCTTGATAAAATTTTGTTAAAGGTTCTATGGTTTCTATCTGCCTTCTTCTCACGGCAATTATTTGTTCTTTTTTCAAAGACAATTCCCAACGTACCAATGTAATTGATCCATTTATTATTTCTAAAGCAGTAACTCCATTTGGGTGTATACATGCACCATCATTAAAATAAAGATTATCACCGGCGCAAGGAAACATTGGTTTATGTGTATGACCAGTTATCAACATTTTCTTCTTTTTTTTACTCCATTTTAATAATTTTTTCTGACATTTTTTCGAACCACGATAATTTTTTGCTGCGCTAGTTGGATCTTTAAACCCAAAGTTTTCCAGGGGTCTCCATATATATCTTACGAGAAATCTTGCCGCTCTCCAAAGACTACTATTTAAAAAATCAACTTGATGACCGTGTAAAAGAAGAATCTCATGACCATAATATTCTAAAATAATAGATTCAAGAACCTCTAAATTAGGAAAAAGATCTCTTTCTTTCCTTGTTAATTTATCATAGTACTTAAAAAACACTTCTTTAATTAATTTTTTATTTTTTTTACAAATATCATGATTCCCATATAACATAATAAAACGATTATCCACAAAAAACTTTTTTAGAATTTTAAATATATCCAAATGTTCTTGGATAATATCTTTATAATTAGTAACTTCCCACATATCATCCCCATCACCGAGTTCAATATAAGTATAATTTTCTTTATAGTAATAGTCTAATGCCGCGGCATAAATGTTTTTATTTTTTACAAAATTATCATAATTATCTCCCGCGCCTCGATGACAATCGCTCATGATAACGATTCTAGATTGATCAGAAATCTCCATTCGCTTTGATTTTTTGTATATTTTATCAATTTTACTCATGCGAATCATCCTCTTTATTTTGCAAAATATCTGGAACAACATTTTGGACAAAAAGTCTATTATGGCTAAGTGAATCATCTTTAAGGTCTTTATCTATAAAACCGTTTAAAAAGTTGTTATAACGCATCACATTTTTTTTGTTCATATGAGCATTAATTAAATCTATAAGTAGGGTTCTTGTCCATACCTTTTTGCTTTTAGGTTTTTGATATAAAAAATAAAAAGTCGTATCAATTATCTTATAATCTTTATAGGTGTAACCGTGTTTAGAAAACCCATCTAAAAAAGATGACAACATTTCTTTATTTGGAAAAGTAACTGATATATCCATTGTTAGATCTTTAGGATTGCTATAAAAACCCAATTTAAAAGCTGCTAACCACCAGTGTTCATCTTTAATTTTTAATAGTTCTTTTTGTTTATAATACAAAGTAAATGCCATTGGTAGCAATTTATTTGTTGGCTCATATAAAGTGTTTTTGGTAATTATTTTATCATTAGTTTTATAAACCCCAATTTCTGCCCCTGTAACAATCCCATATTGACCTTTCCAAAACTCTATTAAGTAACTTTCGTTTTGATATTGAAAAAGAATTGGCAAAGCATCTAACGTCATTCTACCAAAAGGCGATAAAACATCATAAATTCTTGAGTAGCCTAAACTTTTTTGCCAAGCATTTCTTGTGGAATAAAATAAATCTTTATAAGGATCATACTTAAACCCAGCGGCCGAAAATCCATCATAACTAATTTTGCCAAATTTCCATACTAGTAAAATAATAATTGATTTTATCAAAAAAAATAAAAGAATTGTACCTAGCAAGATTAAGAAAAACATAAAATCACATCCTGCTATAAAATATGCTAAAAATTAAAATAAGGAAGGGCATTTGCCATATACTTTAATATGAATAATAAAATAAATGAATTAAAGCGTTTGAACTTTGAGGATACCATATGGATTGTATTCATTTTTTTAGCATTTTGCAACATAGTTGGAAATTATTTTGAAAAAAAATTCATTTTTAGTTCCTCGAAAGAAGACAAAGATTTAGCTAATAATATCTTTTTATTTGCACTTTGTTTTACTTTTTTTCTCTATATATATTTTTTTATTCGTAACTATCATTCATTTAAAACTATAACTGGACCTCAGCGGTTTGTATATATGATTAAAGTTTTAGGTAGTATTTTTTTAATAGTTGGGGTATTATGTTTAATTTACTTTCAAAAAAATAATCAAACCTTTATTGGTTCTCCTGGATTATAAAATGTGGATAATTGAAAACTTATCAACACAATAGGGTTAAAATTTGATATAATCAAAAAAAGGAGTGATCTTTATGCCAAAAATAATATTAACGGGTGATAGACCAACGGGACGTCTTCACTTAGGTCATTTTGTCGGGTCTTTAAGAAGGCGAGTAGAGTTACAAAATAAATTGGAATTTGATGAGATATTTATTATGATTGCGGATGCTCAAGCCTTAACGGATAATTTTGATAATCCTGAAAAAGTAAGAAATAACGTTTTTGAAGTAGCTTTAGACTATTTAGCTTGTGGTATTGATCCTAAAAAAAGTACTATTTTCATTCAATCTGCTGTTGAAGAGTTAACAGAACTAACATTTTATTATATGAACCTTGTAACCTTAAGTAGGCTGGAAAGAAATCCGACAGTTAAACAAGAAATAAAATTAAGAGGTTTTGAAAAGAGCATTCCTGTTGGCTTTTTAAATTATCCCATTAGTCAAGCGGCTGACATAACTGCTTTTAATGCTACATGTGTTCCTGTTGGCGAGGATCAATTGCCGATGATTGAGCAAACAAGAGAGATTGTTCATAGTTTTAACAACATTTATGGAGAAACCTTAGTTATGCCAGAAGCGGTGGTTTCTCAAAATGAAAAAGAAACGCGTTTGCCTGGAACTGACGGTAAGAAAAAAATGAGTAAGTCTTTAGGAAATTGCATTTATCTTTCAGATGACTCTGAAACGGTTAAGAAAAAAGTGATGAGTATGTATACTGACCCTGACCATATCAAAATTGAAGACAAAGGAAAAGTAGAAGGGAATGTTGTGTTTACATATTTAGACGTTTTTGCCAATGAAAATAGTTTTCAAAAATATCTTCCTGAGTATCAAAATTTAGATGAACTAAAAGCCCACTATGAACGAGGTGGATTAGGTGATGTCACAATCAAAAAGTTTTTGTATTCCATAATAGAAGAAATGTTAGAACCGATTCGTCAAAAAAGAGAAGTTTTAAGTAAAAATCCTGAATACATTTATCAAATTTTAGAAGAAGGAACTAAAAAAGCTCAAAAAGAAGCCCGAGCTACTTTAAACAAAGTAAAAAGAGCTATGAAAATCAATTATTTTGAAAATAAAGATTTTCTACAAGAAATGATTGATAAATATAATTAAAATATGCTATTATTAATAATAAAGAGGGGAATTTTAAAATGGCTAGTATAGGAGAACATTTTAAACCGAAGATAAATACAGCAAAAAGTAATCCAGGTGCTGTATTTCAAGGGAACAATTATCGTATTACAGTTTTAACCGAAAGATTAGTTCGTCTAGAATTAAGTAAAGATGGACTTTTTTGTGATACCTCAACACTTTTGGTAAAAAATAGACGTTTTCCAGTTCCCAATTTTAAAGTTGAACAAGATGAAAAATACTTAGTAATTACAACTAAATATTTTAATTTACAATATATGAAAAATAAACCATTTTTAGGTCCAGCATATGCGCCAGATTCCAATCTTAAAGTAGCCTTAAATAATACTGATAAAATGTGGTATTATGGTCATCCTGAAGCGCGGAACTTTAAAACGACGGGAATAAGCTTAGATGATTTTAAAAATGACAAGATAAGACTAGACAAAGGTCTTTATTCAACTGATGGCTTTGCTCTATTAGATGATACAGGTGGCCTAAAGATTGACGAAGAGGGATATGTAAACAAGGATGAATCTGAAAGAATTGATATTTATCTATTTATGTATAAAAGAGACTTTGGTTTATGTTTGAAAGATTATTTTGAACTAACTGGTTATCCGCCTTTAATTCCTCGATATGCACTTGGTATTTGGTGGAATCGTGATCGAATTTATTCTTTTAATGATACTAAAAGTATTGTCCAAACATTTAATAAATATCAAATCCCTTTATCGGTTCTTTTATTAAGTGAATTTTGGCATATAAAAGATCCCCAAGATTACAATCTTTATAAAACAGGTTATTCATTTAACTTAAATTTATTCCCCAAACCCAGTGAATTTGTCAAATACATGCATGATCGAGGTGTCAAGATTGGTTTAAATATTGACCCAGCTGAAGGCGTTCGGAAAGAAGAAATATGCTACACATCATTTACAGATGGGCAAAATATTCCTGCTGGTCAAACCATTCCTTTCAATGCTTTTGACAAAAACTTTATTAGTTTATATGTAACAAAAATAATGAATCCTTTAATTAAATTAGGGATTGACGTTTTTTGGATTGATTATAAAAAAGATTTAAGTTCTTTACAAGCTCTAAACTATTATCACGTTACAAATTATAAAGGAACCAACACTTTAAGACCGCTTATCTTATCGCGAAATAGTTTAGTATCTCCACATCTTTATCCTATACATTACTCTGGAGAGACTATTGTTGGCTGGGATACATTAAAATATTTACCTTACTACAATAGTCTTGCAGCCAACAAGGGAATCTCTTGGTGGAGTCATGATGTCGGAGGTTTTAAAGATGGTATTGAAGATAGTGAATTATACATAAGATATGTTCAATTCTCTACATTTAGTCCAATTTTCCGATTTAGTGCTAAAAGAGGCGTTTATTACAAAAGAGAACCATGGGCTTGGGATGTCAAAACTTATACTATTGCTCGTGAATATTGTTGGCTTCGTCAAAGATTAATTCCTTATCTTTACACAGAAGCCTATAACTACAGTAAAAATGGTGTACCACTTATACAGCCACTTTACTACAATTATCCAGAAATAATTGATGAACCAGATTATAAAAACGAGTATTATTTTGGTCGCGAATTATTTGTAGCTCCGATTAGAAAACCGATGGATAGTATCATGAACCGTTCGGTTGAAAGAATTTTCCTTCCTAAGGGAACTTGGTATGACTTTAAAACTGGTAAAAAATTTATCGGTAATAAAAAATATGTTGTTTTCTACAAAGATGAAGATTATCCAGTATTTGCTAAAGCTGGAAGTATTATTCCCTTAACCAATTTAAGTTCTAATCGAAATGACACATCAGTTCCTACTAGCATGGAGTTAAATGTTTTCCCTGGAGAAAGCAATGTCTACAAGTTATATGAAGATGATGGTACAACAACTCTTTATGAAAATGGTTATTATATTATCACCGCTATTGATTATAACTATTTACAAAATAACTATACGTTAATTATCCATCCTATTGAAGGAAAAACCGCGATTATTCCTGCACTCAGAAATTATAAAGTACGTTTTCGTAACACGAGAGCCGCGGATAATGTAACGCTTTACATAAATGGGGATGTTGCAAACTTAAAATATGATGCCTATGAAGAAGATAAAGACTTCATTGTTGATATCAAAGATGTTGATACAACTAAGCAATTGACTATTAATTGTAAAGGAAAAGATATTGAAATCAATGCTGTGCGGATAATTAATGAAGATATTAATTCTATCATTAACGATTTAAAAATAACGACTAAACTAAAAGAGCAAATTTCAAGCATCATTTTTAGTGAGTTAGATATTAAATTAAAAAGAATTGAAATAAAAAAATTAAAAGGATTAGATCGTCGATTTACAAAAATGTTTATAAAACTACTTGAATATATCGCCGAAATTTAATATAATACTTGAAAGCAGATGAAAAAAGAGTAGTAGATTTTAACTATCTATAAAGAGAGTTTATGTTAGGTGAGAATAAACAGATAGAAAAGTTGAACTTGCTTTTGGATGTAATGGGGTTATTCCCTTAAAAATAGGAAAGAAGTAATTAAGGTGGTACCGCGGGGAAACTCGTCCTTTAGGCATCACTTTTTCTTTTGGGAGGAAAATATGGCAGAGACTACAAAAGCTATAATATTTGGTAGTATTACATTTATTGTTTTATTTATCATATATTATTATGTATATTTAAAACCAAAATGGTATTATTATAATGGAAAGAAAAAGTCTAAAAAGAATAAAAATGATCCTCTTAATTTCATGGAATTTACTTATCTTAAAAATAAATTCAAATTAGATATAAATAAAATAAATGTTTTATATATCTTACGATTGATTGGAATCATAGATGCTTTTATTATTAGTCTTACAGGGACAATTGTTTACTATATTCCAGGTCCATTACTATGGAAATATCTTGTAGGCTTTGCAATTTTATTTGCTCTTATATATTCACTTTATGAAGTATTTGGTAGGTATTTAGTTAAGAAAGGTTGGAGTAAAAAATGAATTATAAAACTATTGAAAAGAAATGGCAAGAATATTGGCAAAAAAACAAGACATTTGTTGCCAAAGATGATCATACATTAAAACCATATTACATTTTGGTTGAATTTCCTTATCCGAGTGGAAATGGTCTTCACGTTGGTCATGTTCGCAGTTACACAGCGCAAGATGCAATTGCTCGAATGAAGCGAATGCAAGGATATAATGTTCTTTATCCGATGGGCTGGGATGCCTTTGGTGCTCCTGCTGAGCAATATGCTATTAAAAATCATATTCATCCTAAAGACGCCGTTAAAGAAAATATCAGTAATTTTAAAAAACAAATGCAGACTTTAGGCTTCTCTTTTGATTGGTCTAGAGAATTTTTGACAACTGATCCAGATTATTATAAATGGACCCAATGGCAATTTATCCAATTTTATAAACATAATATGGCTTATAAAGACACCGTGCCTGTAAACTGGTGTCCCACTTGTAAAACAGTTTTATCGAATGAAGATGCTGCTGGTGGTGTTTGTGAAAGATGTAAATCCAAGGTTGTTCAAAAAGAAAAAAGTCAATGGATGCTAAAAATGAGTGAGTATGCTGAAGATTTATTAACTGGCTTAGAAGATACTAATTTTGCCGATAAAGTTAAATTAGGTCAAATCAATTGGATTGGCAAATCTCTTGGAGCCGAAATAAATTTTCAAGTTGACGGATTTAATGAATCATTTACCGTTTTTACAACTCGTTGTGATACTTTATTTGGAGCAACATATTGTGTCTTAGCTCCAGAACATCAACTTGTAGCTAAGATAACATCTGACACTCAAAAAGAAGAAGTTGAAAAGTATATAGCGGATTGTACTTTAAAAAATGAGCTTGAGCGAACTGAATTAAACAAAGAAAAAACAGGAGTATTTTTAGGAAGTTATGCGATAAATCCGGCTACTAATAAAAAGATTCCGATCTACATTAGTGATTATGTATTATCAAAGTATGGAACTGGGGCTATCATGGCCGTTCCTGCTCACGATGAAAGAGACTTTGAGTTTGCTAAAAAATATAATATTCCTATCATCCAAGTTCTAAAGAAAGAAAATGAGAAAGAAACTGAATTAGAGCATGCTTATACAGAAGATGGCATTCACATTAATTCTGATTTCTTAAACGGTTTAAATAAAGAAGAAGCGATTAATAAAACACTTGCTTGGTTGGAAGAGCAAAAAATAGGTACTAAAAAAGTAAACTATAAAATGCGTGATTGGATATTCTCACGGCAAAGATTTTGGGGCGAACCAATTCCGATGATTTATTGTGAAAAATGTGGATGGAATCCTATGGATGAAAAAGATTTGCCTTTATTACTTCCGGATGTTGCCGAATATCTTCCGACTGACAATGGGGAAAGTCCTTTGGCTAAAATTACTGATTGGGTAAATACGACATGTCCTATCTGTGGAGGTTCTGCCAAAAGAGAAACTGACACTATGCCAAATTGGGCTGGTTCAAGCTGGTATTTCTTAAGATTTATGGATCCTCACAATGATGAATCTTTTGCTAGCATGGATGCTATGCAATATTGGCAAAAAGTAAATTGGTACAATGGAGGCATGGAACATACAGCTAGACACTTACTTTATGCCAGATTTTGGGTTCAAATGTTATATAACTTTGGACTAGTTCCTAAAAAAGAAATGATTTGGACTCGCGTAAGTCACGGCATGGTTTTAGGAAGTAACAATGAAAAAATGAGCAAATCTAAAGGCAATGTTATAAATCCTGATGATATCGTTTCCGAATTTGGTGCTGATACCTTACGTGTTTATGAACTTTTCATGGGAGACTATGAACAGGATGCTGCTTGGAGCACAGATTCTTTAAAAGGGTGTAAACGTTTTATTGAACGGATTGAAAAATTGGGTCTTAAACTAAACGATAAATCTGGATATACTAATGAAATAAGCATTCATAAAACGATCAAAAAGGTAACAAATGATTTAGTGTCATTAAAATATAACACCGCGGTTGCTGCTCTAATGATCCTATTAAATGAATTTGAAAAATACCCTGATGGCATAACCAAAGATGATTACTTGCTAATTCTTACATTATTAAACCCAATAGCTCCACATATAACCGAGGAATTAAATGAAATATACCATCTTGGTGCTCCTCTTTGTGAAACTACATGGCCAATTTTTGACGATTCCAAGTGCCTTGATGAAGAAATAACTATTGGTGTTCAAGTAAACGGCAAATTAAGAGCTTCCATTACTAGTAAAAAAGATGAAGAAAAAGCTATTCTTGAAAAATTAGCTTTAGCTGAGGAAAATGTTCAAAAACACATCTCTGGCAAAGAAATAGTTAAAACTATCATAATTCCTAATAAAATTGTAAACATCGTTGTTAAGTAAAGAATAATTTTTCATGATTATTCTTTTTTATTAACAAAATTTGACAAATTATTCTATCAATATATTGTATAGTATATTCTAGGTGACTAACATATGAAAGTAAAGATTATTGACGAATCACATGAAAAAGATTTAGAAAATACAATTAATAACTTCTTAAATTTGGGAGATATCGAAATTATAGACATCAAGTATCAAGTGGCAATTGCTATAAGTGGCGAAGAGCAAATCTACTGTTTTAGCGCTTTAATTGTCTACCGGTAGTGTCAACTCTTGTTTGTTATGTGTAAATAAATCCGTTAATTGACTATCTTCTACATAACCTGTATAATGAAGAAAAGATAGACATCATATGTAGCATTGCAAGCAGTTTAGAAAGTAGGTTAAGTATATGGAGTATACAAAAAAGAAAAATATATTATTAGGACTAACAATTGTCTTTTTATTTGTCATTGTCTTCGGGGCTGCGTATGCTTACTTCCAAGTACAAACAGGACTTGGACAAAACGCTAATATCAATGTCGAGGCAGGCGCAGTAGACTCACTTATGTTTGAAGTAGGTAGTGATATTTTGATTGAAGTGGGCCAACATAACTTCGCCGAAGGGATGGATAATCAGTCAGGTAGCACTTATGCCAGAGCCATTTTAAAATCTACAACAG
>CAMNRN010000011.1 GCA_946553095.1 uncultured Mycoplasmatota bacterium
TTTTACGACATTTTTATTTAATTTATTTCCTACAAAAATATTTTAGCATTATCATATAAGTTACTAAGATATCTGTTATCTTTCCTTTTTCATTCTTAAAGAAATTATCTACAAGTTCACTATCTTCAATAATTGAGTACTTTTTTACTTCTTCTAATGGTTCATCAAGAATTAATGAAATGATACTTTCTAAGACAAATCTTGTTTTCTTACTCTTTAGAAAATACTTAAATGAGCAATCATAGGTTAGATCCATCGTGTCCTCCTTTTTTTCCCCTTCACTCTTTATATATCTTATTTATACTTGATTTCCTTTTTTTATTTTGTAATTTATAAAAAAAAGACGTTAAACTTTCATTAGTTCGTCTTCTTTTACTTTTATTTCATCATCTACACGTTTATTATATTTGGTTATTAATTCTTGAATACTTTCTAACATTTGTTTTTCTTCATCTTCAGGAAGTTCTTGTTTTTTTATCTCATTGTTGGCATCTTGGCGAATATTTCTTAAAGCTACTTTTGCTTCTTCACCAATAGCTTTAGCTTGTTTTACATATTCTTTTCTACGATCTTCAGTTAAATCAGGAATAGTTAATATTATCATTTCTCCATTGTTGGTAGGAGCTATTCCTAAATTAGCTTCATTAATAGCTTTTTCAATATCTTTTAGACAACTACGATCGAAAGGCTTTATAAACAATTGCCTTGCCTCAGGTACAGTTATATTAGCAACACTATTAATCGCAGTTGGACTGCCATAGTAATTAACCATTATACCATTTAACATAGCTGGGTTTGCTCTTCCTGCGCGAATATTTAATAATTTGGTTTGCAAACTTTCAATAGTCTGCATCATCTTTTTTTCTGTTTCGTTCATATATTCTCCTCTTTAATTAATTTCTATATCATCATTATAATTGTTTTCACTTGATTTGACAATAAATGTTATCGTTAATTTACCATTTTTATTAATCCATATCGCATGATTTTCATCAATACCTGCTAAAGTATCATCGATATTTAATGTTACTTCTTCGCCTAGTAGAATTTGAGTATTCTGAAGACTCTCTTTTATTTTAGCTTTGGCAGCATCCATATTAGTAGAAAATCTTGTAAATAATTCTTCTTCGGTGATTAAAGTTCCTGTTTTTAAATCCACTACTAAAGATTTAGTTTTTATAGGCTGCGGTTCTGTTTTTATATCATATTCATAGTCTTTTATTAATAGACTAACATAATTTCCATATTTATTATCTTCATAATTACGATATTTTACACTATATATTCCAGCGCTATTCTCTTTATAAGTTATGGGATTACCATTTTCATCTTCTGTTGGCAATTCCATATCTTTAATATATTTAATATCATTATACAAGGCATCTGTTTCTGCTTTTAATAACGCATTTGTTTCTGCTAAGTCTTTAAAATTAAATCTGGCTTCATCTTGATGAATCTCTTCCTCTTCTAAAATATCTTTGCCATTTTCATAATATACATAATCTTTGGTTTTATCTTCTCTTAAATCAGTTATCTCTTCTTCTGGTTGATCTTTAGGAGTATTATGATCAGTGGTATAGTATTGCATTAAAAAGTATCCACCAATAATGAATGTTAAGATTACAAGGCCTAGTAAAATAACGCCAATTATATTTTTAGTTTTTTCCATTTTTACCTCTAACTTTCTTTATATATTCGAAAAATTGCTCTTAGTTCACTTTTCTTACTTTCCTTTTTTTGCTCAGTCCAATACGATGATGGAGTTATATTTCCTTTTGTAAAACTCGTCTCAGAGTCAAAATATAGTATTTTATTGTTGCATACAACGAGTAATGTAGGAGAATAAATATCCCTTTTATCTAAATCGTTATGTGTAATATATGGATCTAAGAGCAAAAGCATGTTTTCATAAGTTGCATTATTTTGTTCACGATCTTTATAAAAATCATAGTAACTAATTTTATCTATAGACATTTCTTTGGCCACATCATTGACGATTTCGGCATAGTATTCGACCCAGGGATTTTTAGGATTGCCAAATAAAATTATTCCTTTTTTGCCACCAGCGATAAGATGAGCGTCGACAACATTAATATAGTTAAATACGTTATTTTTGCCAACCATTTTATAGTCTTCAGCAAATCTTTCTTCATCGGGTGTTTGATTAGAAAAATCTGTTTTGCCGATTACTATAAATAGATATATGATTACACAAAAAAGAACTGTATAAATTAACATTTGCCATTTATTTTTAAAAAATTTTTCATTTTTAACTTGAATCTTATTCACCACTATTCACCACTTATTTATAGTATACCAAAAAAATACTTAATATAAGAAAAACTTTTATTATGATCTGTCAAGATAGTGTGAAACAAAATAAAAAAGCCCTTTGGCCTTTTTTATTTTAGTTCTTGTGATGCAGCACATGCCGCTTCTTTTGTTTTTACATCAGCAGTACCATCTTCTTTAACATTGCTAGGGTCTACTTCTTTTTTTCCATCATGACCCTCTATGTAAAAGCCATTTGACTTATATAAATTTACCGTATATTGATAAAGTCCTTCAGTATTTCTACTTATTTCAACATATCCTCCATATTTTGTATCGTCCATATCTAAAAGTCCTTTTCCTATCAAAGTAGATGCTTTTATACATTTTTCTGCACCTGGTGCTATTACGAAATCAGAATTCGTCAATTGATTTTCCAAAACATATTGTTCAGCAGCGTCAGCAAAACTTAATGCTTCAATACCAAAAGCATTTTTACGTGCTTTATCTATTTGAGGCAATATTGAATTAATAGCGATTAACATAACTACTGCAAGGACTACGATAACAGCTAACAATTCGACTAATGTAAATCCTCGTTTATCATACATATTTTTATAATTTTTTTCCATGTTTACTACATCCTCTCTATGTTTCAATAATACTATATTTGAAAAGAATAGTCAATACGATTTATTGGAAAACGTTCAAAATAGAGCTTATTAATTCAATGTTCTCTACAGCACTTGACAGTTTATCTGTTGTCCTTTCCTTATATTTTGCTTTCATATCTCTTTCAAATAATTTATAATCTATAACATCACGATTCAGGGCTTTAAAATATTGAGAATTTTCTTTTAAATAAGTGTAAAGTCGAGGGTTATCTCTAATTGGTATTTGATTATATAATTGCATGTTAATCCTCGAAAAATTTATTTAAAGGTCTCGGAGAAATTGGCCCCTTATTAAGATTATTAACAGAACTTGCTGGATTCATACCTTTTTTTACAGTTAAATCTTGGACAAAATCAATCGCTTTTTGAGCAGTATTAATATGACTTTTAATCGATTCGACATCAACATTCTTAACTAAGCTTGTAATTTTATTAATTCCTTCTGTGACATTGGGAATAGCCCTAGTATCACTTTCACTAAATTTATTCCAAACATCACTATTTTCCCCATATAAGTCATACATTTCATAAAATTTTTGCCAAGTCATTTCACCTTTTTGGACAGCGCTTGCAAACTCCGGTTTAGTTTTGACAAAGGCTTTAAATTCTTCTTTTTTTGACATAATAAATCACCTACTACAATTTTATGCTATAGTAAGTGATTCTTGCGTTATATTTTAAAATCTTCGACAAACTCTTCCATCGTCAATTGTTCTTGCTTTCCTGGATTTTCTTCTTTTATTTCAGTATTATCAATTCTTGGACTTTTAAAACTAATCAGCTCTTGATGTAGATGATAACTATCAGGATCTATTTTTGTGATGTTACTTCCTGTACTAGATAAATCCATGATTGGCACTTCACTATTTTTTAGTTCTTTAAAGTCTGTATCGAATTTTAAAACATTAATGTCTTTGCTGGTCGAAAGATATGCTTCTTTTATTCTATATTCTTTAGCCTTAACTTTTTTGAAAAGCATACTGCCTTTTTTGCCCCGAGAAAGAGATGCCAGTTCTTCTAAACGAACTCTTTTACCAGTTTTAAAATTAGTAAAGATGTTTAAGTATTCATGATCTAAAGTTATTGAAGCAGCGTATTTTAAATTGTCTTCTTTTAAAGATATTCCTTTGACGCCACTGGCTTTTGGACCAACCACAGGTATCTCACTAGTGTTATATCGTAAGTAGTAGCCATTTTCTGTCACAAAAAGTACTTCTTCTTGTGAGATTGAAACGCCAATTAATTCATCATTTTCTTTTAATTTGATGGCTGTAAGCGGTTTGGTATAACGACTTACTTCAAGACTTTTTAAAGCTACTTGTTTGACAGCACCAGTTTTTGTAAATAAAACAATATTTTTCTCTTTATCTTTTAAAATCATCGAAGAGATGATTCTTTCGTTTTCTTTAATCATTATGGTATTACTAATATGCTTTCCTAAATCTTTCCATTTTGTTTCATTTATTTTGTAAACTGGGACATATAAATAGTTACCAAGATTCGTAAACAAAAGCAAAGTATCTAATGTACTAACTTTGTATTTTCCAATGATATAATCGCCTGGTTTTAGTGTCGTTTCATCAGTACTAGTTTTGAAGCTTTTTAAACTTACTCGTTTGACATAACCTTCATTTGTAACAACTAAAATAACCTCTTCATTAGGAATCATACTCATCATATCAACTTTTATTTCAGTTATCTCATCTTTAAGTTCAGTTCTTCTCGGATTAGCATAAGCTTTTTTCAAGATTTTTAATTCTGTTTTCATAACGTGTTTAAGGGCATCTTCATTATTTAGGATTTGGCTCCAAATATTTATATTTTTTTCAAGACGAGCCATTTCTTCTTCTAAGGCCACAACATCAGTGTTTGTAAGACGATATAGTTGGAGTTCAACGATTGCTTTTGATTGTTCAAATGTAAAACTATATTCTTTACATAGATTTTCAATCGCATTACTTTTATTTTTACTACTCCGGATAATTCTTATAACTTCATCTAAGATATCCATCGCTTTAATTAAGCCTTCTAAGATATGATATTCTGCTTTAGCATGCTCTAAGTCAAACTTTGTTCTTCTGGTGATAACATCTTTTTGATGAGCTATAAATGCATCTAAAATTTCTAAAATGCCTACGAGTCTTGGGCGACGATTTACAATAGCAACCATATTAAAATTGTAATTAACTTGTAAATCTGTATTTTTTAACAAATAATTTAAAACTAAGTCGGCGTTTGCGGTCGGTTTTAGATCAATCGTAATTTTGGCTAAATGTTCATAATCTGATTCGTCAATTATTTCATTTATGCCTTCGATTTTTTTATCAATTCTAATTTCATTTAATTTTCTAATCAATGGTTCTTTTACTACTTCATAAGGAATAGAATGAATAATAATTTGTTTTTTATTGCCAGTTTTCACTATTTCTGTCTTGGCTTTTAAAATAACTTTTCCTTTACCTTTCGTATAGGCATCCATTAAACCTTCTTTGCCTTCAATAACTCCTCCGGTTGGAAAATCTGGTCCTTTTAAATACTCCATGACGGTTTCTAATTTGGAATTAGGAGACTCGATTCTTTTTATGGTAGCATCAATTACTTCACCTAAATTGTGAGGGGGAATATTAGTAGCATAACCTGAACTAATCCCAGTTGAGCCATTAACAAGGAGATTTGGAAACGCAGCTGGCAATACAGTTGGTTCTAATTCGGTATCGTCAAAATTATAGGTCATTTCAACAGTCTTTTTGTTGATTGAAACGAGCATTTCTTCCGCGATTTTAGATAAGCGAGATTCGGTATATCGACTTGCAGCCGCAGGGTCTCCGTCAATAGAACCATTGTTCCCGTGAACATCGATAAGGGTTTCTCGCATTTTCCAAGCTTGACTTAGACGAATCATCGCTTCATATATTGAGCTATCTCCATGTGGATGGAAATTTCCCATGATATCACCAACAGCTTTAGCACTTTTTCGATAAGGTTTGTCGTGAGTAAAATGAGAGATGTACATCGCATAAAGAATTCGCCTTTGAACAGGTTTTAACCCATCGCGAACATCAGGTAAGGCTCTTTCTTGAATGATTTCTTTGGAATATCTACCAAAACTGGTTTCCATGATTTCTTCAAGGCTATAATCATAAATTTTTTCAATAATTGTCTGCTCTTCTTTTTTCTTTGGCATGATTTACACATCCTTTATTTTCGAAAATCGTCTTCTAATGTAAAGTCGACATTTTCATTTATCCATTCTTTTCGAGGTTCTACGGCATCTCCCATCAGCAAATGAATTCTTTTTTCGGCTAAAGCTGCATCAGTTAAATTCACTCTCAATAGTCGCCTATTGCGAGGGTCCATAGTTGTTTCATAAAGTTCATCGGCATTCATTTCTCCCAGCCCTTTAAAACGTTGAATTTTATAATTTCCTTTAATTGTTTTTTTCTTTTCTTCTAGTTCTTCATCAGTTGCAATATAGATTTTGCCTTTGGTACTCATTTCTATCGAATAAAGTGGTGGTGTTGCTATATAAAGCATACCATTTTCGATTAAAGGACGCATAAAACGATAGAAAAAAGTGATTAATAAGATTTGAATATGCGAACCATCAACATCGGCATCGGTCATAATAATTACTTTTCCATAGTTACTTTCTTTAACATCAAAGTTTGGTCCTAGTCCTGCCCCGATAGTGTATTCAATTTGTTTTAATTCAGCATTTGATTCAATGTCATGACTGCTGGCTTTTTCACAATTCAATACTTTCCCACGAAGAGGAAGAATGGCTTGGGTTTCTCTATTTCTAAATAGTTTTGCAGATCCACCCGCACTATCCCCTTCGACTAAAAACAATTCATTTTTGGCATAATTCTTACCTGTTGCTTTGGCTAATTTTTCACTCAGTAATTTTTCTTTAGAACCTTTGCCATTTCCTTTTCTTGCCGCTTCTCGAGCTTTTCTGGCAGCCTCACGGGCAACCTTACTTTTTAAGGCTTTTTCTAAAATCAATAAAGCAACTTCTTTGTTTTCTTCTAAATAAAACTTTAAAGATTCATAAGTAACACTTTCCGTGATGCTTCTGGCCTCGGGCGTTCCTAGTTTACCTTTAGTTTGGCCTTCAAACTGCAAAAGCTTTTCAGGAATTTTTAAACTTATGACAGCGCTTAGTCCTTCTCGAACATCTGAACCATCTAAATTTCCTTCTTTTCCTTTTATTAATCCATTAGTTTTAGCATAATCATTAAAAGCTTTAGTGATGCCCGTTTTGAATCCTACTTCATGCGAACCACCATCACTTGTCTTAACATTATTTACAAATGACAAAATATTTTCATTATAAGAATCAGTATATTGTAAGGCAATATTTACTTCGATATCATTTTTAGTGCTATTAAAATTTATTACTTTATGCAATGTATTTTTATTTTCATTAATATATTCAACAAAACTTATAAGTCCTGCTTCGTAATGATAAGTCGCCTTTTTTTCATCAGGAATATCTTCTACTATTACCGTTAATTGAGGCAATAAAAAGGCACTTTCTTGCATTCTTTCCATGATTGTTGTATAAGAAAAAGAGGCGTTTTTAAACATTTCATAATCAGGCATAAAAGTGACTGTCGTTCCAGTTTTTTTAGTCGTTCCAATTGTTTTTAAAGGACTTTCAACAAAACCACCATCACGGAATTTGATATTACTTATAAGTCCATCAGTATAAATTGTCACGTCCATCCATTTGGATAAGGCATTTACTACACTGGCTCCGACCCCATGCAGACCTCCACTTACTTTGTAACCTTCACTTTCAAATTTTCCTCCAGCATGTAAAACAGTATAAATAACTTCTGGAGTAGATTTGCCACTGGCATGAGTTCCAATAGGGACTCCTCTTCCGTTGTCACTTACGGTGATTGATTCATCAGGATTGATGGTTATTGTAATCGTGTCTCCGTAGCCATTTATTATTTCATCAATTGAATTATCTACAATTTCCCATACTAAATGATGGAGTCCTCTTTTATCAGTCGATCCGATATACATCCCCGGACGCTTGCGAACAGCTTCTAAGCCTTCTAAAATTTTGATTGACGATGCATCATATTTTGTCATTTCTATTCACCTTCTTCATTATAACAAGAAAAAACAGATAAAATCAAATATTTATCCGTTTTAAGACACTTTCTTTACTTTAAAAGTGGCAATTCAAAATCGTCTTCTTCATCCTCAGCTATTTTTTTATTTTCTTCTTTGACTGGAACGGTCACGGTTGGTATTTCCTTAGTGTCAGTATCTTTTCCGACAAATACAGAACTAAATACTCCTGAAGGTTGAAAAACTTTTGCTTCACTTTTGCTTTCTTCTTTTTCTTTCTTATCATTTATTTCTTCTGGTATGCTGATGCTGCTAAATTCATCTTTGATCGATTTTAAATTTTCTAAATCTTTGGCTAAGTCAGCTGTAATCTCGTCTAAGTCACTAAAAGAGAAATCTTCTTTTTCTTCTTCAACAAGGGGAAGAATGATATCATCTTCTTCTGATGCTTTTGGGATATTTTTACTGGCCTCAGGACTATAGATTGTCATGTTCACTTCCTTAGGCTCAATTAGCTTAGACTCTTCTTCATCAACAAAATCAAATAAAGGAGTTTTTTCTTTAGGTATTTCTAATTTTACTGGTTCTTTTTCTTCTTCTTTGAAAGCTTTCTTACTTTCTTCTAATTCTATTTTTTGAAGTCTTCTTGTTTCTTCTAAAGCTTTGTCTTTCTTACCAAAGATTAGTACTAAAACGAATAAAACTATTAAAACTACCAAAATTATTGTTAAATATAACGTGAAATTATCATAATCATATAATTTATAGATGAAATCCATCATATCATTACACCTCTTTTTATTCTATATTATGATTTTAACACACTTATGTATGAAAAGGTAGAAATTTTTTTCTTTTACATAAAATGACTGTCAACAATTTGTCTATTTTGTATTTTCTTCTATTTTATGCTATTATGGAAACGAGGAATTTAAATGAAATATTGCAAACTTTTAAACCGCGGACATTTAAAAATAATTGCTTTTTTAGCAATGCTTATTGATCACATCGGGGCAGTCTTTTTTCCCCATGTTCTGTTATTTCAACTCGTGGGGAGAATCAGTTTTCCAATTTATGCTTTATTGCTAGTAAATGGTCTAATTTATACCAAAAACGTTTTTAAATATATGTTCAGGATTCTTTTATTAGCTTTAGTATCAGAAATATTTTATGATTTACTCTTTTATCAATCACTATTTTATATTGGTGATCAAAATGTTTTATTTGAACTTTTACTAGGACTGGTTCTTCTTTATATCATTAAATTTCATAATCCTTTTAAAAATACAAGTTTGAAAATAATTGCTCTGATTAGTCTCGTTTTATTAACCGGTCTCTTGGCAGATTTATTTTCATTAAATTATGGTATGTATGGAATATTTTTTATATATTTTTGTTATATTTTTAATTCTAAGATTAATATTTTATTTATTTTTATACTTTTATTGAATATTATTTTTATCGGTTTAGCAAAAATGTCTTTGTTGCAAATATTTAGTTTGTTATCTTGGCCAATTCTTTTATGTTATAACGAAAAGAAAGGTAAATCTAATAACTTTTTATTCTACATTTTATATCCATTACATATAATCGTTTTGCTAATTATAAAGTATATCTTGATAAGTTTTTTTTAAATAAATAAAAAGAATCATTATTTATAACGATTCATTTGATTCATCACTTGCATTACTTGCTTTCTGCTAGGCTTTCTTCCCATGCTTGTCATCATTGTTTCAATCATTTTTTCATTTATCGGAGGATTTTTCTCCATTGTCTTTTTAAATAAAAAACGGGCTAATAAAAATCCTATCACGCAGCCGATTAATATGCCTATTACTAAATATAGTATTAATTTTCCCATGCTAATTATCTCCTTTTTTTTATTTTACTATACTTTTTATAAATGAACAAGTTTTGAAAGCCAAAAATAGTCACGACTAGCAAAATCACAAACAAAGAAATCTTTGCAAGGCAAAAAGTTTTTAATATTTTTACTCAGAATATTGGTTTTTAGTAAAATATGCGCATTTTTGACAATAATCTCGGTATTTTCTTGCCGATATTTATTGATGATTTGATGCTTATCTCCCACTTTCATATAAAAATCATTATCTTTGTTCTTTTCATAAATTAAACGATTAATTTTATCTTTTTCTAAAGGAAGAATCATTTGATCTAATAAATCTTTGCCAAAGCTAATATTATTTTTATCTAACAAATAAATACTTTCTAATGTTTTATATAAATTATATGGCGTTTCTTCCATTAGAATGCTTAGATCACTATTAATTTTAAATACATAAAAAGTCCTCATTTTCATCACCTATTATGACTATACTACATGGGACTTTATTAATTTGTCACTTCTTGTCGACTTCAGAATTTTTTATAAAATTACTGGCAATTTTTTCTAAGATAGCTTTTTCTTCAAATTTTAAATATTTTGCTACCTCTTCTTTTTTACCACTTCGGCCAAATTTATCTACGCCATAAATGTAAGATGGAGAACTCGCAAATCGATTCCAGATCAGGCTACTACCCGATTCAATAACAAATGTTTTAGCTTCTTTGGGAAGCAATTGTTCTTCATATTTTGGATTTTGTTTTAGGAATAATTCCATCGATGGCATAGAGACAACTCTTAAGTCTATACCTAAAGAAAATAATTCTTTGGCAATGTTTAGAGCCATCATTACTTCTGTTCCAGTTGCAATTATAATTCCATCTAAACGATATTTTTCTTTGCGAACCATGTATGCTCCATATTTGACAAATTTGGCATTTGTATTTTTATACTTTGGTCTTATTTCTTTGCTAATAATTAATGCTGTCGGGCAATTATTTTTTAAAATGTATTCCCAAGCTCCTAGTATTTCGTTTATATCAGCTGGTCGAAATGTTAGAAAATTAGGAATTGTTCTTAACATGCTTAATTGCTCAATCGGTTCATGGGTTGGTCCATCTTCTCCAACATAAATTGAATCGTGAGTAAATATATATGTTACAGGGAGATTCATAAAAGCACTCATTCTTATCGCCGGTTTTAAATAATCACTAAATGCTAAGAATGTACTACCATATACTTTTAGGTTAGATAAAGCCATTCCATTTAAAATAGCTCCCATAGCGTGTTCACGAACTCCAAAATAAATGTTTTTGCCAACCGGATCCTCTTCGCTACATATTGACGATTTTTCTAAATTGGTTTTACAAGATGAAGATAAATCTGCTGAACCACCTAAAAAGAATGGACTCTTAGGTGATATAAAATTCATTATTTTGTGATTACTAATTCGCAGTTCTTCTTGGTATTCGTCATTTATTTTAAATTTTGTATCGTCAAAATCAATGACAAATTCATTTTTTTCTAAAAGATTAATCAATGAATGTAAACGTTTATTTTTTCCAGATATAATTTTATTACACAAATCATTCCATGCATTATATTTTTTAGATACCCTTTCGTTTATAAAAGATTCAAGCGTTTTTAAAAGATTATCATCTATTTTAAATGCTTCATTAGTTATTTTTAATTTATTTTTTATCGCACTAAGGTCTTCTGCTTCTAATGGCTTGCCATGAACTTTATTGGTGTTTTCGAGACTACTATCTCGCCCAATTATCGTTTCAACGATGATGATGGATGGCTTTTTGCTTTTTTTAGCGCTTTTTATCGCCGCACTAATATCGGTGTAACTGTGACCATTTTTAACTTTAATAATATTAAAATCTAAGGCTTCGAAACGGATTTCAATGTCTTCTTTCATCGTTTGGTCAGTGCTACTATCAAGACTAATATGATTGCTATCATAAAGTATGATGAGTTTATTTAAGTTTTGTTGACTAGCAAATGATAATGCTTCATAACTTATTCCTTCCATCAAGTCTCCATCCCCACATAAGCAGTAGGTATAGTAATCAATCAAGTTCTCTGATTCATCATCAATACTAGCAATATTTCTTAAATAACGCTCTGCTAGGGCCATTCCAACAGATAAACCGATGCCTTCTCCTAAAGGTCCAGTTGAGGCATCTACACCAGGGGTCACTCGATATTCTGGATGGCCTGGGGTAAGAGAATTAAGTCTTCGAAATTGCTTTAATTCTTCGATTTCAATATTATATCCCGCATGATAAAGCATGGAATAAAGTAAAGCAGAACCATGGCCAGCTGACATGACAAAACGATCGCGATTGATCCAATTTGGATTACTAGGCACGACATTTAAATGATCTTTATAGAGCGCATAGAGAATCGGTGCAGCTCCTAAAACTATGCCCGGATGCCCACTTTTGGCTTTATCAATCATGTCTAGACCTAATATTTTAATACTATTTATCGTGGCATTATCTATTTTACTCATATTTATCACTCCTATTTTCTTAATTATCATAACATAATTTTTAAAAAAAATAAACTTAGCTTTTACTAAGTTTATCTTCCCATGCTAGCATTAGGCATTTCTTCTTCAGTCTTTTCTCTTCGATCTGGCATAGATTCTAAATAACTACCATTTATGATACAGCCGTTTAAAAAACCTCTTCGCATAATACGAATTACGTCTAAAACATCTTCTCGCGTCGTTTCATTGCTAAAAACAACATTTACACCAGTGTGATCTAAATTCGTATCATAGAATCGGTATGATTCTTTAGAATTTTTCTTAAATGTTTTCTCATTAATAGTAAGTGTAGATAAATCAAGATTGCTTAAGTTCGAATGCGAGTAATCACCTTTTTCAGATAATACAGCATTAGTTCCAGATAAATTAGAGTAAATGACACGATCAATTTTATCTATATTAGATTTACTCAAGTCTAATCCACTGAAATCACAGCCTTGAATTAGAACACCATAGCCAGCATGTCGCATTGTTGCATTCCATTCTTCAAGCGCAAAACATTTTGAAAAATCGATATTGGCATTGGTATAGCTAAAATCGATAGGATAATCTCTTCCTAACATTTTGTCGCCAAAAAAAGTTTCTAATTCAGCAGAATCAACAGCAAAATATCTAGGATCAACTGGTCCCCATACTACGCCATCGAAAGAAACTTCGCTTAAATCTATATTTCTTAAGAATGGACCTGTCCAAACTGGAAATTTAGCGATTATGCCACTTGCAATAGTTCTATGACTGTCAAATAATAATTGTTCTAATAAATCTTTTTCTAAATGTAACTTTGTTCCATTTTCAGCTTCTGCTGCTGCTCTTTTTTCAACAAAGTCACGCATTTTTTTTAATTCATTTTTTTCGATTCCCATTTGGGTCTCCTCCTATTCTATTCTTAATAAGAATAACAAGAAAATGTTCCTTTGTCAATGGGTTTTATAAATCTAATGCTGTGATGTCAACTATTTTTTTATTGGCAAATTCAATAGCTATGATATCAAGGTCTTTTTCTGTATCATCAATGATGGCACAGTCATTATATGTTAAAAGTAGTCGGGAATCAAGGTTAAATCCTTGTTTCGTGATGCCAGTTAGATAGCTTAAAATAGCTCTTTTATGAGTGAATATTGCCACATCACATTCTTCTTTTAAAAGAATTTTATCAATGGATTTAGCTATTCTTACTCTCGTTTCATTAAGAGATTCCCCTTCTGGAAACTTATAATCAAAATTTCTTTCTTGCATATATCGTAACATTTTAATATTGTATTTTCCTGGGTCACCTATCTTGGCATCAGCTAAAGCAGCATCGATGTAAATTGGCAAGTCTTTTTCTCTTGAAAGATATTTGGCTGTCGATATGGCTGAGGCGTAATTCGAGGAATAAATAGCATCAATGTCTAAAACTTTGCCTAACTTCTCTGCCTTTTGTTCGCCTTCGATACTTAAAGGACGATTGATTCTTTTTTGTTCTAGCGAATCATCAGATTCATAAGAAATATTTTGAACAACTAGATTATTACTAATCAAATAGACTTTCACTTACAAATTCCTCCTAAAACGCCATAGGAAAGAACCATCATGATTAGGCCCGCTACTATGACACCTAAAATGGCTGCTATGACAGATTTTTTCTTATCCATTTCTAATAAAGCAGCTATTAATGATCCTGTCCATGCTCCAGTTGTAGGAAGTGGAATGGCAACAAATAGAAAAAGACCGTAGTACTTTAGTTTATCAATTTTCTCTTTGTTTTTCTTAGCATGTTTTTCACACCAATCTGCAAAGCCTTTTAAACATTTTTTCTTTTTAAACCAACTGAAGACTGGCGTTATGAAATATAGGATGAAAGGAATCGGGATAATGTTTCCTATAATACAAATTATTAAACTCGTGAAGGGGTTTAAACCTAATAAGCAAGCGGCTAACATTCCTCCCCGCAACTCTAAAATCGGTAGCATGGAAATGAAAAAAATAGTTAAATTTTTTCCTAAAAGCGTAGTTCCTAAAAAACCAAATAAATTCACAAAAAATTCTGCTAATGTTTCTGTCATATATGTTCCCTCAATTCTTAAATTATTATATCATATATTTTTTAAAATACAAAAAGTAAAATCAAATGATTGATTTTACTCGACTCTTTCTAAACTTTCTAATTCTTTTAATGATAGTTCTTTTATATCTACATGATTGATAGATTCAAATCTTTTTGTTATCTTTTCTGATGTAGTATGTAATTCATCAATATTTTGATTTACGGATTTTACACTACGTGCTAATTTATCCCATCTTTCCTTATAGCGCGTAAATTCAATACTCAATTTATTTAATTCATCATGGATTACTTGCGCATATTTATCTCGTTCCATATTTTTTAAAATCATACTGATAATGGATAATGTACTGATTAAAGTTGTAGGACCCGTAATCCAAACCTTTTTGTTATATGCATAATTTAATAACTCAGGATAATAGGCATTTATTTCCGCGAAAATGGCTTCAGCAGGCAAAAACATGATCGCTTCATCAGCTGTTTCACCTGGGATAATATATTTTTCACTAATATCGTTAATGTGTTTTTTGACATCTGCTATAAAATGCTTTTCACTTTGCGTTCTTTCTTCTTTACTTTTGCTTTTGTCAGTCATTTTTTGATAATTTTCTAGTGGGAATTTAGAGTCAATTCCAATAGTTCCTAGGGGTGCTGGGGCATAAAGCAAAGCATCGACGATGGCTCCAGTTGAGAATTTGTGTTGTGTTTCATATATACCATTTTTATTTTGCCCAAAGGCGTTGTTTAATATATATTCTAAATTCACTTCGCCAAATGTTCCACGGGTTTTTTTATCTGTTAGAACACTTTGTAAGGATACGATTTCTCCACTTAAGCTATCAATTTTCTTTTGGGCTTCATCAATTTTGGTAAGCCTTTCTAAGACATTCATAAAGGTTTTATTGCTTTTTTCAAAATTTTTATCAAGCCTTTCGTTTACAGCATCATTCATGAGATTTAATTTTCTTTCGATATTCATACTTAATTTTTCAAAGTCATATAATAGTGATTTCGTAAATTCTAGTTTGAATTCACCTATTTCTTTATTAATATTTGCTTCAAAGTGGCCTAATTTTTCAGTAAAGTCACTAAATTCACGATTTACTTTTTCTTCTGTATTCTCTAGCTTATTTATAAGCGTACGATCTTTTTTTTTAAATAAGATTAGCACTTGCAATACTAAAATTATGGCTATCCCAATTTGAATATATATCATATTATTCTGCTCCTTTTATAATATCTTCATCGATAAAAAACACTTTATACCAAGTTAGAAAACAATATATAGTCCAAACTTTACGATAATTGTCTTTCTTGTTATTTTTATGATCTTCTAGTAATTTTACAATATACTTTTGGTTAAAAAATTGACTGGCATAATCGCTTGTAAATACCTCTTTTATTTCTTTATATACATCGTTTTCTTTCATCCATTCGCGAACAGGAACCGGAAAGCCTAATTTTTTCTTTTTATATGCTTCAGTCGGAATAACTTTTTTGGCAGCCTCACGCAAAGCTACTTTGGTATTTTCTTTGGTTACCTTGTAGGAAATCGGAAGACTTGATGCAACCTTGAATACTTCTTTATCAATAAAAGGAACCCTTCCTTCGATAGATGCCGACATAGTCATCCGATCAGCTTTTAATAAAATATCTTTCATGAGCCAAAAGTCAATGTCTATCGCTTGCATTTTAACGATATCACTGGCATTAGCATATTCTTGATATGTTGTTTTTGTCACCTTTTGGGCACTTAATTTATACTTTTTAGTTAAGGCTTTTTGTGATTCTTTTTCACCAAATACACGATTTACACCAATGTAGGAATCTTCTATTTTCTCACCACGACGAATAAAGAAATTGATTCCCCTCTCCTCAGGTAATAAACGACAAAATTTGGCAATGATGTGTCTTATAAAAAATGGTATTTTGTTGTACCAAGCAAGATCGACATCTTGACGATATATGTTGTAGCCCCCGAAAAACTCATCTGCGCCTTCTCCTGATAAGACTACTTTAACATCTTTTTTGGCTAAATGAGATAAGAAATATAAAGCAACAGCCGCGGGATCGCTTGCCGGTTCGTCTAAGTGATACATTATTTTAGGCATAACTTGCATGTATTCTTCTTTGGTAATTACTTTGCTCGCATTTCTAATATTTAGTTTATCAGCGAGATCTTTAGCATACGCAATCTCATTATATTTAGCTAAATCATAGCCTACAGTGTATGTCTTATCTGGTTTGGATAATGATACTATATACGATGAATCAATACCACTTGACAAAAATGAACCAACCTCGACGTCACTTAATAGATGCTTATTTACAGAATCTTCCATTACGTTGCTAATCTCTTCAACAGCTTCTTCGAAACTTTGGACCTTTTCATCAAATGTCTTAGTAAAATATTTTTCGATTTTAATTTTTCCATTCTTTAAAGTTAAATAATGCCCTGCATCTAATCGATATACATTCTTAAAAAAAGTTTCTGTTGTAGGTGTAAAACTAAAGGAAAGATACGCTCTTAGAAGATCTTCGTTAAGTTCTTTTTTAAAAGAAGGATGGTCTAGAAATGATTTTATTTCTGACGCAAACATAAATGTATCATTTTCTTGATAATAATAAAGAGGTTTTATCCCAAAATTATCTCGGGCTAAAAATAAAGTTTTGTCTTTTAAATCATATAAAGCAAAGGCAAACATTCCTCTTAAATGCTTAGGAAGATCACTACCCCATGTTTCATATCCGTGCAACAAAACTTCCGTATCACTTTGAGTCTTAAATGTATGCTGTGCTTCTAATTCTTTTCTCAGTTCAAGATAATTATAGATTTCTCCATTAAAGACGATGACCAAAGATTCGTCCTCATTATACATCGGCTGATGGCCAGTAGAAAGGTCGATAATGGAAAGACGGCGATGAGCTAAAGCAATATCATCATCGATAAAAAATCCTTCACCATCGGGGCCTCGATGTTTTATCCTTTCACTCATTTTCTTTATTATTTCTTTTTTGTTCGGCTCAGGGCTTACAAATCCAGCAATTCCACACATAGACATTCCTCCTTTATTTAAATTTAGTATAGCATTATTTGCTTTAGCTGTCAATTGAAATGCGAACTATTTTTCGCTTATTTTTGAATATATTGATAATAGTCTTTAGTCATAATAAGTTTGCTCATATTCATTTTATTTCCGACATAACGATTCATCTTGCGAACGTAGTCCGGGTCCACTTCTATATTATCTTTAGCGACAAAATTTCCTGATGATGCGAAATATGTTCCATAGTCACTCACCCAAGAATGATTTCCAAAAATGGCTAATCCTGGAGTGTCACTTAAGATATCTTTGCCGATGATTAAACGAGAATCATACTCTATTCCAAATAAATTATAAATGGTTGGAAGAACATCTATTTGACTTCCTACTTTACTTACTTCGACATTATCCATTTGATTATTCCAAAGAATAAAGTTACTATGATTTATTTCAACAACCCCATCCTTTTTATAAGATGATACTTCATTAACTTCATCGGTAGTTAAATAATATGGGTAGTGATCTCCTACTAATGCTATGACTGTGTCATTTAATACGCCTTTTTCTTCAAGCCTACTTAAAAGTAACTCTAGGGCTTTATCAAGTTCAACGTTGGCTGCTAGATATGATAAAACTTTTTCAGAATAAGGTAGCCCACTTACACTCTCTTTATTTTTTCTTCCTATAGCGGTTTTATCCCAGCCATAATCGCCATGTCCACTTACTGTGACATAATATGTAAAAAATGGTTCAGAACTATTTAAATAATCATCAGTCGTTTTGTCAATCATTTCTAAATCACTTTCAGGCCATTGATTACAGTTTATCTTTTCTTCTAGTCCATTTCGACATCCTGTAAAATTATCAAAACCTAATGCTTTTAAATATTTATGACGACTTTGGAATGTGTAATTATGATTGTGATAGGCAAATGTACGATATTCTTTTTCTTTAAATAGATTGGCGATGCCAAATGGGAAAGAATTTTCACCGCTTTTCCATGGACTTAAGAATCCAGAAGCGGCAACAAGTCCAGTTAATTCTTGAAACTCTCCCCCAATAGTGGAACTTATCGTAGGTGTATAAAAATTTTTCATAACAAAACCATTATTAACCAATTTATAAAGGGTCGGAGTTCTTTTTTCATCAACAGCAATTTCATTAAAACTTTCAGCCATAAATAAAATTAAATTTTTGCCTGCAAAAAAGCCTGTATACTCATTTTTTCTACTTCCAGTTTCATTAGAGAAGTATTCGTGCATTTGCTTTAATGTCTCATCATTCGTAGCTTCTATTAATGCGGTAAAATCAAGCTCTAAATTATTGTAATCGTATTCTTTATCCGGTTCTTTGTTAGGATCATCAGGTTCTTGAAGCCCCGCGGATGGGTCCTCATCTATTATGACTTTTTCAGTAAATCCTACGATATTTCTTTTGAGATCGATTAAAAATCCATGAACTACACCAAATTTTTGCAAAGATAGTTCAATATTTCCGATTTCATAATAAAGTCGATAACGAGAGTTTTCTTCTTCTTTAGCAACATTTAAAGTAAATAAAAATATGAAGAATAACAATACACATATTCCTAATTCACCTATGGATCTTTTTAGAGATGTTTTTGGAAATACTATTTTGGAATTATAGGAAATTAAGAGGATAAATGGAAGGAAGAAAATCATTATGGCTAAGAGGTTGGCCATGATTAAAACAAACATATCTTCTGTAAAGGCAAAAACTTGATCAGTAGCGCCTAGTAAAGACCAATCAAAATAAAAACTGAAAATACGGTGACAACAAAATTCAAGGCAAAAGATAAAGATTATTATAAAAGTAGTTATATAATATAATATTTTATTTATTTTTTTAGAAAAACGAGTACAAATACTACCTATTAAAAAAGACATGAAAAGACTAATTATGGTTATATAAAAGAAATTAATGTCGATTACTTGATTTGTTAAAACTTTGAATGCTAATTCTAAATATATTAATATTATAAAACATAAAAAAGTCATATTAGTTTTTCGTAATTTAAATGTTTTCATATTTACCACCGATATAGATTATTATACCACTTATTGGATAAAACATAATGAAAAAGAAATGACTATTTTACATAAATAACGTCTATATGAAAATTTTAAAATTGATGCTCTATGCGCAGTAGACATATAACTTCGTGGTAGAAAATATACTTACATGACATACTTGTCATAGGTGAAATATATGTTTAAAGAATATCGAAAATTAAGGAAGTATTCCCAAGAAAAATTAGCAGAAATGATGGGAATTAGCCCAAGACAGTTGCAACGAATTGAAAACGGAGAATCTGAGCCAAGCTTAAAAACAATAAAAAAATTAATCTGTATTTTAAAAATTGATGACAAAGATATTCTTCAATATATGAAGAATTTTGAAAGTGAAAAAACATTAGTCCATATGTAATTTTTTAAAATATTTAGAGTAAGTAAAAAGAAACTATGAATCAATTTTTCATAGTCTCTTTTTGATTTTCTAAATTTAAGGTCGCTGTCTTTTCTATTTCTTCTTCCTCTTTACGATAATTAAGGGCCATACCTATTGTAAAAATAAATGCTAATAAATATAACCATAACATTAAAACTACTATACTGGCAAGTCCTCCATAAAAGGTGGAATAATGAGCATAATTATTAATATAAAATGAATATATAGAAGTAGCAATTATCCATCCAACGCTCGTAAATAAAGCCCCATATCCAACACTTTTGCTCTTTACTTGTTTATTGGGAGCTATAGTATATAATAACTTGATAAAAAAATAAATGATTATCCAAGTCATCGGTCCTTGCAATAAATGAAAAATAGTAATTATTCTTTCAGTGATAATAGGAGCTATATTGACATTTTCTATTAAACTTGTAATGGTATTTCCAAAAACAGGGACGATTAACATAAAAATGAATAATATAACTAAGAAAAAGGTCATAACTATCGCTTTTATTCGCCGGTATAGAAATGACGTTTGTTCTTCTCCATATATGGTATTAGATGTAATAATTATCGAGGCAGATCCATTTGATGCTATATAATACCCAATTATTATCAATAACAAGAGATTTACACCACTAGTCGTATTATTAGTATTCAAAAGCATACTGGCAATATCAATAGAAAAGGCGCGAGCTAAAAAGTTGTATATTAAATCAGTAGATAAATTTAATAATGATGCACCCATAGTTATGAGGGTAATTGTAGGCACGATCGCTAAAACGAAGAAAAAGGCTAATTGCCCAGGCAAAATAGCCATCTCTGGTCGATTAATTACTTTCGTAAATCTTTTCCAAAACTCTTTTATTTTTGTTATTAACTTTTTTTTCAACGATCATCACTCTTTTGTTTTTTCATGTCTTCAACAGCTTCATTCAAAGCATCTTCAATTGTTTTTATGTTATCTAAAATCATACTATAACCAAATTCTGCACCATAATTATATGGTAGTTTATTGAACTCTTTATTTAATTTATGGATATAATTTGTCACTTGTTTTTGACTATAACCTACAAGATATATGACAAATTCATTACCATCAGTTCTCATGATTTCACTATTATCTAATTGGGTTTTAATTAAAGCATTCGCGGCTGCTGTGATTTGTCTATCCCCTTCATTATATCCATATACGTCATTTATTTCTTGAATCTTGTTTAAGTCTAAGACGATGATCGTCTGAGGATATATTGTATTATTGTTCCAAATAGATATATTTTCATTTAAGAAATTTCTATTTTTTAAACTAGTTAATTGATCAATAAATTTTAATTTATCATCTTTTTTTATTTTTTTAGCAATTGTCACTTTTTTACTCTTTCTTATAATGAAGAGAATTACAACTAAGGCAACAATTACTAAATATAGAATATATTCAGCAATCTTAGAAAGAATAGAGCCAGATTTAACAGTCTCGTAATGATTGTTTAAACCTTCAATCACTAATCTTTTGCTGTCTAAAACTTCCATATATTTGTTTAATAAACTGTATAATGAACCATTTGATTTAACTTTAAAGTAATATTCACTAGCTATACTTCCCGTATATCTCGAAGTGTAATTGTCTAATTCTGATTCCTTATAATAATCAAAAATATTTTTATCTAAAATAATATATACATCTTTTTGATTTAATTTAAATAAATCTTTGCTAGTTTCATATGTCTTGATGTTTAAACCATTGATATTTTTAACATACTCATATATTAAACTGTTTTCTTGAACATATACTGTTTTGCCTAATAAAGATCTGATAGAATCAATTACATCTAAATTACTTCTTTTAGATACAACTGTATAAAATATAGGAATACCATTCGTTTTATTATAACCATCAGTGTAATTATAATAATTAAAATATAGGTCTATATCTCCAGATTCAATAGCTTTGATAAATTTATTGTTATTTTTGTATTTTACAAAATTGAATTCTATTTTAGAAAATTCACTAAATTTACTTAAGGCAACGCCTACTACTCCACCGTATTTTCCTCCCATGATTACTTCATAGGGACTATTGTTAACAAATCCATAGTTGTATTCTTTGCTTTGTAATGTGGCGATTTCAGCTTCACTAACATTTAATGACTCTGTAAATAAGGCAAACTCACTTTGATTAAAATAATCATTAAAGCTTTTTTTCCAACGTTCGTAAAATTTTACTAGAACTCGACTTAAATATGAATCATCATATGATAAAGTGTAATATATCTTGATGTCACTTAAATGATAGATAATGTTATAGTTATTCTTAAGTATTTCATCTAAATATTCAATAAGAGGAATGACAATATAATTTGTATCTTTAGAGAATGCTTCAAGAAGATCTTTTTTGTTGTCATAAGTTTTATAATTGATACTAATTCCATTGTTATATTTGCTAATAATGGCTACATCACTATTTAAAATGCCAATATTTTTACCTGATAAATCACTCATTTGCGATATAATTTCATTTTCTTTGCCAACTACTACATAGTGATCTTCAAAAAAAACTAAATCATTTTCGCCATAATCTTTTTTTACACTTAAACTTATACCAGATGGATTTTCTCCTAAATTGTGTGTAATGGGATTCACTTTTAAACTATATTCTTTAGAAAAATCGTTTAGGAAGTCGTAAAATACTCCACTTCCATTTTTACCAAAAACATTGGCGTTATTTACAATGTTAACATTTTGAATGTTACTTATATTATCATTGACCCAATTTCTTTCTAAAACAGTCAATTTGTTTTTATCATTTAAAAATACATATATTAATATTCCAATGACACTGATGAAAATTAAACTAATTCCTACGATTATAAAGTTTTTCTTTTTTTTCATTTATTTCATTCACTTTCTACTTTAGTATTGTTATTCCATACGATACCTGATCCATGGGAATTTCTTGCTCCCATAATTGTATAACCTTCACTATTTTCAGAAGCCGGGGTTATCAATATAAAATTAATATCATAGTATTCTAAAATATCAGGGCTAATTTGTTCTAATGATGCTGTCGCTTTACTTTCAGCAACATTTAAAGTTGTATCACTTTGGAAATTAATTTCAATATATAGAATTCGGCCTGATTCCCGTAGACTGGCTTGGGTAATCGCTTCATCATTTTGCAAGGAAGTTTCATATTCTTGCTTAAAATTCTCGGTTATAGGATATTTTTCTTTATCTTCTAAACGATTTCCATAAGGAGAGTCACTACCTCCGAAGAAGAAAGTTATACATACAGTTACGATGGCTGTAAAACATATAAATAATATAAATAATAGCATGACAAGTATCTTATTCTTAGTCCATATTTCCCTTATTTTATTCATCCAAAATTCACCTCTTTGGTATACTTATTATACTATATTATATTTTTATAAGCAAATGTTATTAAATAATAAGATATTTAATTAAAGAAAAAAATAAGTGATTGTAGTATTATCACTTATTATATTTTTGGTGTCTTACCTTGTTTATAGCGACATATGAGATACACTTTCTTTATGGTTGACGGGTCTTTTTCATTCTTCACAAATTACAAGTGGGAAAAGAAATTTCCATTGTCCTTTGTCTTTTTTCATTGTAGAATTAATTTTCCCAATCGTTATGAATCTTGTATCTTCTGTCTCAGATGATATTTCATAATCTTTCATAGTTTGTGCATTACAATTATTTGGCAGACAAACATATAATTGTTCTTCATTTTTTTCATCTCTAATTACATTTAAATATCCATATTCATCAAATGGAGTAATATAAAAATCTTTAATTTTATTTATATATTCACTCTTTTTTGGACCTTTGTATTGATAACAAGTTAAATTGTTATTTTTAGAATGCTGAAAGCCAGATGTTTCATCTAGATTTTCATTATCATAAATAATGTTTATTTCATTGAAAGCTTCTATTATATTGTCCTTTTCATTTAAATTTCTATTTTCTGTTGGCGATATGTAACGGAATATCAAAATTCCTAAGCCAACACCGATTGTGATGGCGATGAATATTATTATAATTCTTTTATTTGTTTTTTTCATCATGAACGACAGTACCCCGCGTTATCCCAGTATAATCCAGAACGGCAACAAGTACATTGATATAATGAACCTGGACATTGTGGGCCGCCCAGAATGCAACCTGAGGCTGGATTCATTCCCATATCACCACAATTAGGCGAATTTGTGCAATAATCACTTCTCGGCATTTCAACAACGCCACCACCGCCTGGATTGCCACCTGGATTGCTACCGCCTGGATTAACAGTACCTGGATCC
>CAMNRN010000012.1 GCA_946553095.1 uncultured Mycoplasmatota bacterium
TTATCTTGTCCTTCAGCAAAGTTTTCCACGCTTGCATAAATATTTAGATCATTTGAGACTTCAAACTTAAGTGAATCCGTTGTTCCAGCTTGAACATTAATATTAGCACTTTGACCTGATCCTGTCTGAGCGACAAAATAGGCATATGTTGCTCCCACAACTACCATGATGAGAGTTAGTATCGCCACTGCCAAGATTAGTTTTTTCTTTTTCATAAATATATATTCCTTCCCAAGTGTAAAGTAAGATTTGTTTTATAATAGATATCTTCTCTACTATGCCAATTTTACAAAAAAAAAAAAAAAAAAAATTCTATACTTTTTGGAAGATTTTTCTTAATTTCAATGTAAATTGTCACAACTTGACACTGTTGTATTCTTACCAAACAAGAAAAGAAAACAAAAAATTCATCCCTATTTCAAGAATAAAATCAAGGAAATAATAAAGAAAAGAATTCCCAAAGCTAAAGTAACTCTAGATACAACAAGTTCCAAACCTCTTTCTTTCATATTTTGAAATAATGTCTCATTCCCACCAGTAATAATTTGTCCAGCATCACTAGCTTTATTACTTTGAAGTAACACTAAAGCAATAATTATTACAGAAATAACCAAAAGAATTGTTTCTAACATAAGATTCACGTCCGTTTCTACAGATAATTTAACATAAAACAAAGAAAAAAGCAAGAATTACTTGCCTTCTTGCTTCTTCTCTTTTTTAGACTTTGATGGAGCTTCTTCACTATCATCTTCAATTTCTTCTACAAGTTTTATTTTACCCGTTTTAACAATAGATTCAATTTGTTCTTTTGTAATAGTTTCATATTCCATCAAAGCATCAGACAATTGCATAATAAGTTTCTCATTATCTTTAATAATTTTTTTCGCTTTATCATAGCAATCTTCAATAATTTTTCTTGTTTGTTGGTCAATTTCCAAAGCAACTTGATCGGAGAAATTCTTCGACTTAGAATTATAATCTCTGCCTAAGAAAACACCCTCGCTTTTTTCTTCATATTGAACAGGACCAAGCTCACTCATTCCATATTCTGTAACCATACTACGCGCAATTCGTGTAGCTCTTTTTAAATCATCACTAGCACCTGTCGAAATTTCTTTTAAAAACATTTCTTCACTTACACGACCACCTAAAAGTCCTGTTATTTGAGCTAATAATTCATTTTTAGTTAATACAGCAATTTTTTCTTCTTTAGGAAGCATCATCGTATAACCACCAGCCATACCACGAGGAATGATGGTAATTTTATGGACTTCTTGAGCATCTTCCAATTTTAATCCAATAACTGCATGTCCAGCTTCATGAATACTGACAAGTTTCTTTTCCTTATCACTAATTTTTCTTGAAGTTTTAGCTGGTCCCATTAAAACACGGTCAGTTGCTTCATCTATTTCATCCATGCTTACCGAAGATTTATTTCTTCTTACCGCCAGCAAAGCCGCTTCATTAAGTAAGTTTTCCAAATCTGCCCCTGAAAAGCCCGGTGTTCTAAGACTTAAATTTTTCAAATTAACATCTTTACCTAAAATCTTATTTTTAGCATGAACTTTTAAAATAGATTCTCTTTCATTAGCATCTGGTAGACTTACTGTTACTTGTCTATCAAAACGACCTGGACGAAGAAGCGCAGGATCTAAAACATCTGGTCTATTAGTTGCTGCAATAATAATGATCCCTTCATTTTCTCCAAATCCATCCATTTCTGTAAGTAATTGATTTAATGTTTGTTCTCTTTCATCATGACCTCCGCCTAGGCCAGTACCTCTTTGACGACCAACCGCATCAATTTCATCGATAAAAATCAAACAAGGGGCATTTCTTTTAGCTTCTTTAAACATATCGCGAACACGACTTGCTCCAACCCCGACAAACAACTCAACGAAGTCACTACCACTAATAAAGAAGAAAGGTACATTCGCCTCACCAGCAATAGCCTTAGCAAGAAGCGTTTTTCCTGTTCCGGGAGGACCCACTAATAAAACTCCTTTAGGAATTCTAGCTCCTAATTTTTCAAACTTTTTAGGATTTTTCAAGAAATCAATCAATTCTTCTACTTCTTGTTTTTCTTCATTTAGTCCCGCAACATCTTTAAAACTTTTCTTATCATTATCATTACTTAAACGAGCTTTACTACGCCCAAAATCCATTGAATTCTTATTAGAATTAGCTAATTTTGAGAATAAGAAATACATCGCTATGACAATTAATACAAGTGGCAATACGTTAATTAAAACATAGATAAATACACTTCCACCTGGATCCGCATTAGTATCATACTTCTTAACCGCATTTTTATTTATCAAAGAAAGAATATTTTCCATTTCCGTTCCAACAGCCTTAGCTGTAAACTTTTCACTAGATTTATATCCTTCTAATCTACCTTCAATATAGAAAACACTTTCATCGCTTTTAGGTGTAACTGTAATTTCTGAAACATTATTTTCTTTTAATTCAGAAATAAGTTCTCCTGTAGAAAGCTTATTTACTTTCATTCCTTGCATGTTTAAAGTAAATAAAACCACCACTATGACAAGCATTAAAACTATATAAGGCAATACATTTTTAAAACCATCATTTTGTTTTGATTTCACATTCATTTTTTCCTTTCACCTCATATTTCAATATTATATCATACTTTTCACTTTTGTCTTTAGCAAATTTTGATTTTTTCACACCTGGAATCCAAAGAATAGTATCCAAACTGTCCGTTATGATAGGTATAACATCTCTTTTTCTTCTTGGAACCTTCTCATTTATAAAAATATCACTTAATTTTTTATGTCCACAAAGTCCCTTAACAGTCATAATATCCCCATTTTTTTTATTTCTAATCCACAAAGGTAGAACAACATCTTGACTTGATAACCTAAGACAATAATTAGTATCATCAAGAGAATCATTTAAAAATAATATATTTCCATCATAAACTTTCATATCATGTTGCAAAATTAACTTATATTTTTTTATCTCCTGCTTTTTAATAATCTTTAATATCCCATAGGAAACTTCACAAACATATCCATTATTTAAATCAATCGATTTATTCTTTTCTAAAAGTAACTTGACCATATCCCTAACTTGCCTAGAACTTATATCTATTGTATCTTCTTTTTGAATTTCGTTTATTAAAGATTCAATTGCTTTTCTTTTTATAAAATCTGACTCATTTTTTATTTTGTTAATAACTATCGAATTATCAACAATAAATCCTTTTTCATCAATATAATCTTTTACAAAAGAAAAATAATCACCAAGTTCATAACTAAACTGTAAATACTTTTCATGTACTTTACAATATTCTTTTTTCAAATATGGCAACATATGTTTCCTATATCTATTTCGAGTATATTTCTCTGACTCATTTGATTTATCACAAACATAGGGAATCCCATTATAATCATTATAATTAAGTATATCTTTCTTTTCACAAAACAAAAGTGGTCTTAGCAAAGTATAATTTCTACTAACATCCTTAGTTCTTATCCCCATATAACCTTTTAAATTACTTCCTCTAGTAATTCGCATAAGTACAGTTTCAATTAAATCATCCCCATGATGAGCAGTCAACAGATATTTAGCATGATATTTGTTGACAACACTTTCAAAAAAAGCATATCTTTTTTTTCTTGCATCAGTCTCTCTAAACTTATTAACTTTATACTCTTCTAATCTTTTTATTTCTAAATCTACATCATATTTTGCTAAATAATCTTTTATAAAAGCCTCTTCCTCTTCACTTTCATTACGTACCATATGATTAACATGACAACAAACAATTTTAATATTTTTCATTTGTTTTAACTGCCAAAGCAAATGAAATAAACACATGGAATCAGCACCACCACTTAATGCTAAGACAACTGTACTATCAAAATCTATATTGAGATCTAAAAACTTTCTACTTTCATCCATTGCCATCACCATTTTTCAAATTAAACAAAAGCATCTCTAAAATATCGCCATCCAATATTTTTTCAGGATCACTTGATTCAAAACTAGTTCGATGATCTTTAACCATTTTATATGGTTCCATAACATAACTTCTAATTTGACTTCCAAAATTAATTGCAATATCTGTATTCTTCATATCGTTTATTTTTTTATTATTATTTTCAAGTTCTAACATATACAATTTATTTTTAAGCATCTTCATAGCTTGTTCTTTATTCTTTAATTGACTGCGTTCATTCTGACAAACTACAACTGTTTTAGTTGGCAAATGGGTAATACGTACCGCAGAATTACTCGTGTTAACCGATTGACCACCAGCTCCACTTGAATGATATACATCTATTTTTAAATCTTCTTCTTTTATTTCAATATTAATATCCATATTGAACTCAGGAATAACTGTAACTGAAGCAAAAGAAGTATGACGTCTAGCATTAGAATCAAAAGGACTTATTCTCACTAATCTGTGTACACCATTTTCCAATTTTAAAAGTCCGTAAGCTTTTTCACCACACACCTTTATTGTCACGCTTTTAATTCCTGCTTCGTCACCTTTTCCAAGTTCTATTTCCTCAACTTTAAATAACTCTTTCTCTGCAAAACGCATATACATTCTTAGTAACATAAAAGCCCAATCACAAGACTCGGTTCCTCCTGCTCCTGGATGAATTTCCAAATAACAATTTAAATAATCATATTCTCCTGAAAACAAAGTTAATTCTTCTAAGCTCTCAACTCTCTTAGATATATTCTGAATTTCATTTTCTAATAACTCTAACATATCATCATCGTTAATGAGTATACCAACTTCTTCTAAAGCCTCAGTTATTTCATTGACATCCTGCACATCTTTTTTTAAAGCAGAAAGTCTTCTACTAACTTCACTTGATTTAACAACATCTTGCCAAAAGCCTTCTTCTCCTTGCAAAATTTCTAATTCGTCTATTTCCTTTTTTTTCTGATCTAAGTCAAAGACACTCCTTTAGATGTTTCATCTTATCATCAAGCATCTTCAATACTTCCATTAATTTTTCCTTATTCAAAATAAATCACCATCTAAAGTATACAACAAAGATAAAATAATTACTAGATTTCTATATAATAAAAGCATAAATATAAGGACTAAACTATTTTAGTATCCAGGATTCAGATAATATACTTATTAAATTCTTTTTTTGCTCATTAAAAAATTTCTTCTATAATAAGTTCAAATATTTCTTTAACATCTCTACTTCCAACCTTGTTATTAATTTAACAAAATCTGTATAATTACCAGTTGTATGAGCTTTATCTAATGCCTCATAATATTCTAATCTATCTTCTTTTTTTATTATTACTGGATTAAACCCATGATTCATTAAATCTAAATTCATAAGTAACCTTGAAGTTCTACCATTACCATCTACAAATGGATGAATTTTAACTAATTCACCATGTAATAAAGCTGCCTGAATAATTGGATGAAAATTATTCCAATTTTTATAATTTAAGACTAACTTTTCCATTAATTCTGGTACTTTCAAATAATCAGGTGGAATGTGAGTTGCTCCCTTTATAGTAACATTTTCTCTTCTATATCTTCCTGCATTTTCATCATCAATATCTTTTAAAACTAATTGATGAATACCTTTAATATTCCACTCAGTAATCGGGTTATCTTCTTTTACCAAATCGTTTAAATATAAAATAGCCTTTTCATGATTGATAGCTTCTAAATGCTCCTTTATTGATTTTCCGCCAACTGTAATTCCTTCTAATACAACTTGTGTTTCATGTAACGATAAAGTGTTTCCTTCTATACCATTACTGTTATATGTCCATTCAAGATTAATCGATTCTTCTAATGATCTTAAAGTTTCTTTTGGAATTGGTCTTTTATTATCTAATTCTCTCTTTAATTGATCAACTTCATTAAAATAATTATCCTCTAAATCAATAATAAATTCTATAGAATCTGATTTTATAACTCGCTTATCCACAGGTTTTATTGCATCAATCGGTATGTTCCAACTATTACCGTTTTTAACAGCACCTTCAATCCTGCCATCTTGTAATAATTGCCTTATTCTTCTTTCACTAATATTCCATTTTTTTACAGCTTCTTTAGTAGTCATAAAATCCATAACGATTCACCTCTAAATATCATTATACCGTTAACGGTAGTTTTAGTCAACCATATAAGACTAATTTTTGTTTGCTCAGTTTTTTCACTTGCTTCTTTAAGTATTTCTTCAGTTATAAATATATAATAATTTTCAGTACCTCTATCTTACTATGTTCTAAAATATCTACAACATCTCTATTTTCCACACCATTTCTTAGACTCTTTGGCGCATAACTTCCGCTCTTAGAGATAATACCTATTGCATTGGTTCTTTTAATCCATTGAGATGGAGACATTACAAAAGAGTTTCTACCATACTCAGTTTTAATTTGGTCGAATTCGACCAAATTAAAATCAGGATTGTGGATTTCTTCCCATAAACCAATGTAATCAATAATTGTAATCCTTCTTAACCAATTCTTTACTGTAATAGATGGATCACTAGAATTTTGATACTTAGCCTAATCTGTTAATAAAATATAATTAACATTCCCTACTCTTAAAATTCCCACTTTATTTTCTTTTACAATAATTTCCATTGTTACTTCATCTTTTTTCAATAGATATTACCCCACTTTCATAAATTTTATCAGTATATCTTGCATACTTATACTTTCCTTCTACCACGTAATCGCGTAATGCATCGGTAAATAATTTTCTATAATTTTCTTCACAATACCACGATTCAAGATAATCTTCATCCCTTTGATTGATATACTTTGTTCCACCACCAGTTTTTTTATTAATTAAGTCTATAACTATATCTAGAATTAATTTTCTAACTTCTTTAGCTCTCTCACTTTCAGATAACAACATACCTATATTTAAAAATGCTCTAAAATCAAAAACTGATAATCTTGTAATTTTTTCCTTGGTAAAGACATTAATGTCCTTACCAGAATTTTCTATTTTATTTAAAAAGTCTTTTAATTTTTGACCAGTTAGTACTTCATATCCATTTTCATTAAATTCTTTACTATTATTTTCAATATATCTTCTAATAGTTCTAGGATCAACTTCATAAAATGAGGCTACATATTCAACAGTGAAATATATTTTATCATCTACCACAATTCCTGGTACAGAAATATTCCTTTTAATTTCTTCTATTGCCATATCGTTATTTAATATGTTTTGTCTATCAATAACTGGATTAGTTAAATCCTTTGCCATTTTTTACCTCCTTAAATTAAATAATTATGTTTATTATACAATTAAATTATCCCATTCCATACATTCCCACCTCTCAATTTAATTATTTTAATTATTTTCTACAATAAAGGATGTCAACAAATTCTATTTTGCTGACATCCTTTAATTTCAATGAAATTAGTTCACGTTTTATTCAATCGGTTGACAAACAACAAATTTTTTACCTTTTATAATTTTTATTTTTCCCTTATTTTATCTTACTTTCCACAATATTGTTTATACTTTTTTCCCGAACCACAAGAAGTAGATTCTCCCATATTATCAATACTTACAATATTTATAATATTATTGATATTTCCTTAAATTTCAGTACCATACACATTTTGTATATATAGTATTTATGATATTATGAATATTATAAATATTTGTTAAACGAGGATAAAATTAGGTAAATGCCCCCATTTTCCTAATTCGTTCTTTACAAACAAAAACTCTTTTCTTTTCAATTCTATCATATTTAAAGATTATATACTATACTAAAACAAATTCTTTTTCTAATAATAGCAGAATATAATCTAATTTACCCATAATCTCATTATAATTAATTCCTTGAGCAAAAGAAAACTTACTCTGATATTTCTCCCAATAATGTTTCATTACATTGTCATTTTTTATTAGAGAAATAACATCGGAAATTTTATCAACATTAATATTAGTTTCTCTTTTTCTAAATGTGTTTTTAATAGCTTCTACTAACATATCATTGGAAATTATTTCTTTATAATTTGACATTAAAATATATACATCGTAAAAATCTTTTAATCTAGTATTTGCAACACTTCTACTAATTATAGTTTCAAATTTTTCTGCTAATATTGTCTCAATTGTATATGCTAATATTGGTATTTTTTTATTTTCAAATATAGAGTTATAATTGTAATCTATTTCTTTAGGAGTTATTTTATCTCCCGTTGTAAATTCAACAAACATATTAACTCTTAATTTTTCTAACATACCAACAATGTTGATTTTAAAGCCACCATATTCAGCGTCTTCTCTTATATCTTTAATATCTACTATTTCAAATTTGACACTATCATTAAGAGGAATTGCTAGTATTTCATTCATTATATTTAAAATGTTTGACCTTTTCAATAAAACACTTTTTAAGGTTGCATCCATATCTTTTGTTGTTCTCATATCTTCTCCAATAATTGAAGATAAAAGCAAGCCTCCTTTTAAAATTATATTATCCTTATATCTACTAATAGAGATTCTTTCTAAGATACGTTCAAAAAAGAACATTTGATACAATTGTGCTGATATTGTGTTATCGCCAAGAGACTTTTTAGATACTATATTTTTCAATTTTGAACTAGTTATCATAACATTACTTCTAGTAAATTTCTTACAATATCTTCAATATTTAATTTTCTGGCATAAACAAAAAGATTAGTAATATTTTTTTCTTTTGATCTTATATATTCCTTCATAGCTTCACTAAATATTTCAGGATCGACTCTATCTTTATTTTTAATAATATCACAAATCGTTCTATCTCTATCATAGACTTTAATGGGAAGTCCGAATGGAGAAGTAATTTCAACAACACCTAAAACAAGCCATTCTTTTTTTGTATATGATAACTGAACATTTTTATTTTTCAAAAGATTTCCACCATAATTTGATGGAACAGATACATAATATTTGGGTGGAACTCTATTAGAATAATTGTATAAATATAAAGCTGTTTCTAAAGAAAATACAGCATCAGAATTAGACAGTTGAATTTTATAATAATCATCTTCGAAACAATCCACTAACATATAAAATCCTCTACTTATCCTAACAAGTTTTCTTTCTTTAACTAAATTAGTTAAATAAATTTTAGGAATGCCTTTATTTACGACATCTTTTGCAGTAATATATCCATTATTATCTGCTGCCATTTTTAAAATTTTTTCTTTATAATCCATTTTTGTTTTTCCTTTCACAAGGATATTTTATCATTTTTCCTTATGAAAGTAAATGTCATCATCTAAAATTCGAAAATTTTTTTCAAAAGTTTCAGTAACATTCTTTAAATTTTCGATTGAACTAAAAATGTAATAATTTTCGATTGTTTCTATTCTTTTATGCCCTAAATTATTAACAACATCTTTTATTTCTACTCCACTCCTTAAAGATCGTGTTGCAAAACTTCCTCTTAAATCATAAAATCTACAATTTTCAATTCCTAATTCATTTTTTATTACTCCAAAAGTTTCTTTGTATCTTTTAGCTGTTGAATATTTAAAATTTATTTCATAATATTCTTTCACCCAATAATCTAGATAATCTACATAAGACATATTAGTCTCTTCTTTAATCCCTCCATTTATAAATTTCATATATGCCTTTTCTCCCACAATTAAAGCCTATCTTTTTGTTTTAAAGCCACATTTCGTAATTTGCTTTCTTTTACCATTAACTTTTCCCGCCTCAAATACATATTGGTATTTACTTTCTCTTTTTCTAATATTAATCATTTTTACCATTCTTTCTTACTATTAGCATAAAAAAAACTTACTTTTTGCTAGTAAGTTAATTATTTTCATCCTTAATTTCAATAAAATCTATCGAATTAATTTCTTCTAAATTTAATTTTACTTTGATATTATATTCACTAATTATAATTAAAAAATATCGTAATAAAGATAATATACATTGAAAATTTATATCATAGTAATCATCATCTCCTTTTGATGCAAAAGGAATAAGCTTGCTTATTTGGGATATAGAATGAATATCTCCCGAAAAAAATTTTTACATATATGAATAATTATATTTTTTTGCTAATTTTCCATATGTGATGTTATTTTGAAATACTTTCAATAATCCTTTATTATTGTTATTTAATCCTTTCTAAAAAAGAGATGTCAACACTAAAAATTTGTTAACATCCCTTATTTTTTCTTACTTTCCACAACATTGTTTGTACTTTTTACCACTTCCACATGTTCTACCAAATCCAGTATTTATAGTATTTATGGTATTACTGGAATTATTGGTATTTCAATGGAAAAGTGGTTCCGAAATATCAGATATTTATGGTATTTATAGTACTATGATTACTATAAATATTTCATCCAATGGGAACAAAATGGGAACATTGTGCTCATTCGTTCACTAAATCCTATTTTATTATACTTAATATCCATTATTTATTCAATAGCTTCAATTAATTTATGTAAAACACTGTTTTTTTAAATTAAATATATCAAATGAAATTTATCATCTCAAAAATTTTGTTTATAAGTTTATCAATTCTGCCTTGTGGCAAAGTATTAGAAATTATACTTTTCTTTTTTAACTTAACAACACTACTTTTAATGTTTACTATAAGATGATACTGCATTGTAATTTGATGCTTTTCAGATATACCTTCCATTTGCTCCAGTATAACATAAAATTCTTTTTCATTAATTTTTTTGAAGCTCAACTCACCGCCATCACCATAATGAAATTCAAATCTTTTATATTTTTTTTGAATATGATCATATATTTTCTTATCACTTATCCATTTATCCATTAACTTTCGTGCTATTTTTTCTTCATCTAATTTATATTCACTATTAATAATATTTTTATCATCACCCACTTCTATTACAGGATTATTATCATCAAAATAGTTTTTGATAAAATCTATTAATTCGATAATGTTATATTCATATTCTTGATTTATTTCATAAGTTGACATGCTTTTTATTAAACCGATTTTATTCTCAAATTTATTATTTATTAAATCTATTATATTACTTTTTATTTTTTCATCAAAGTCTATTTTATTTATTTCTTTAATAAGACTATCAATTTTTTTATCTCTAACTTTATTCCTAACGTCATTAACAGCTATTGCAAAAAATTCATAACTTTTATATTCCTTTTTCAAATCGGCTATAATATCCTGTTGATCATTATCTAAAATTGTAAAAACTTTTTTATATCCTAAATCTTTTAAAATATTTAATATTGGCTTTACTCTTTGAGCACCACCAGCTCCCCAGCCAAAGAAAGAAGCCTTCGGATGAAAATCATATTTTTCAAATATCTCTTTATAGCACAATACATCATCTTGTCCCTCTGTTAAAATAACATTATCGTTAAGAAAAAATATTTCATTAGCATTTAAAGAAAGGATATGTGGTTTTTGATAATCTGTTATTATTCCTTTTATATCTTTTCGTGTATCTTCACTAAGCTCATATAATTGAAGAGAATCCTTTTCTTTTCTTAACCTTATTATTTTTGCTTTATCTGAAAATAGTTTCCAATCAACAAAATATGGAGAATGTGTACTAACTATGATTTGTTTATCTTTTGAATATTCAACTAATAAAGAAAATAGTTTTCTTTGTAAATCTGGATGTAGTGATATCTCAGGCTCGTCTATTAAAATCACGTTATTTTCTGAGGAATCATATAAGGCATCAACAATATTAAAAATATTTATATACCCATCCCCTGCACCATTGCTACTATGTTTTACTTCATCGAAAGAAAATTCCAAATATAAATTACTACTATTTATTGATTCAATTGTCCAATTTGGCAAAGGTGATAATACTTTTTCTAAACATTCATCAAAAACTTTTCTTCTATTATATATTTCTAATAATCTTCCTCCAAAATTATTATTAATATTATTCTCGCCCCTATAATCAGAGTTACTTATATTCCCTTTATAATTTTCGCGATTTTGTGCTCCACCATTACTAAAAGTGGATGAAAAATTTCTTTTACTTGAAAGAATAAACGTATTCATCTGATTATAAAAATTGTTAATATTTTCTCCATTATATTTTCTTTGAATAAAAGCACCATTATTATCCGTAGACTGCAAAGTAGAGACATTTCCGATTATATCTTCTGCTTCAATTAAGACTTTTCCATTTGTTTTAATATTTCTTGAAGAAACTGGAATAATGTCTAAATTAGATGATAATAAATGTACTGCTTCTATTACTGTTGATTTTCCACTATTATTAGGACCAACCATTACCGTTAAGCCACTCCCAGGGTTTATATTATCTGGAATGGCAAAATGTATATTAGTTTTTTCTGAGAATCCCCTTAATCCTTTAATCGTTAATCTTTTGATTGACATTTTTCCTCCATATAAATATTATAATAATTCTAAATATTTCTTTAACATCTCTATTTCCAACCTAGTTATTAATTTAACAAAATCTGTATAATCACTAGTTGTATGAGCTTTATCTAATACCTCATAATATGCTAATCTATCCTCTTTTTTAATTATTACTGTATTATACCCATGATTCATTAAATCTAAATTCATAAGTAACCTTGATGTTCTGCCATTTCCATCTACAAATGGATGAATTTTAACTAATTCACCATGTAATAAAGCTGCTTGAATAATTGAATGAAAATCATTCCAATTTTGATAATTTAAAACTAACTTTTCCATTAATTCTGGAACTTTCAAATAATCAGGTGGAATATGAATTGCACCATTTATAGTAACATTTTCTCTTCTATATCTTCCGGCATTTTCATCATCAATATCTTTTAAAACTAATTGATGAATACTTTTAATATTCCACTCAGTAATTGGATTGTTCTCTTTTACCAAATCGTTTAAATATAAAATAGCCTTTTCATGATTAATAGCCTCCAAATGCTCTTTTATTGATTTTCCCCCAACGGTAATTCCTTCCAGCACTACTTGTGTTTCTCTAAGTGTCAAAGTGTTACCTTCTATACCATTACTGTTATATGTCCATTCAAGATTAATCGATTCTTCTAATGATCTTAAAGTTTCTTTTGGAATTGGTCTTTTATTATCTAATTCTCTCTTTAATTGATCAACTTCATTAAAATAATTATCCTCTAAATCAATAATAAATTCTATAGAATCTGATTTTATAACTCGCTTATCCACAGGTTTTATTGCATCAATCGGTATGTTCCAACTATTACCGTTTTTAACAGCACCTTCAATCCTGCCATCTTGTAATAATTGCCTTATTCTTCTTTCACTAATATTCCATTTTTTTACAGCTTCTTTAGTAGTCATAAATTCCATAACGCTTCACCTCTATATATCATTATACCGTTATCGGTAGTTTTAGTCAACTGCATAAGACTAATTTTTATTCATATTTTATAATTTCATCTATAACATCTGATTTAACCATTTGCTCAAATTTTTCACTTGCGTCTTTATTGTTTCTTCAGTTGTAGATACATAATAATTCTCAGTAGCTTCTATCTTACTATGTCCTAAAATGTCAGCTACATCTCTAATTTCTACACCATTTCTTAAACTCTTTGTTGCATAACTTCCCCGTAAATCATAAAATCTACAGTTTTCTATTCCTAATTCTGTGTGAACAACTTTATATGGATATTTCACAATATCCGTTCCACTATAAACACCATTTTCTTTTCTAAAGACTAAATCAAGGTTTTCCAATAATTTAGATTTTCTAACTGTTTCAACAATTCTATATTCTATTGTTTTTCCATATTTATTTTTAACTTCTTCCAAATGATAATAATGATACCTTTTACCATATAACTTTTTAAAATCTTCTTGTTTCTTTTTATAATTCGTTAGAGCTACTAATAAAGTATCACAAATATATACTTTTCTTAGTCCATTTATTGTTTTGGTTGTTCCCAAAAACCATTTTCCTTTTTCATCTTTAACTTTACTATAAACATTATGCTCTATACTAATTATTCTCTTTTCTAGATCAATATTATCCCAAGTTAATGCACAAACTTCGCCAGTTCTCATTCCTGTAAAACATGCAACTAAAAATGCACAGGTAAAGGTTTTATTATTTTTAAATCTCTTTAAAATCATATCAATTTCATCTTGAGTATAAATATGCCTTATAGTCTTTTTTTTAATTGTTCTACGTGTGGCAAACTTATAGTTATTGCTGGATTATAATTAATAAATCCAAATATATCCGTTGCTACTCTAAACGAACATTTTATTACTTTTACGAAATTTTTTAGATATCCATAAGAATAATCATATCTTCTACATACATCTATTAAATATTTATTTAATTGATAACTAGTAATTGCATTAAGTCTATAATGACCTAAATAAATCTTTAAATACTTATTAACAATAACTGAATACTCTTCTATTGTTCTATATTTTAAATTTACTTTGCAATAATTATCTAGCCAATAGTCTAAATAATCTCCATACGACATATACGCCTCTGTTTTACAACCTCCGTTTTGATATTCTTCATATGCTCTTTGACCTGCAGTAAATGCTGCATTTTTAGTTTTAAATCCAGATTTTGAAATCCACTTTCTTTTTCCATTAACTTTTGCAGCTTCAAAGCGATATTGATACACCTTTCCCCTTTTTTGAATACTAATCATTTTTATCATCTCCCTTTCATTTTTTGATTAGTTGTTACTAAAACAAAAAGGAATGTTAACATTTTATCTATGTTAACACTCCTTTATTTATAAGTGTTTTAGTTATTTTTATTTAATTTATGGGAACAAATAAGAATTTCGCTACCACTTCTAATTTTATCAAATTCCTCGGAAATCCTTATTTTACGGTCATTTCCCGCAACATTGCTTGTACTTTTTCCCGCTACCACAAGGACAAAGATCGTTTCTTCCAATTTTATTACCTTTTACTTTTGGTTGAGATTTTACTTTTTCTTTTCCATCATTAGCATGGCCTTCCAAAGTTTGTTTTCTTTCTATATTTTGACGAATCTCAGCTTTAAGCAAGAAAAGTGCTGTATCATTATCAACCTTCGCCAAAAGTTTGTCAAACATTTCAAAACCTTCCATAGTATAAGCTTGAACAGGATTAACTTGTCCATAACCGCGAAGACCGATACCTTCTTTCAAATGTTCCATTGCACTCATATGTTCTACCCAATTTGAATCGATTACTCGTAAAGAAATAGCTTTTTCAAACTCATTCATAAGTGGAGAAGAAATCATTTTCTTTTCATAATCTTGTAAAACCAAATCAAAAATGTGATTAGTTACTTCATCAGATTTTAAATCTTTAACTTCCTCAACAGTTAAATTTTGTCCTTTTAAAAAATTAGTATTAACATATTCAACAATATCTGTCAAATCCTCATCAGTCAAATAATTTTCCGGAGGAATATGCCCATCAATCAAGTCTGTAATTGTGTTTTTAAATGTTTCCACAATTCTGTCATGGATGCTTTCTTCATCAAGTATTTCATTTCGTCTATTGTAAACAATTTCTCGTTGTTCATTTAAGACATTATCGTAATCGAGTAAACTCTTTCTTATATCATAATTGTTTCCTTCAACCTTTTTTTGTGCAGTTTCAATACTACGAGTTAAAGCTTTTGACCGTATAGATTGATCATCTGTAAGACCAGCACCTTGAAGCATCGCTTTAATTCTTTCTGCTCCAAAACGTTTCATTAAATCATCTTCAAAAGAAACAAAGAATTGACTCGTACCAGGATCCCCTTGACGACCAGCTCGACCACGCAACTGATTATCAATACGACGTGACTCATGTCTTTCCGTTCCAATAACAAAAAGTCCACCTAATTCTCGAACTCCTTCACCAAGTTTAATATCGGTTCCACGACCAGCCATATTTGTAGCTAGTGTAATAGCTCCTTTTTCACCTGCTTTAGCAATAATTTCTGCTTCTCGTTCGTGATTCTTAGCATTGAGCACTTCATGTTTAAGTCCAGCTTTAGAAAGTAACTTACTTAAATGCTCATTAGATTCAACAGAAATAGTCCCAATAAGAATTGGTCTTCCTTCTTCATGAATAAGTTTAACTGTATTAATAATAGCTTTATACTTACCATTTTCATTTGAATAAACTAAATCAGCCAAATCATCTCGAGCCACTGGTTTATTTGTCGGAATACAAATAACATACATATTATAGATATTTCTAAATTCTTCTTCTTCAGTTTTGGCTGTCCCTGTCATACCAGATAGTTTATTATACATTCTAAACAAGTTTTGGAATGTGATTGTCGCCATAGTTTTCGTTTCTGTATTAATCGTAACTCCCTCTTTAGCTTCAATTGCTTGATGCAAACCTTCACTAAATTGTCTACCTTGCATTAATCTACCAGTAAACTGATCGACGATAATAATTGCATCATCAGAAACAACATAATCGACATCTTTCTTAAATCCATAATTAGCTTTTAAAGCTTGATTTAAATGGTGCACCAAAACTGTATTATCCAAATCATATAAATTTTTTATATTTAAAAGTCCTTCAACTTTTTTACTACCAGCTTCAGTTAAAGAAACATTTTTAGTTTTTAAATCTACAGTATAATCTTCATCTTCTTTTAATTTCTTTACTGTTTTATCCGCTTCAATATACAAATTATTAGAATTAAATCTTCCACCACTAATAATAAGTGGGGTACGAGCTTCATCAATTAAAATAGAATCGACCTCATCGATAATACAAAAATTAAGTGGTCTTTGTACTCTTTCTTCTTTACGAACAACCATATTATCTCGCAAATAGTCAAAACCTATTTCATTATTCGTCGAATATGTAATATCAGCATTATAAGCAGTTTGTTTTTCCTTCGGAGACATCTCCCTTAGATTAACTCCCACAGATAAACCTAAACTTTCATAAATAGGTCCCATCCATTCTGCATTACGACTTGAAAGATACTCATTTGTTGTAACAACATGAACACCTTTTCCTTCCAAAGCATTTAAATAAGCTGGTAAAACAGTCGTTAAAGTTTTACCTTCTCCAGTTTTCATCTCAGCTATATTTCCGTAATGAATTGCTAATCCCCCTAAAATTTGCACATGAAATGGCTTTTCACCTATTGCTCGAAACGCCGCCTCACGCGCCACAGCAAAAGCTGGAACAACTAAATCTTCTATCGTTGCTCCTTGATCTAATTTTGCTCTAAATTCACCAGTTTTATTCTTAAGTTCTTCGTCGCTCAAAGCCTGCATTTCAGGTTCTAATGCTTCTATTTCTTGCGCCAATTTTTCAAAACGGCTTAATTCTTTATATTCACTATCAAAAATTTTTCTTAAAAATCCCATAATAATTCATTCCCTTCACCATTTATTATAACATGAGGTACAAAAAAGACAAAGAATTTTACATCTTTATCTTTAAACAAAAATTTACTTTGGAGTTCGAATCAATGTAACCCCTTTTTTCATTACACGATTACTTATTTGTTGAATCTCTGCCCAAGAATATCTTTCTTGTTTTAAGTCTTCTCTACCAATTTGATCTGGTATACTACCATCATCTTTAGAAGTCATACAAACATTATCACAACAATAAGTATATTTATCTTCAAAATAGCAACTACCAAATATATTATTTACATCTTGATATTTTTCATCAAAATATGAATAACTACTAGAAATAGCTTTATTATCTACTAAAAAATAATAATCATCAACTGAAGAAGAATCTAAATCAACATCCATCAAACTACTATCTAAAACATAAACATCACTTGCATTATATTCTGAAGCACATTCCATTATCTTTCCAATCTTAATCAAATCATCTTTAGAATATCTATCCTGAATATATTCTGATAACCCCATCTCCATTAAATAATCATTAATTGAACTAATTGAAAAAGAACTATCTGGTGGTGATATAATATATTTAACACAGTCCCAAAAAGAAGCAGATAAAAAATCCTCTGATACAAACAAATCCCCAGTTCCTAATACATCCACGTAGTGTAAAGAAGTCACAAGGTCATCCATAATAGGTACCATGAAATAACTTTTTTCTAAACCAACAGTTCTATCAAGCGGAGAATAAACTATAATATCACTTGCTAGAAATTCTTCGATACCAACCGCTTCTACTTTATCAGATCTATCTTCCTTTAAATCTGACAAATTAGATTCTTCCAAATCTTTTTCATCACTAGCTTCTGGCATTACAGTGTCTGTATATTCGACTTCAATTGGGGTTCCATCAAAAACAAACTTTTCACCAGTTACATATTCCGCTTTTACATCAACACCATTAAGATTTAAAATCTCCAAAATCTCAGCAATTGAAAATTTTTCTTCCTTGATATATTTCTTATTTTTTGTAACTTCATACCACATTTCATTTCCTGTCGCTAAATTAATAATACGACTTGTTGCAACATCATAAAATAAACAACTTCCATAATCCATACTATTTTCAGAAATATAATTTCCCAAAAAACTTTTTCTTTTCCGTTTTTATCTACACAATTGTTTTTTTAAGCCAAGATATTCTATGTACAGGATTTGATTGACTCTTTATTAATCTATAATCATCATCAACAAAAAAATAATACTTAAAAAACTCCACAAACTTTTCAGAACCATAAAAAACATGATTTTCTACCAATCGATGTAACTCTAAAGAATTATTACTAAAAAACTCTATTTGATCACTAGTTGGATATTTTGTTGTAACTAAGGAAGACAAAGGAATAACAGCCATTTCTGGAATATTCTTTCCATACCTATATTCTCCATCAAATTCCTTATAATCTTGAACATCATTATTAACAGTAACGCCATAGCTTTTTTCATCAACACATTTTTTATAAGCTCTATCATTACTTTCTTTAAATCTTTTCGTTAAATAAATTTTACCATCCAAACGAACAAGTGAATAATTTTCTGTTTCTTCTTTAATACTTAAATCATTTAAATTTTAATAACTAAGTATTATGATGTGAAAACAAAAGAATTTGTTGGTCAAACTTTAGAAATAGCTTGGTACATCATCCAAAAAGTCCCATTATAACTGGAGCAACTAACCCTAACGCAGTCATTATAATTTTTTTATTCATATACATTCTCCTTCACATATTTTCCTAAAGGCCTAAATTTAGCAAAATAAAAGAGCTTTCGCTCTTATTTAACGTTAATAATCCCGTACTTCCCATCTTTTCTTTTATACAGTACAGAAACACAATCTTCATCAATATTTTTAAAAACGAAGAAATCATGATTCAGCAACTCTATTTGTAGCATTGCTTCTTCTTCATCCATTGGTTTCATATCGATATCTTTTCTTCGCACGATTTCACTTTCTAGAATTTCCTCTTCATTAACATCAAAATCCATATTCATTTCAAACTGAGGCAAATTTTTATATTTATTATTTAATCTTGTTTTATTTTTTCTTATTTGTCTTTCTAACTTGTCTACAACCAAATCTACCGCAGCATACAAATCTTGATGAGCTTCCTCAGCTCTTAAAGTGAAACGACTTGTAGGCACAGTAACTTCAATAATTTGAGCATTATTTCTAACCCGTACAATTACTTTACATTCGTTTTTTAAATTATCAAAATACTTATCTAATTTTGACAATTTATCTGTAATATACTCCTTTATAGATTTTGTGATGGTTACTTTATCACCACGAATTGTGATTTTCATTTTATCACTCTCCTCTAACCCCATTATAACAAATTTGCATGAAAAAAACTACTGCATAGTAGTCATTTGTTCTTCTACGACATCAACTGCTTGTAAACCCTTAGAAGTTTCAATCAATTTAAAGTCAACAGTACTACCTTCACTTAACGTTTTAAAACCATCTTTAATTATAGCTGAATAATGAACAAAGATATCTGAAAGCTGATCATATTCAATAAAGCCATAGCCTTTTTCATTATTAAACCATTTGACTTTTCCACGCAAACTAACACACACTCCCTTCTACACTTTTAATTTAACACGATTCACTGCCCTCTGCAACAAAAATCATCAAACAAAATCCGACAAAAACCGTGATAATAATACTATAACACGAAAAAAAGACAATATACAAAATACTGTCTAAAACTATCTTTAAAATGTCTAAAATATTTTATTCTCCAAAATCATCTTTATAATGCTTAGATAAAAACTCAACTTTTTCTCCTGTATCCAATGTAAAACAATTTTGATTCCAATCGAGCTTTTCAGTTCTCATAGTATTTACAAAACAAGCACGATACACTTGTTTAAATCTTTCATCAAGCATTTGCATTGCCTCTTTAAGTCCCATATTTAAAGTATAAATATTATTATCTGTCACTATAACAATCTTCCTTTGACCAGTATCTCGATAAACATATAATATTTTTTCAAAATAAATATTTAAATTTATATCTCTATTATGAAAATTAAAGACTTTATCATAAGCTTTATGTCTACATATCAATTGTAATTTTTCTCTAAGTACATGATAACCATCACCACGATCAATAATAGAAAAAATATTACTCAAATATTGCCATCTTTTCTCTAATATAAAACTACCATCTCTTATTAAAAGAATTTCATTATTCCAATCACACTCTCGAATATATTTAACAAACTGATAATATTTCTTTTCTGCTACTCGTTCTATATCAACAATATAAATTTTTCTACAATCAATATTCTTTACTTCTTTTAAAACTTGAGAATTTATACAACTATATTTTTCCAACAAAAAAGACTCTTCATACAAAAATTCTAATTCACATACTACTTTTTTAACAACTCTAAAACTACCTTCATCACTACCTATATATAATATTTTTATCATATCTAAATTATAATATAAAAAAGCTTTATTTTAAAGACAAAACAATGTTTTTAATCATTTATTAGGTGATTTAACAAATACGTTTCACTATCCGTAAATATATAAGTATTATTTTTAAAAAGCAGTTCAAATTCTTTATAAAATTTATCAATTTTTTTATTGTTACCTATAACATAAATATCTCTAACCCCAACTTTTCTCTTTATAAACTCATACATTTCCCTTTCTTCATCAAAAAAATTTTCTTCAATCAGAAAACTCTTTATTCTGCTTGCTTCATTCATATAAGAAAGAAGTAAATACCCCTCATTATAATTTATCCAAACGTTATCATTATTTAAATCATAAAACTTATCTTCATAAACAACTCTTATATCCCGATAATTCATTTTCTCAAAAACACTTTTCAACAAAGCTATATCTGCTTTAGTATATTTCATATGAACAAATATTAATAATTTATCTCCCAAAATACTTCCATTTAAATGATTTTCTTTTAAAATAGTTTCGTATTTTATTATAAATTTTTCTATATCAGCAATTTTTCCATTTTTTACAATTCCCTTAGGAAGTGATGCCTTATATTTCTTTTCAACTTTATAATTATAAAAATATATCCAATTATCCGTCAAATATAAAACTTGTTTTTTCATCATAAATCACCCGTTTTCTTATATTTAAATTTTGTCATCTCCCCCCCTTTTAAATGTCTTTTTTCTAAATGTTCTTTTATTATTAATTGTACTTTCTGATATAAACAAACATCGTATTGTTTTAATCTATCATTTAAATCTTTATGTACTGTACTTTTACCAACATGAAAATATTTTCCAATTTCTCTAATTGTTGCATTATTAAGAATCATATAATTTGCTTCCATCAAAACTCTTTTTCTCAAACTGATCAAAATATCGAACCCCTTAATAAAACCTATTATTAAGGGGTCAATTTTATACTTATTGTAATTCTTTTACGTCTGTATTATAAAAATCTTCCGGATCCATTGCTTTTCCATTATAATATACTTCAAATAACAAGCAATTTTCCTTTTCGCCAGCTAAATTATTATCACCACTTTTACCAATTACAGTACCACCCTTTACAGCATCATCTTTTTTCAGATTGACTTCACTTAAGCTATAATAAACGGTTTTTAAATTTGTATTATGTGTTATTTCAATAACTTTACCTAATATTTCATCATCTTTAACATTAGTAACTGTTCCATCCATCACAGCCTGAACTTCAAAAGCTTCATCCGCAGCATATAAAATTCCACTATTTTGGAGATAAGTTTTTTCATAATAAACTAATGATTGTTGTTGTTTAGTTTCATCATCTTTCATATCATAAAAAGACTTACTTACAACAACTTTCTCACTTGTAAAAGGTTTGACAATTTTTAAGAAGGCAGCATCAGCATTTGGTTTCTCTTCATTATCTGGAGTAGAAATAACTGGAGTTACATTGTCTTTTATCGCATCAACAGAAAAATTATCGTATTGAACCTTTCCTTTTAAAGAACTTCCTAAAAATGAGATACTAACGAACAATACTGCCATAACCATTACATATACAGTCGGCAAAACAAATTTTTTTAACTTTCTTTTTTTCATAATTCACCATCCTACTTAAAGTATGGTTCAAAACTATTCTTTTATACATTAACTTTTTCTAAACTTACATTTTGATAATAATATTTTAATATTTCTTCATAAGTATTGCCCAACCTCGCCATCGCATTGGCTCCATATTGACTCATTCCAACCCCATGACCATAACCCCTTGTCGTAATCTTGACATTATCTTTAATATAAATGTCAAAATCTGTCGACCTTAATCCCAGTAATTGACGAAAACTTGTTCCCTTAAATGATTTCCCATTAATAACAATCGTTTCCACTCTCCCAGTATTAGTTCTTTTAATAGTATTAACAACTATATCTCCATCAATTCCTAATTTATTACAAAAATCTTTTTTTAAGAAAGTGTTGATAACTTCATAGTTATTAACAGATTTATCCCAAGAAGAATCAACGCTTTTAAGATAATCCTTATTCTCGCCAAACACAGACGAGACATCCTCAGTATTTCCATTACTCATTGCAAAATAATAAGAAATAATAACTTCACCATCATAAGTCATAACAACATCTTTAGTATCTAAAACAGCCTCTTTTATCTTTTTATAATAAATACTAAATTCATCCTTCCACTTCTCTTTCATCTTATCCTCATTTATATATGCTTGATTTGAAACGTCAGCAATTACATCATAATCTTTAGTCGCATGTTTCATCTTATATAAAGCATAAGTCCGCGCTGCAATAGCTTGGGCTTTTAACGCTTCTTCATGAAAAGAAGCAGGCATCTCAGCTGCAACGACTCCGATTACATACTCCTCTAAATCCAGACTACTTACGTTTTCTGTCTCCGGATCATAAACACTTACAATTGTTTGATCACTATCCTCATCATAAAAAGTAGCCGAATTACTTCGACTACTAAAAACAGCAACAACCGCTAAAACCAAAACAATATAAATTAAATATTTATTTTTCAAATTATCCTCCCATCAAACAATTTGCGTTAAACTCAAAAATTGAATTACGAACTGTGTTAACAAATATCCTAATGCAAAACTCAAAAGAATAACCAACACTTTTGCTTCTTTTTCCTTATCTTTTTTAAAAAAACCATTAAAATTAATACCAGATATACCATAAGCAGCAATAAAAATAAAAACAATATACAAAATAACGGTATAATTCATCTTATTCACCAGTTTCCAATTTAATAACCTTATCTCTTCTATTTTTATATCTTTTATCCATAGATGTCGATGTATTTAAAAACGTCTCAATAATTTGAACAATTTCTTCTATTTCATGTTTTATTCCCATAGCTAAAACATTTGCATCATTATGAAGCCTCGCATAATAAGCATCATCACAATCATCTACTTTAGCACAATAAATTCCTTTAATTTTATTAGCACCAATAGACATCCCAATTCCTGTTCCACAAACTAAAATTCCAAATGAATTTGGAGTTTTCAAAACACAACTACAAACATCTTCTGCAAAATCTATATAATCATCATCGGAATTATTAATAATACTTGATATTTCAAAATCGACATCCATTTTTCTAAGCGCATCTAATACACAATCTTTGATAAGTAAACCTTTATGATCAAATCCTAAAAAAACTTTCATAAACCCACCGCCTATTTCTTTATTAATCGTATCATGGATAAACTACTTTGTCCACATTTATAAAGAATTTGAGTTTAGGTATTTTCTAAAAAAATAGGAAAATTTGGAGATTGGAATAACTA
>CAMNRN010000013.1 GCA_946553095.1 uncultured Mycoplasmatota bacterium
GAACAACAAAAAAGCCTAAAAAAGCCATAACAACTATTTTCTTATCAGTCCTCATTGAGCAAACTCCATCTTTCCAAGTGTAAATTGACACTTTCACGTAATATGTTAGCCTCTTAACATACCCCCATTTTATTAAAAAAAAAAAAAAAAGGTCAATACCTTTCTTTGAATTTCACAAAATTATTTTTCTATAAATGTAAATTGACATTCTTCGACAATATTTTATTATGCTCTACTCGAATATTTTCCATCTTTTGTTGAAATAATTATCTTTTCTCCAGTATTAATAAACAAAGGAACTTTTACAACATACCCCGTTTCAATCTTTGCATCTTTTTGTGCATTGTTAGTTGTATTTCCTTTAACCGCAGGTTCTGTTTCTATAACTTCAAATTCAATCTTCTCTGGAAGTGTAATTCCAATAATTTCTCCTTCATAATAATCGATATCAATTTCTAAACCTTCTTTAATAAAATTTAAAGAATCACCTAATATAGAAGAAGAAATTTCCATTTGTTCAAAAGTTTCATTATTCATAAACACATAATTATCTCCATTTGCATAAAGATAACCTGCTTTAACTTTATTAATATGAGCCTTAGTCACTTTCAAATTTGTATTATAAGTATTTTCTACAATTGACCCAGTTCTAAGATTTTTAAGTTTAATACGTACAAAAGCTGGACCTTTACCTGGTTTAACATGTTGAAACTCTACAATTGAACAAAGATTACCATCGATAATAATCGTCATTCCATTTTTAATATCATTAATATTTATATCCATATCAAAAGTCTACCTTTCTCCATTACTTTTATTTCTTTTCTTTAAAAGCAACAGTCTTTCTACATTTTTTACAATAACCATTTATTTCAAGACGGTCTGGAGTATTTTTCTTATTCTTATCTACTGGTCTTCTTTCATAACCACAGACAGTACATCTCATCGTAACTTCACTACGATTTTCTTTTTTTGCCATAATATGCCTCCTCACTAACAATTTCTCTACCATTATATCAAACTTTTAATAATTTTCAAAGAGAAAATCAGTGATATCTCGGGTTATTTTGCTTGCACCATAGTACATTGACCCATCTTTACCATTTTTATGCGAAATATTTGGCGTTATGACAACAATACTAAACTTAGGATTATCACTTGGAAAATACCCTGCAAAAGTAGATGTAATCGTCGCTACATCAGCCTTACCATCATTATCACTATCATAAAAAGACTCACTTGTCCCTGTTTTCCCAACTGCATTTAACTTCTGTGCAGTAAAACCTCTTCCTGTTCCTTCTTTAAGAACCTTCTGCATTCCCAGTCTAATTCTATCTAAATAAATATCATCTAAATCCACTTCATTTAAAGGTTCATATGTATTTTGAACAATCACATTATCTTTATCCATAATTGACTTCATCAAAGCTGGTTTAAGCCTATTTTTACTAGCAATACTATTAATATATTGAACCATTTCAATCGGCGTATAAGTATCATATTGTCCAATTGCTAGGTTAAGCAACAAATCATCCGCTACCACACTTCCTAAAATCCCCTTTTGTTCTCCCGGCAAATCAATTCCTGTTAAAGCTCCCAAACCAAAATTACTCAAAGTCTCTCTATAAATATCAAAATGTTCTTTACTAGCTCCCAAAACCATATTAGGAGTATATTTTTTTCCTACTAATCTCATCGCAATCATATATTGATAATAGTTAGAAGAAAGGGCTAAAGCCTTTGTATCATCAACCTTCCCCAACTTTTTATGAGAACATTTCTCTGGCACTAAATGAAGCTTAACACAACTATCATTCATAACCTCTCCAATATCAATCAAATTATTTTTATACCCAACAGCAATAGTTGCTCCCTTAACCGCTGACCCAATAGTATAAGAAGAACTAATAATATTAGAAGTAATATCACTAAAAGTTTTATCATCATTATATCTTTGACCTGAAATAGCCATAATCTCTCCTGTCAAAGGATTACTAACAATCGCATAACTATCTCTATAATATTCAGTATTACTCTTACTCTTTCCAAGCAATATCTTATCCTTTATAATTTGATCAACTTTCAATTGCATATCAATATCTATAGATAATACCAAATCATACCCTTTACGAGCCTCATGAACAAGCGTTAAAGTATAATCATTATTTACAAGATACTTAGCCTTTTGCCCCTGCAAATACTCTTCATATTCCCGTTCTAAAAAACTAATTCCCACAACATCTGTAAGTTCATATCCCATATTTAAATAACTATCCTTTTCTTCCTTAGGAATATTATTAATATTCCCCATAATACTTCTTAACGTATCTGGATAATTATAAACTCTCTGCCAAGTTACTTCTCCTGTAATTCCTGGAATATTACTCTCCATCACCATCGCATATTCTTCCATTGAAATATCTTTAATAATCTCTTTTTTTTGATACATATATCCATTATTCATCAAACTATAAATATAAGCAGCTTTTCTATCATAAGAATCAAACTCATTTAACATATCCATAGTAATTCTTTCTAACTTTTTATTTTTTAATTCACTCACCTTTAATTTTCTCATCTCTACTAATTCATATTCTTCCTCAGTAATTAAATCTCTACCATCATTATTTAAAGCCAACCAATACGCTTTTAAATCTAATAAATCTCCTTCTTTTATTGTAATAATATTAGCAAGTTGCAAAGCAATAACTAATTCTTCACTTCTCTTTATCCCTTTTATTTTATTATAAAAAAGAGTATTAACCCCTACATTATCAACTAAAACCTTCCCATTTCGATCCAAAATCCTCCCTCTTGGAGCACTAGAACCCAAAACATATATTTCTGTTTTATTACTCAATAATTCTACATATTCCTCATGTTTACTCACATTAAGAAAAATAAGTTTCCCACTTATAATTATAAAAAACATCAATACCAATAATATTAACATATATTTATTTTTCTTCATACTTATAGTATTTCAAAAAAGTATTTTTTCATACAATATAATAGGTGATTTTATATGTATAATATTATAGAAAGATATATGAACAAATTAAAAAAAGAAGATATTGAATCTTTTGCCCTTAGCAAAAACTGTCATTTAAGCGAAGAAGAACTAAACTTTACTTATCTTTTTGTCAAAAAAAATTGGCAAGAAATCATTAAAAACCCTAGTATCTTTGACATCAATCGTTACAAAGACCACTACAGCGAAGAAAACTTTGCCAAAATAAACCAAGTTTACAAAGAATATTTTCAAAGATTTAGTTCGTTTCTATAAATAACTTTTTCAAATCTTCTTCTAAAGACGAATTAAACTTTCTTTTTTTAATCATTTCTATCTCTAATTTATAAGGAGGGTACTCCAAAATCCAAGGTGTCTCTAAAATCTTAGGGACATTTTTTAATTTTTCATGATAAACAACATTCATCAACACCTCAAAACCAATCGTCCCATACCCTAAATTTGCATGACGATCTTTATGTGACCCACATTCATTTTTACTATCATTAACATGTACACATTTAAGTTTATCTAATCCTATCATTTTATCAAACTTTTCCAAATACTCTTCAAAATTATTTAAATCTACCCCAGAATCATTTAAATGACAAGTATCTATACAAACTCCAACTTTATCTTTTAATAAAACTTTATCCAAAATTGTTTTTATTTCTTCCATATTTCTACCACATTCAGTCCCTTTTCCAGCCATAGTTTCTAACAAAAACATAACATTAGTATCTTCACATAGTATTTTATTAATAGCATCACTTATATTTTGTAAAGCCACATTCACATCTAATTTCAAATAATTACCTGGATGTACAACAATAAACCCTACACCTAACTTTTCAATTCTCATTATTTCTTTTTTCAAAAAATCAATTGAAAAATCCCACGAATCTACATTATCTTTATTAGCCAAATTAATAATATAAGGCGCATGACAGACTACATTCTTTAAATCAATACCATTTTCCTTCATCAGCTTAAAAGCCTCATTAGTAAGATCTTCATTTATTTCTTTTCTAATCGAATTCTGCGGCGCTCCAGTATAAAACATAAATGTATTTGCATCATAACTAATAGTTTGTTTAACAGCTCCCAGAAGTTGTTCCTTCCCAAAATTAACATGTGAACCAATAATCATTTCTACCACCATTAAAATAATAACAACAATTAAATTGATTTGCAAGTAAACAATTATTATTCTAAAAAAAATTCAAGTAAAACTTGAATTTTTTTAATTACCTTTCACTTGATTCATTACTTCTTCAGCAAAGTTTTCATTTCTTTTTTCCATACCTTCGCCAACTTCATAACGAACCATTTTTTTTAATTCTCCACCATTGTTAGTTACAAATTTTTCAACAGTTACATCTCCATCTTTAATGAAAGCTTGTTCTGCTAAACAAATTTCTTTATAGAATTTTTTAATTCTACCTTCTACCATTTTCTCAGCTATATCAGCAGGTTTCCCTTCATTCATAGCTAGTTCTTTTTGTACTTGTTTTTCATTATCAATAACATCTGCTGGAACTTCACTAGGAAAAACATACAATGGTTTCATCGCAGCAGCTTGCATTGCCACATCTTTTGCAGCATCTTCACTTGCACCTTTAATTAATGTAAGTGCAGCTATCTTACCACCCATATGAATATAAGACCCAAAATTTTCATCATCGCTTTTTTCAACAATTTCAAATCTTCTCAAAGACAATTTTTCGCCAATTTTTGCTGTTTTATTAATAATCAACTCACCAATAGTACCTTCATCAGTAGAAAGTTCTTTAGCTTCATCAACACTTTTAGCATTACTATCTAATATAGTTTTTCCAATCGTATCAATCATATTTCTAAATTCTTCATTTTTACTAACAAAATCAGTTTCACTATTAACTTCTAATATTACAGCCTTATTGCCCGCTATATAAATATTAGCTAGACCTTCCGCAGCAATACGAGATTCTTTTTTAGCGCTTTTAGCAATTCCTTTTTCTCGAAGCCAATTAACAGCCTCATCCATATTTCCATTGCATTCAGCCAAAGCTTTTTTGCAATCCATCATTCCTGCCCCAGTAGATTCTCTTAAATCTTTAACCATACTTGCTGTAACTTCCATAAATATCCTCCTTAATCTTTTAAAGCATCAACTAATTCATCTTTTTTCATAGTTGAATACCCTTTAATTCCTTTATCTTTAGCCATTGCCTTCAATTCTGTTAAAGTTTTTTCACTTAGTTCATCCATTTCTTTCATTTCTTTAACTTCTTCAATGACTTCTTTAGAAACCATCTTTTCTTCTTTTACAGAATCCTCAGTCTTAAGTGTCTTATCATCTTCTGTAACATAATCAACTAACTCTAATCCGCTAGCTTCACATATAGCATTTGTTAAAACTCCTAACATAACCTTAACTGAACGAACAGCATCATCATTACCAGGAATAACATAATCTACATCATCAGGGTCACAATTTGTATCTACCACACCAAAAACTGGTATATTAAGTTTACGTGCTTCTTTAATTGCATTATATTCCTTTTTAGGATCTACAATAATTAACGCCTGTGGCAATTTAACCATTTCTCTAATTCCGCATAAAACTTTATTTAGTTTTTCATATTCTTTCTTAAGACCAATAACTTCTTTTTTAGGAAGCAATTCAAACGTTCCATTTTTTTCCATTTCTTCAATTTCTTCTAAACGTTTAACTCTTCTTCTTATTGTTCTAAAATTCGTAAGCGTTCCACCTAACCAACGTTCTGTAACATAATAAGAATTACTTCTCGTTGCTTCTTCTACACATACTTCTCCTGCTTGTTTACGAGTTCCAACAAATAAGAACTTTCCTCCATTTTCAGCTATTGTCTTAACTTCTTCATAAGCGACTTCAAGACACGCTTTAGTTTTTTCTAAGTCAATAATATAAATATCATCCCTAGAAGTAAAAATATACTCTTTCATCTTTGGATTCCATCTTTTGGTTTGATGTCCAAAATGAACTCCAGCTTCTAATAAATAACTCATAGAAACTACTGCCATAAATAATCTCCTCCTTCGTTTTTTCTTCTTGTCATTTCTAAATTTATACACCTTCAAAAAGGCACTAGTATAAACAATCCATAACAATGTTTATTTTTTCGCATTTATAGCACTTTAAATTCTACCAAAAAATAGCCTCAATTACAAGACTATTATATTAAATTTCCAGGCAATTAATACCTTTTTTTTGCTTTACATCAATGTATTTATGACTTTTTTACTAAGTTCAGTTGCCTTAGCAATAATGTTTATTGGTACTTGTAAAGCAAGTAAATTCTTGGCTGTTTTTATCTTTTCCTCTTCTCTTCCTTCAAGTCTTATCGTCTTTTCAATTAGTCTTCGTTCTCTTTCATCTTCTACTTCTTTATCAAATTCTAGCATTTTACTAATTTTCTTATTTCATTTTCATTGCCTTGACTCATTTTAATAAATAGTATTATTTTCTCTAATTTACTAAGTGCAACTAAATTATCCCATGCTTTCTTTAATTTGACAAGGGATATATTTATTACTCTTATCTTCTTAGTTAAAACATTTTTTTGATACATATAACAGTATTCTTCTGCTCTTTTTTGAAAGTCTCTATCAAAGTCATTGATATTTAACTGAATGAACATCTCTTTCGTATCATCTTTTCCCCTTATGTAACTAGCATTATATTATTAATATATCTTATTTATCCTTTATTTCCTTTTTTTATTTTGTAATTTATAAAAAAAAGAGAATTTTCTTCTCTAAAATTTATCACGAAATTCTGTAAAGATCTGCCTTGGTGCCTGTTCCACTTGCTAGTATTACATTTGGTATGAGATTAAATGTCGGCCTAACAGTTTGATTCGTATCCACATAGTATGAACCTACATGTCCAGTCCTATGAACGCTAAATGCAGTTAAACTAGCTGTAGATGGTGATATTGACCATTCATAATAACCCATATACATCCAGTTATCATTAACAGCCGATCTATAATCTTTCGTTGAATCACTATCAGCCCCAGGTTTCGTCCAATGAGTTGGTAGGGCTCCATAGAAATATTCACTAACATACATCAACCCTATCTTGGTATCATATGTTTTTTCTATTTTATTGGTTCCAAGCTCATAATCATACACTGTCTTAGCATTAGTCGTCTCTACTATATCATCACTTATTCCCCCAACACTCCACGAAGTTATAGCTATTTTATCGGTCCATGTTGTACCAAGACTTTCTAAGTATGTCCCATTTAAATTCATCAGATTTAATCTAGATGTCGTCCAATTAGTTTCTGTGCCATCCATCACAACATTATCATAATAGTATGTACTTAGCTCACTTTGACTTCCTTTGTAATATGTTGTATCTGGAGTTACTTCTTCAGAGTAATCCGCACGCGTTCCTAGTTGTTCCTTCGTCGCATAATCATATTTGATTAACTTTACTTGATTATCGAATACTCCGATTATTCGGTATAAGTTATCATTTGGGCAATTTTCTATATCACTTCCAAAGCACACAAAGTTATTTACTGTATTATGAGCTCCTGCATAACGATAGGAATTATCTCCTGCTCCATTTTCTAGTGTCTCATCGTGATAATAAATTGAACTATCTAATGTATAGTTTTCCTTGATACACTCTGCTAGATTTTCATTTTGACATACATCTGCTATTGTTGGTAAACCTTCTTGCTGAATTTTTAATTGAGCACTAAATTGTTTTTCTGTATTTTCTTGTTGATTCGTATCTAAATTGACAAACACTATTCCTATTTGCCATTCTTCTTCCGTTTTATGTTCTGCATTACTTTCCAAGACTTCAATTAGTTTATTATCGACAATTGTAATTAATCCTTCTTTAGTTGTGATATCAAATCCTGACGTATCACCTACGGTCACATAGTTTAATCCTTCTAAGCTGTTTAAAACAGTTCCATCAAGTTTTGTTACTTGTAATAATATTTCCGGGGTTTGTTCCTCGGTTGTATAAACAAATTCATTCTTATTTATTTGCAAGTATAAATAATAATTATAACTTGCAACATTGGTTTTGTTGTTGGCTATAAGTGTTGCCTTAGCTGTTGTGACATCACTTACATTACCTACTCCTAAAGCAAAGTTTTGTTGAGTTATGTTGATGCTTAAATCTTTGCCTACTTCAAATTTTAAACTATCAGTTGTATTTGCTGTTACGTTGATGTTGGCACTGGCTCCTAGTCCTGTTTGCGCTTGAAAGTAAGCATAAGTTGCTCCAGAAACTAAGATTATCATTGTAAATAGTGTTATAACCAATAACACATTTTTCTTTTTATTCTTCATCTAAATTCCTCTTTCAAAATACATATAAAATATATCTAACATATATTATCTAACTTTATGCATTATACTATTTTTATAAAATTCAGTCAAATAACAAAAAAAGTCTTATCCTTGACTTTTCATTCTTTCCCTAACCAAATCTCTTTCTTTCCTACTTTGCAAAACAAATAATAAATCCTCGGGAAGATCAACTTTTTCTGCCATATTTCCAATTATATCTGTCCCCATAAGATGATTAAACAAATTTCTCATATATCTAATCAAATCTAATCCCATTTCTTGTTTTTCTATAGCAACATTCATATCTTCTTCAATGATTTCTTTAAAACAATCTTTTTGACAGTAATTTTCATAATGAGAAACACCAACTTTTATTCTTTCAATATCATCATAATAAGGAGCAACATAATCTACCTCAAAACTATCACCTTCAACTACTTCGCTACCTTTTTTTTGATATTGCAAGTAATACTGATAATGTCTCAACAAATCTCCAGCAACATTTCTATTAGGCCACAAAAAATAAGACATATTTTCCGACACATCAAAACCATCCGTCGTCCTTACATGTGAAGCATTCAATTCTGCTTTTCCTATACTAAAATTCAATTTTCCAAAAGTCGCACTATCAATCATAACTTCCTTTGTTTTCCCCAATTTAAAACATCCCGAAATCTCATCTTTACTACTTTCTCGCAAAAGAAACCAAAAAGGATATCCATTAACACTATCTCGACCACATACTTTTCTACATCCATCATATAAAATTCGTTTAGATTTAAACTTCATCCAAAATCCCAAAGAATCATGCATAATTCTTTTAATAAAACCTATTTTTTTCTCTTTTGCATCAAAAATCTCCCAATACCCCATTTTTAAAGACCCCTTTACAGAAAATCCTAAAATATGTAAAAATTGCAACTCTTGCTCTATTGTAAACGATTTATTATAACTCATTATTTTATTCCCTTTCCTTTACTTTTCCAAATTTTCTATCTCTATTAGCATAATCATCCAAAGCTTTATCAAATTCTCTTTCATCAAAATCAGGAAAACAAACATTTGTAAAATAAAACTCAGCATAACTCATTTGATATAACATAAAATTACTTACTCTCATCTCTCCACTTGTTCTAATAAGCAAATCAATCGGTGGTAGATCTTGATATAAATATCTTCCAAAATTAACTTTATCTAATTCTTCCAAATTGAGTTTTCCATTTTTATATAATTCTGCAACTTTCTTTGCCGCCTCTACTATTTCTTCTTGTCCTCCATAATTTAAACAAACATTTAAAATTGTTTTATCATTATTTTTAGTTTTATCACAAATTATCTTCATTGCCTCGATTACTTCCTCTGGTAAATTATCTTCACTTCCAGAAAAAACTATTTTTACCCCAGCTTCAATAACTTTATTTAATTTAGTCTTAAATATCTTAACAAATAAATCCATCAGAAAATTTACTTCATCAGCACTTCTTTTAAAATTATCAGTTGAAAAAGCATAAACACTCAAACATTTGATATTTTTATCAGCAGCATAAAGTGCCAATTTCTCTAAAGTTTTACTTCCTTCCAAATGCCCTTCTCTTCGTCTTAGTCCTTTTTTCTTAGCCCATCTTCCGTTTCCATCCATAATAATAGCTACATGCCTAGGAACTTCTACGTAATTCATATATCTCTCTTTCCTTTATTCTTTGGGTCATAATATCTCCTAAAAATAAATCCATTCCTTCTAAATTAATTTCTCCGCCTTTTAGAAATGTCCAAAAAACTTCCTCACCAAAGTCTAAATAATAATTCGCCAAAAATCGCAAACGAGCAAATGAAGATATCCCTAACTCATGTTTAAAAATAGCTTCAAATATATCTGCTTTAGCAATCGTTGTCAAATATTTACCCGTATTAACTCTTTTCATTGTTTCTAAAATTTTAATACTTCCTTCATCTTGATGATAATCAGTTACATTAAAACCTAGCATGACATCTCCTGCTTTAGACTTTTTATCTCTTCTTCGATAAGTAAGTTGATAATCATAATTCCAAGACTCTTTATTCTTCAAAAAAGCCGCATTTTTCTTCAACAAAACATGTTCTTTAATATGAAAATTAAGTGTATCTTCTTCAACATCAAACTCTAAATTTCCATCACCAACTAAAAAATGTACCCTTTCTTCTTCATTATTAATTCTAACTTCTATTACATTTCCCCAAAGAATAGAAGCCTTGTACCATTTATTATCATTCCATACTGAAAAATGATATTGATTTTTTCTTTTTTCCGACTTTTTTTTATCCTTATCAACAAAACGAACATCATCTACTCTAATTTTATCAGACATTACCTTCATTTGCACGACAAAAAAGCGATCCTCTTCTTCAACTGAAACAAAACCGACCTTTATACCTTCACGATTAAATACATTCCATAAACCACTACAAGAATCATATTCTCCGTAAAAATTCCAAAAACTTAAAAATCGTAATTCTTCTTCTATCATTTTCTAAACCCTCACTAATAAAATCATTCATTTATTATCTTTTTTGTACTTCTTCTATTTTTTTTATATATCTTCTATCCAAAATAAGTTCATTATGTTTAGACCGATAATCATTATCTCTATCTTCACTAACCAATTGAAACGGTGTAATAAACTTTGTCGCCCCATTATAAGAATTAATTACTTTATCTTCTAATACTCCCAGCGTATATTGATTCATACGATTTTTATCCTCAATCAATGTTGCTCCATCTTTTTGCAAAGCACCTATTAAAGAATCATAAGTAATATCATAAGCTATTCCCTGCTCCATATCACAAAAAGATATTAAATCTTCTTTTTTACTAATTGTTGCAAATATGACAGGCAAAGCGTTATTATTTTCTCCAGCATATTTATTCCAAGAAATCACTTTATAATCTCCGCTAGATAAATCCAAATTCCACACTTTTCTAACCATCGGTTCTATAATGTTTTCCGCCTCTTCCAAAGACATTCCATCATTAAAATCACAAAATAAATTATAAATAATTTGTAATTCATCTTCATTGAAATAATTTTTATAATTTCCTAGCAAAGTCATAAACAAATTTTTCAGCTGATTTCTTCTTAAATTATTCAATTTCATAAAATAATCCCTTCGTATAAATTATAACAAAATCAACTTTAAACTTCAACATATCTTCCATTTATAATATTTTGCTCATAGCATTTAACATATCATATGAAATCAGTCGACTATTTAATTAAAATTATTTAGAAAACTCAAAAAAGCTAGCTATAAAAACAAATTCTAACTTAATTATTTCCTTCAATTGAAGGCTTTCAACAGAAGACAGTTTCTAAGAGTTTAAAGTTACTTTCTTTTACACAATATTTTTTTATATATACCATCCATAATTTTATCTGCTATAAAAATCGAAGTTTCAATCACCCCTATACCTGATGTATCTAACCTAACTAAATTTCCATTTGGAATTCTACTCTCTATTAAAGGCAATAAATGTTCAAACCCAGCCCTTAACTGATTAACTCTTTCTATTGTTGTTTTTTTTCTATCTTCTAAATATATCTGATTCATTTAGTTTTGTTTCTAAATCTTCAATCGTATTTTCTACCTTTTTTCGTTCTGTATCATATTCTTCAAGAGTAAATACTTCGTTGATATATGCCTCTCTAATTCTCGTAAATTTATTTTTTTGTTTTTTAATTTCTTTTTCTATATCTTCTTTTGGATTTTCTATTTTTTGTTTAATCATAGGCAAGAAAAATTGATTAACTACTGAATCATATTCGACAATATTATCAATAAATTCACTGATATATTCTTCGATTACATTTTCCTTAATTGTTAATTTACAATCATTACAATAATAATAGAAGTAAGAATTACCATTTTTCTTCGTTGTTGCCTTACCACCTAAAATTCTTCCGCATTTAGGGCATTTCAGTTTTTGTAAGAATAGATATGTTAATGTTCTTTGATAACTTCTAGAGTTTTTCTTCTTTTGTACCTGACATTCTTCCCATAACTCTTTACTAATGATTGGCTCAACAACATTTTCATAATAAGTAGGTTTCTTCGTTTTCTTACCATGAACGAAATCTCCTTTATAAATCTCATTTTGTAATATACCAACAATAGTGGAATCTCTCCAATTTGTTTTATCTAACACCTTTTCATCATTTAAGATATTACTTATTTTCTTATATGATAAGCCACTATGATACATTTCAAATATTCTAACTACAACATCTTTGGTTGTTAAATCGGGTACTAAAGTTTTATCTTTTCTTTTATATCCTAATGGACTTTGATGGGGAATGTGTCCAACCTTGATTGCTCCTGCTAAGCCAATCTTCGTTCTTTCACTTGTTCTTTCAATTTCTTGTTGACTAACTGAAGTAAGTATTCTTGAAATCATCTTACCATTAGCATTAGTCGTGTTTATATCATCATTAGCACAATCAAGAAAAGCATCATTTTCTTCTAGAAAAGTTAAGATTTTCTCCCAGTCAGCAACTGACCGAGTAAGTCTATCCAATTTTAACACTACTATCGTATTACATTTCTTATCTTTAATATCTTGTAATAATTTATCAAAAGCAGGGCGTTTATTACCTGTTTTAGCACTTATTCCAGCATCTTCATATACTCTATATACTTCATAACCTTTAAACTCACACATAGCCCTTAAACGCTTTTCTTGTTCTGGTAAACTAAAACCCTCTCTAGCCTGATCTTCTGTGCTAACTCGAATATACAGACCTGCTATTTTCTTTACATCATCGTACATCAATTATCATCTCCCTTTATCTAATTTTTCAAAAAAAGAGAAGTAAAGGTACTACAAACTAATACATTTACTTCTCAAAATAAGTCTTTGTAAATCAATTACATAATACAACATTTTTCTTATTTTGTCTATTACTTGATAAGCATTAGTTCATAGATTTTATGTAGTTTTCTAATTCTGCTATTTTAATTTTCTTACTTAAATTACTGATATAGATTTCATTGGAATAATTAAAAGCAAGAAACATTATGTTATTTATAATTATTCTATGAGGTTCGATATAGTTTAAATTTGTTTTATCAATATTCCTTATACTTTCATTTATAATAGTTGGAGTAGTATTACAAAAATCACATATTATCTCTAATCTCTTCTTTAAAGATTTCTCCATATCAATTTCTTTTTTGATTACTTTAATCATAGACACCAACCTTTCTATGATTTTTTCTTAAAAACGAAAAAACCAATCTTTCGATTGATTCTATATATCAAAGTTCGAATAGTTCGAACAGATTCGTCAATGGTGCCCTTGACAGGATTTGAACCCACGACCTTAGGCTCCGGAAGCCTCCGCTCTATCCAACTGAGCTACAAGGGCAAAAAGAAACATAAAGTTTCTTAAACTTTTTCAATATCGGCCATAATCATACAATCATTTATTTCTAACTCTGTAAGACAATTATCTTTCTCTACAATTTCTAAAGCAAGTGTTTCTTTTTTAATATAATCAGCAAACAAACTAATAGATTTTTTTACCTCACTATTACCATCATAACTTATTTTAATTCTATCAGCAATATCGAATTCCAACTGTTTACGTAAATTTTGTATTTTAGAAACAAACTCCCTAGAAATTCCTTCTAAAATCAACTCTTCAGTCAATTTCGTATCCAAAATAATATATTCATTATCTTCCATTCCGACATTAAACCCATCCTTTGCTAAGACACGAATATCTACCATATTAAGGCTTACATCATAAGAAACTTCCCCAATAATCATCTTTATAACTTCAGAGTTTTGAAGTTTTTTAATATCTTGATTATCAAGATCTAAAAGCTTCTCTTGAAACTCTTTTAAATGAGCCCCAAACACTTTTCCTACTTCTTTAAAATTAGGTTTAACGACATAATTCATATATTGACTAGTATCTAGAACAAAAGTAACTTTTTTAACATTCAATTCTTCTTTAATTAAATCAACTAAATTACCCAAAATAAGTTTATTTTTTCCATCGATAAACAATTCATTAAGAGGCTGGCGAACCTTTAGTTTATTCTCTTCCCGCAAATTACGTCCAATTGTAATTAATTTGCGAACCAAATCCATTTTTTCTTCTAACAAAGGCATAATAGCTTGTTCATTAACTTTTGGAAAATCTCCTAAATGTACAGAATATTCTCCAGTTAGATTTGTATAAATCTCTTCTGCCAAATAAGGAACAACTGGAGCCATCATTAAAGATAAGCCCACTAAAACCTCATAAGAAGTAATATAAACTGCCTTTTTCGAAGTATCTAGCCCATTTCCCCAGAACCGATTACGATTACGTCTAATATACCAATTAGATAAATCTTCTGACACAAAATCGGTTAACAAACGCACAACTTTATTTAAATCATAAGCATCATAAGCTTCTGTAACATTTCTCAACACTTTATTATATCTACTAATCATCCATTGATCAATTTCTTCTCTATCCTTTAATAAAACATTACAATCATTAATATCAACATGATCGGTATTTGCATACATTGTAAAGAAATTATAAGTATTTCGAAGAGGATTAAAAAACTTTGAATAAACCTCTTTTAAACCATTAATATCAAATTTTAAAGGCATCCAAACTGGACTAACATAAGGAAGATAAAATCTTACAACATCAGCCCCATATTCCTTCATCGTTGAAAATGGTTCCACAATATTCCCCTTAGATTTACTCATTTTCTTTCCTGAAGCATCTAAAAGCAAATCATTAACCAAAACATTTTTATAAGGACTTACTCCTTTTACAAAAGTAGAAATAACAAGCAAAGTATAAAACCAACCTCGTGTTTGATCAATTCCTTCACAAATAAAATCTGCTGGAAACTGAGTTTCAAAAAGTTCCACATTTTCAAAAGGATAATGATATTGAGCAAAAGGCATTGATCCTGAATCAAACCAACAATCAATAACATCTTTAACTCGAGTCATTTCTTTTCCACAACTTGGACAAGTAAGATGTATTTGATCGACAAAAGGACGATGCAAATCGATATCTTCACCGATTGGTTCTATAGCTTTATTTTTTAATTCTTCAATTGAACCGACCATCACATCACAACCACAAGAACAACGCCACAAAGGAAGTGGTGTCCCCCAATAACGATTTCGCGAAATAGCCCAATCATTTAAATTTTCTAACCAATTGCCAAATCTTTTTTCTCCAACATACTGAGGATACCAATTGACAGTTTTATTATTCGCAATAATTTTATCTTTAATTTTTGTAATTTCCAAATAAAATGATGGTTTAGAATAATATATTAAAGGCGTATGACATCTCCAACAATGAGGATAATTATGATTAATTTTTTGTTTCTTAAACAATTTATCATTTTCTCGCAAATACTGAATAATATCTTTATCGGCATCGAAAACAAATATTCCCTTCCAAGGCCCTTCGATATATTTTCCATCTTCTCCAACCGGATTTAAATAAGGCAAATTATATTTTTTACCAACACTTGCATCATCTGCACCAAAAGCTGGAGCAATATGAACAATCCCAGTTCCATCATCCATCGTAACATAATTATCACAAGTGACAAAAAAACCTTTTCGATCTACATTAAGCCCAGGTATTAACTGCTCATATTCCGTAAATTCCAAAGTACTTCCTTTAAAACTATCTAAGACAACTGCCTCTTCTCCTAAGACTTTTTCACGAAGTAAAGAAGCCACGATAAATTTATGTCCATTTACTTCAACCAGCTCATATAAAGCATCTGGATTAACACACAAAGCAACATTAGAAATTAAAGTCCAAGGTGTAGTTGTCCAAACTAAAAAATAAACATCACTATCTTTTTTCTTAAAAGGAACAATTACTGTTTCAACGCTAACTTCCTCATACCCTTGAGCCACTTCATGACTAGCTAGCCCAGTTCCACATCTTGGACAATATGGCAAAATCTTTGCTCCCTCATAAAAAAGGCCTTCATCAAAAAACTTTTTTAAAATCCACCATTCAGTTTCAATATAATTATTATCATAAGTTACATATGGGTTATTAGCATCGATAAACTGCCCCATTATCTTGGTTAAATCCGTAAAGCTTTTTTCATTCTTCCATACAGATTCTTTACATTTTTGATTAAAAGCTTCAATTCCATAATGTTCAATATCTTTCTTTCCCGTAAAGCCCAGTGCCTTTTCAACTTCTAATTCTACAGGAAGCCCATGTGTATCCCAACCTACTTTTCGCAGAACTTTTTTCCCTTTCATAGTTTGATACTTACAAATTGTATCTTTTAAAAACTTAGCCACCATATGATGAAGGCCTGGATGTCCATTAGCCGTAGCTGGACCATCATAAAAAACAAAATATTCACAATCATCCCGATTCTTAATTGATCGTTCTAAAATATCATCTTTAAGCCACTTTTCTCTAATTTGTTCTTCTGTTTTATAAACTGGCAATTTTGATAAACTTTTAAATTCTTTCATATTATTTCCTCCAAATAAAAAGCCTCATACATAAATATATGCACAAGGACGAATAGACTTAAATACCCGCGGTACCACCTTAGTTCATGAATTAAATTCATACACTCTTTTTAGAATAACGCCTCTTACGCGAAATAACTTACTAGCTTCAGTTATCCAATTCATGAGTGATAAACAGCAACCTTTCTTATTCTATCTCAGCTATTAAGAACTCTCTTTGAAGAAATATAATTGCTATTCAAATCTCAATCAAAATCATTAAAAAATATCTATTTAAATTATAAAGCAAACTCTATTAATTCGTCAAGAATTTATTTCACTAACCCATTTTGCACATATTTAGTTTCATTAATTACTAAAAAGGCCTCAGGTTCAATTGTTCTAACAATTCTCGTAATTATTTTCAAACTTTTCTTATTAATTTGAATAATAAGCAAATCCTTTTTTTCGCCTTCATAATCATTTTTCAAATCAATTGTCGAAACTCCATATCCCTTGTCACGAATTTCATTAATAATTTTTTCCGCATTCTTTCTTTTTACAATCACCTGTACTCCGATTAAGCCATCGACATACCGATTTGATAAATAAGAACCTAGCAAAGTTCCTGTAGCATAACCTCCAGCATAAAAAATTGGAATTAATATTGATTTTATTTCCGTATTAAGCGCTTCTCTAGCCACCATAAACCAAATAAACACTTCAAAGAAGGCTATCACCGCGGTCGAAAAGTTTTTCCCCTTAACGATTAAAACAGTCCGAACAGTTCCTAAAGAGACATCTATAATTCTTGCCAAGAAAATGTAAAAGCATGTAAATAAAGTTTCCAAAGAAAACACCTACTTTCCAACATTTACTATTATAACCAAAATAATCAAAAATAATAATACTCCTAAAATAACTACCATTCCCAAAAATTTATTTTCTTTAAAATCAGGCTCTTTTTTTTCATAAATACTTTTTTTATCAACATTATATCGATCACTTAACAACGTAGGTGTAAAAAAATTACTTTTATACTCCTGTTGTCTTTTTATCTGCCCTTTCTCCATCATCACCCCACAAAATTTACAAACAGCGCCTTCATTAGGCAATGGTTTCCCACATTTTTTACAAACCATTTAAATCATCTCTCCATATCTTTACTTAATTGTAAATGAAAAAAAGAATATTTGCAATTATTATCTTAAAAACAAATGATACGAGCCCATGCGTTCTTTTATTATACACATACCCTATTAACAGGAGGTTTTTATATGTTATTTGATGATAATATTGGTTTTATAACTTTTGACTTTCCCGAAAATTCTAAAGTTACATCACCAAAATTAGAAGATGTTAAAGAAGGGTTCTTAAAAGGAAATATGTTTACAAATGAATACATTCCCTACAAGAATTATATGTATTCTAAAATTGTTCCTCGTACCAAGCGCGAAGAATTATTATTAGAAATAATGGAACTATGTTTTGCTATTAATGATTTAAATTTATATCTTGATCTTCATCCAACTGATCAAGAAATCCTAAAAAAATTTCAACATTTAGTGGAAAAATCATGTTTAAAAGAAATGGAATATGTAAAACAATTTGGTCCAATTGATGTCATAGATGTCAATAATAGCCAACAATTTAACTGGATTGACGATCCTTGGCCTTGGCAAAATGAAGGAGGTGCTAAGTATGTTTAAATATACTAAACACTTAACCTATCCTGTCAATGTGACTAAAAAAGATTTAAAAATGGCTAAAAGCATCATAACCCAACTAGGTGGCGCCAATGGTGAACTCGCTGCTTCCTTAAGATATTTTTCACAAAAATTCAATATGCCAGATGAAAAAGGTCGTGCTTTATTAAATGATATTGCTACTGAAGAATTAGGACATGTTGAAATGATTGCAGCCATGGTTCACCAACTTACAAAAGACGCGACAATAGATGAATTAAAAGCTGCTGGCCTAGATGGTTATTATGCCGATCATGGCAAAGGAATTTATCCAATAGATGCCAGTGGAGTTCCATTTGACGCTAAATACTTTGCCGTAACGGGCGACTATATTGCTGATTTATACGAAGACATGGCCGCTGAACAAAAAGCTCGAGCTATTTATGAAAATTTAATAGACTTAACAAATGATACGAGTATTATTGCTCCATTGTTATTCTTACGAGAAAGAGAGATCATTCATTTCAATCGTTTCAAAGAATTAGTTGAATATTATGAAAAGAAAGGATATTAACACCACTTTGGTGTTTTTTTTCAAAGCTAAAATTAATCAAATACTATGAAAAATAGGATTATTTTGTTATAATTAAAACGGTGAATAAAAAATGGCAAAGAAGAAAAAATCAAAAGAAGCATCATCTTCTTTTAACTATAGCGTAGAACTAACTGGAAGCATTCTAATTTTAATTGGTATCATCGGCTTTGGCTTTGGCTTAATTGGCTCAATTATCAAGAAATTTGCTATGTTTCTTGCTGGTACATGGTGGTTTATTTTATTAATATTTTTAATAATTTTAGGAATCTATATGATGTACAAAAGAAAAATGCCTAATTTCTCTAATCCTAAATTAATTGGTTTATATTTAATTATTATAACACTTCTTGTTGCTACACATTTTGAATTTTTAAATCAAAGTGAAACTCCCAAAGAAATCATTAATATAACCTACAATAACTTTATGGAAAGAATGTCATCGATCCCGAGCAATAATGCTATATCAACTAATGGCACGACATCTATCATCATTGGAGGTGGTTTAACCGGAGCATTATTTATAACTCTTTTTTATACCCTATTTGCCAAGACAGGAACTATCATTGTCTTAGTAACTTCAACCATTTTTGGCTTTATTCTATTCTTTGACATTACGCTCTCAGATATTTTAAGAAAGATACTATCAAAATTTACTGCTTTATTTAAGAAAAAACCTAAAGAAAATAATCCTGAAAAAGATATCGAAACTCTTCCTATTCCTGAAGAAGAGGAAATTATAACACCACCTAAAGAAGACAACAAAATAGTTATCAATAACATTGATGAAATCAAACTAGACGATCCAAAAGAGATTAAACAACCTGAAAAAATAGAACCGATATACCAAGAAAAAGAAATAACATACAACAATGGAAGTTATCGCCTACCTCGCATTGAAGAAATCTTTGATCCAGCCAAAGCAAAAAAAGTTAACTCTACCGAATTTGCTGATGCCAATCGTAAAACATTATTAAGAGTTTTAAGTGACTTTGGCATAAATGGAGCTAAAATATTAGATGTTCACATTGGACCTGCTGTTACAGAATATGAATTAACTGTTCCTGCTGGAACCAAAGTAAATAAAATCTTAAGCATTAATAAAGAAATAGCTCTAGCCCTTGCTGCTAAAGACGTTATCATCCAAGCTCCTATTCCAGGAAAAAGTTCTATAGGAATTGAAATTCCCAACCCTACTATCAGCAGTGTTACCCTAAGAGAAATATTAGAATCTTCCGAAAATCAAAAATCTGATGCTAAAATATGTTCTGCTCTAGGAAAAGACATCATGGGTACACCTTGGGTCTTTGACTTATCTAAAACGCCCCATCTTTTAGTTGCTGGTTCAACTGGATCTGGGAAATCAGTTTGTATTAATAGTATAATTGCATCCATTTTAATGCGTTACTCACCGGAAGAAATAAAACTAGTCATGGTTGACCCCAAAAAAGTCGAACTTACAAATTACAATGGCATTCCTCATCTTTTATGTCCTGTAGTAAGCGACCCTAAAAAAGCCAGTTTGACACTCCAAAAAGTATGTGTCGAAATGGACCAAAGATTTCAAACATTCAGTGAAAAAGTTGTCAAAAACATCAGTGGATACAATGACTGGATTCAAAAAGAAAATAAAAAGCATCCTGATAATCCCCTTCCTAAAATGCCTTATTTAGTAGTTATAATTGATGAATTAGCTGACCTTATGTTAGTTGCTAGCAAAGAAGTTGAAGACTCAATCGTCAGAATTACTCAATTAGCACGTGCTGCTGGAATCCACCTTATTGTAGCAACCCAAAGACCATCTACTGATGTCATCACGGGACTTGTCAAAAATAACATCCCATCGCGAATAGCATTCTCTGTTTCTAGTCAAATAGATTCCCGAACAATTCTCGATCAAGCTGGAGCAGAAAAGTTGCTTGGACGTGGAGATATGCTCTTCTGGCCAATGGGAGCAAGTGGTCCAACTCGAATCCAAGGTTGCTTTATAAACGATGATGAAATAGAAAGATTAATTACATTTTGCAAGAATCAAGGCATTGCTAAATATGATGAAAGCTTTGAAAACGTAAGTCAAAATAGCTCAAGTGGCACAGGCAATAGTGAAGTATCCTCAAATGATGATGAAGCCTACAACGAAATCGTAGAATTTGCTATTGAAACAGGAAAAATTAGTGCCTCTTTAATCCAAAGACGTTTTCGCTTCGGATACAACCGAGCTGCAAGAATGATCGACTTATTAGAAGCAAGAGGAATAGTTGGACCTCAAAATGGATCAAAGCCTCGAGAAGTTTTAGTAAAAGTAAAAGAAAATGAAAATGTTGAATAAAAAATGATTTTAAAAAGAATAAAATTATGATAAGATATTAATAATGAAAGGGAACGTGATAAAATGGCAAAAACAAATATGACAAACAATACTCCAAAAACGAGTATTAATAATGAACCAAATAAGATGAATAACACACTAACAATTCTTTTAATTGGAACACTTGTAGCAATATTAATATTCTTTTACTTTTACAAATGGCACAACGTAAAACAAGAAGAAAAATTAATGAATAGCTATCTACTAACTACTGACACTGTAAGTCTAGAAATTAAAAATTTAGATGAAGTACCCCAAATACTAACCGAAGCTCCTAACGAATACTTTATCTTAATAAACTACACAGGAGATGAAGATAATTATAATTTAGAAAAAGGATTAAAAGAAATAATAGATTCTTATAAATTTGCCGATTGCTTTTATTATTTAAATGTTGAGAATATTATTAAAGAGGATAACTACTTGGCCCGTCTAAACACTGCCTTTAAAACAGATAAAATAACTACTGTACCAACTATTTTATATTTTAAAAATGGTAGTATAGTTGAAGTTGTAAAAAGAATCGACAACAACCCGATTAATTCAGGAGATTTTCAAAAACTATTAGACATCTATGGATTCAAAGGCCAATAAAAGGCTTTTTTTAATGAGAAAGAAGGAATAAATTTATGATAAATATTGTATTATTTGAACCAGAAATACCACAAAACACTGGCAATATCATGCGTAGCTGTGTTGCAACTGGAGCTACACTTCATTTAATTAAACCCCTAGGCTTTTCCTTAGATGATAAATATATGAAAAGATCTGGCCTTGATTATCTTGATAAACTAAAGTATCAAGTATATGAAAACTACACCGAATTTCTAAAAGAAAACCGCGGAACATTTTATTTTTTAACTAGATATGGTCATAAACCCCATTCTACTTTTGATTATAGCAATAAAGAAGAAAACATCTATTTTGTCTTTGGTAAAGAATCAACTGGTATTCCTAAAAATATATTAAAAGATAATTTAGAGCATTGCATGCGCATGCCTATGACAAGTGATGTTCGCTCCCTAAATTTATCAAATACTGTTGCTATCATGCTATATGAAGCCTTAAGACAACAAAATTACCCTAACCTTCTTTTTGACGAACCTCATAAAACAAAAAGAGAAATTGAAGATTATCAAGAATAAAAAAAATACAAACACGCTAAATGTTTGTATTTTCAGACTGTTGACAAATAGGTTAAATAAAACTTATTTGTCTTTTAATTTG
>CAMNRN010000014.1 GCA_946553095.1 uncultured Mycoplasmatota bacterium
AAATAAAAACAACAAGTACAATAACTCAAGAATGGAATATTGAAGTAATAGTGATAAACTTAGATAGTGATTAAAGTGCTAATGCCGGATCAAACTTAAGTGCCAAGTTTAGTAGTAAGAAAAGAAGAACATACTGGAGCAAAAGTACTAAAACATGTTTCTGAAGCGACAAATACTGAAATCTGGGGTCATAAAGAAAATATAACAAAGATAGTATTTGAAGATATAGCAGTAGTACATGAAGATGCTGAGCTAGTATATGATATATCATCCCTTCAAGACCAAAGTGTTATGGCGTATATGATAAACAATGGAGATGATACTTATACAACATATATAAACTCAGATGGAAAGATAACGGCAAATAGAGATAGTTCACTTTTATTTTTGGCATTTATAAATTTAACAACAATAGAAGGATTAGAAAATCTAGATACATCGCAAGTAACAAATATGTCTTTTATGTTTTATGACTGTTTTAGTTTAACTGCGTTAGATGTAACACACTTTAATACCTCGAAAGTAATAGATATGTCATGTATGTTTTATGGTTGTAGTGGTTTAACAGCACTGGATGTAAGCAATTTTAATAATTCGGAAGTAACAGATATGTCTGGTATGTTTATGTATTGTACTAGTTTAACAGCGTTGGATTTAAGTAACTTTGATACGTCACAAGTAACAAATATGTCAATGATGTTTTCTGATTGCAGTAGTTTAACCATACTAAATTTAAGTGGTTTTAATACCTCGCAAGTAACAAATATGGATCGCATATTTTATAATTGCAGCGAATTAACTACACTAGATGTAAGTAATTTTGCCACTTTGCAGTTAACAAATATGTCTGGTATGTTTTATGGATGTAGTGGTCTAACTACCCTAGATTTTAGAAATGCAGATTTTACAAGTGTGACAGAATATGATGATATGTTTGCTTATGTACCTTCATCAATTTCTATTATTGTTAAAGATCAAGCAGCAAAAGGATTTATTGAAGCAAGATTAGGTTCAGGAGTTGGCACAGTAACCATTGCTTAATTAATAAAAAATAATGTCCTTTTTTAGAAAGTTTCTTCTAGTTTTGTCAAGATTTGTCGGATATCAAGACAAGTCTTTTTTTGTATAATAGGTAGCTAGTTGTTCGAATAACTAATGAAAGGACAATGATTATGAAATTAGAAGAAGTTTATCTAAAAGATAAATTTGCGACAAAAATATTTAAAGATAATAAAGAATATGTGATTAAAATAATCAAGGCAGCTTTAAAGGATAGCAAGGATATATTGCCAAGTCACTTTGAGTTTGTCGATATCAGGATTAATGATCACTTGGGTTTAAAAGATACGACAACTGACATTGTTGGAAGTGATACACTACATTACTTCAATTGTGAGATAAATATGAATAATACAAGAAAAAGTCAAAATAAGAACTTTAGTTATTTATGTCAGTTAATACTAAGAGATTTATCACCAGGAAGGGAGTTTGATTATAAAAATATTTTGGCAGTTGTTCAAATAAATCTGAATGCCTTTGACTACTTTGGTAAGAAAAAGTTTGTTTACACCAGTAGTTTATTAGAAGAAGAGTTAAACTTACCGAGAACAAATCTCATAAAAATTATCGATATAGAGACATTTTAAGGAATATGGATTATACTAAAGTCATGAATGAAAGTGATGACTCCCTAGAGAAGTTATTATACATATTCGTATGTGATAGTAAAGATGTATTAGATGATGTATTAGATAAGGTATATGTTGGAAATAAGTTGATGGAAGGTGTGATAGTAAAGATGGCTAAAATAGCAAGAGATATAGATGAATACTTGTATTATAATAAAGAAGAGTTTGATAGGCTTGTTTAAAAGAGGCTGAGGAAACTGCATTTCAAGACGGACGTGAATCTGGAATAAAAGAAATAGCAGGGAAGATGCTAGAAATAGGAATGCCCATCTCCAAAATTTCTCAAATAACAGGATTAAAAGAATTCGAAATAAAAGCTATAGATAAAATGAATTAATTGAAAAAACATACCTCATAAATAATATTAGGTATGTTTTTAATTTATTCTAAATTAGCGCTTTCGTCTAGCAAAAGTTTAAGAATCAATTCCCTGGCTTTTTTTCTTTCTTTTTCAAACTTGAAGCTAAAGCTGGAGGCTAAAAGCGTATCTATTGAATGCTCATCAGTTGCGTATTTGTCTGGATAGATAGCATGCTCATAAGTTCTAACATTTACGATAATTTCTCTAAAAGTTTTGACTGGTATAGGTTCTCCTTCTAGGCTCATAAGACCACTTTCTAATTCTTCGATAGATAAGTCTTTATCATTTAGACCACTTAGGCCTAAGCGATTTCTCAAGGCGTTAATTTTTCTTGCGATAGAAAGACTTAAATCATCAATACTTATCTGAGGAGCGCCAAAGCTCAAAAATTTTTGGAATCTATTTAATCTTTTCAAGACTATACTATAGTCGTCAAAGTCGGCTAGCTCAAAATTTTTTCGGCCTTTTAAAGTGATTTCTTGTTTTAAAGGAACAAAAGCAAATCGGCAATCTAATAGAAATTTTTGATCATCATTTCCTTTTTTACGATTCCAAGTTGGCTCAAATGCGTAAATCCCACATAAATTATACTTAGGATCATTGATGTAAACAAAAGAAGAAGCGTGAGAAAATTCGTCATCTTGTTTGTTTGCCCATAGAACATAATCAGCAGGAACACCCAGAAATTCACAAAGACTTGTAAATAAATTAACGTATCCAGCACAGACGATTTCTTCTTTATTTATAACTGAGCATAAATCACGACCAATTGATTGATTATCTTCTTCTGAACTTTTTTTAAAAACACGATCTCGAGCCATATCAAAAGCATAAAAAGCAATTTCAGCTGGAGAAGGATTCATCGGTTTAATAAGACTAGCTTTTTGCTCTATCATCTTATAAGCGCTTATTAAATTAGCTTGAGATACTGCCTCGATTTGATTGAATTTATCTAAAAACATCGTGGTAGTTGGCCAAGGGTATTGCAAAATTTCCATTACTTCACTTAATGATAAGTGTTTTAAGTTAACCGTATATGTCAATGAATCGTTGGAAAATTTTACTAAATCTTTAGGTTTAATATTCAAAACTTGGATATTCTCTTTATAAATTAGTTTAATTAAATTAGGAAGTTGTTTGTTAATTCTTCTTTTTAGAAATAAAAATTGCTTTCTTTCTTTTGGCGAAAGTATAAGTAATAAATGTTTATCTATAGTAATCTTTTGTGGATTTACTAAATAACGATTAAATGCATCAAAAGAATTAAAATTTAAAGAAAGAAAATCTTCTCCAAAATAATTTGAAAATTCTTCCACCTGATCAAAATCAATAGTTACAATTATTTTCATGTCCAAAAACCCCTTTTTGATGGGAATTATCCTAACACAAAGATGGCTATATGTCAATTATTATCATCAGAAAAAACTAAATTTTTAACCGATTTATTTCCCATAGATATGATGGGAAATATTTCCCAAAATTATTCATAAAAATCCCGAATTTTAGGGCAAAAAAGTGCATTTTTAAATTGTTTAAAAGCTCACTTTATGATAGAATAATTACTAAGAATTTTAGAAATGAAAGAAGGTAGAAAATTGATTACAAAAAAAAGCGAAGGGGTATTCGTGATAATAGCAGCCGTGGTGGTCATAATTTGTTTAGTATTCATCTTTGGATTTGGAAAAAAGAAAACTTCTGAGCCCGACGTTGTAGCCAAGACAGTGACCTTTATTGATAGTTTTGATGATGCTATCTTAAAAAGAATTGAAGTGCTTCAAGGAAAATCGGTTGTAGCACCGGATATTCCAGAACATGATGGTAAAACTTTCAAAGGATGGTATTTAGAAACAAATCATGATAGTGAAATAAAAAATTTCAATAATATTATGGATGATATTACTGTTGTTGCTCTTTATCAAGAAGATAACCAACATGAAACTGAGCAACCAAAAGAAGAATCAGAAGATAAAATCGTTACTAAAAATGATTATATTGTAAGTTATGTAGATAGCATAACAGGAAAAGTATACAAGACTGAAAAAGTAAAAAGAAATAAAGATGCTAAAAACAATAAAGCGCCAGTTCATGCTGGATATATATTTAAGGAATTTGAAGGTAATACAAAAAAGATATCTAAAGATGAAACTGTCATTGCTAAATATGAAAAAAGTGATGAGACTTATAAAGTTAAATATGTGGCATTAATAAATGGAGCCAAACAAACTTCTAACAAAGATCATACATATTTAATAAATGAATCGTATAAAGTTTCCAAATCAAACTATACACTCAAAAATGCCGAGTTCATCGGTTGGACGAAGGACAAGAAAAAAGCTAGTGTAATTCTAAAAGATAAAAAAGAATTGAAAAATATTAAAATTGTTAAACCGAATACCATGGTTTACGCTAAATCAGATGCCACATACTATGCTGTTTTTGCTAGATTCCCAAGCAATGAAAGTGAAAATAATGTTGACAAAGATAATGTAAATCAAGGAAGTCAAGATAACGTCAATGATAATGCGGGAAATAATAATTCTAAGCCCGACAATACTGAACAAAATGTTGACGCGAAATTTACAGTAAATATAAAGTATATAGTTGAAGTGGCTGATGGCGTTAAAAAGGAAGTAGTAGTTACGCATAAGGTTTTGGGAAATAATATATTGACACCTAACCCTGAAAAGGACTTGCAAACAGCTGGAATAGATTTGAGTTACTATACCTATCAAATTGAATCACTTCATATTGTCAAAGATATGTCAATTGTAATCAATCTATCATACCGTGGACTTCCATCAATTATTGGTGTAGAAAAAACTCCATTTGCTGAATTAAAAATCACAGCGAGCGATATTCTAAATAATCCGGTTGCTAGTTACTCTTTCGATGGAGGCCAAACATGGCAAACCAAAAACACTCATTTATTAACCAGCGAAGAAGAAGTGCTAATCCAAGTAAAAGATAAAAATGGTTTTATAAGCTCTATAAAAAATGTTGATGTAATTGACTTTAAAGAAATAAAAGAAGAAACGTACAACTTAATGATCGATTTTAAAAATGGTACACGTATAAATAAATCTATAATTGCAAATAGTAGTATTAAGTTAGATATTCCCGATCGCCCTGGTTATGTATTCACCGGTTGGGAGACAAGTGGAGGAAAAATAGAAAATAACATTTTTACTTTAACTAATAAAGCCAATGTTAAAATATATGCGACATGGCAAAGACGAAGTGAAATTGGTTCTAAAACCGAAGTGGATAAAAAAGAAATACTTTTACAAGAAACGGTAAAAGAAACTGCAAATGAAAATGTTGTAACTAGAGAAGGGGATAATTTTTCTAATATTAAAGTGAATAATTCTAAAAAAACATCTAAAAAGAGAGTAGCTAAAAAAGCCTCAACTAACGTTTCGTCTAAAATCGAAGATATAAAAATAAAAAGCGAATCTATAGAACCTATCAAAGAAGATAAAGATTATTCTAAACGGACTATTGAAACTGATAAAGAAGTAAAAGAATTTTCTACAATGGCTAGTGATACGAGGTTAAATTCAGAAAATAATTTATCCCTATTATCAATTAATGAAAGCTTCATTTTTAAAACCGAGCTTAACAATCCCAAAATTACTATTGATAGCAATAACCAAACAAATCATTTAATTTTAGATAAGTCGTGAAAAATAAAAAGGAAATTGAAGCATAGGGTGTAATATATAATAGTGTAGAGGTAAATTTATGTATGCATTAGTAATTGTTGAATATCCCGTCAAAACTTTAGATAAAACTTTCACTTATAAAGTGCCGACAACTATGTATTCACTTATCAAGGTAGGAATGAAAGTAGAAGTACCTTTTGGCAATAGTCTTATCCATGGCTTTGTTTTAAACATATTTCAAAAAGTGCCAGAAGTAAGTTATGAATTAAGAGAAATAAATCGAATTGTAGATGATGAATTAATTCTATCGCCTGAGCTTTTGGAAATAGCTGATTACTTGAAAGAAGAGACATTATGCACCAAAATATCTGCGATTCAAACGATGCTACCCCCTGGTCTAAAAGCTGGCAAGAAAAAGGAAAAAAACTACACTCATTATGAAACTTATATTAAATTAAATCCTAGTTGTAGAAATATTCTCATAACTAGTAAAGGTCAACAAGAAATAATTGATCGTCTAAAAGTAGAAAAAGTAGTTCACCAAAAAGAAATTAATAACAGCAGTCTCAAGACGCTTTTGCGTAAAAATATTGTTATTGCCGTAAAAGTCCAAACTTATCGACTTAATAATCAGATTGAAATAAAAAAAGAAAAAGTTTTAACTAAAGAGCAAGAAGAAGCTTTCACCAAAATAAAAAATGGATTTAACACTTCTCAAACATTCTTATTATTTGGTATCACAGGAAGTGGTAAAACTGAAATATATATAAAATTGATCAAAGAAGTTATAAAACAAAATAAAACCGCTCTGATGATGGTTCCTGAAATCAGCCTTACTACCCAAATAGCTAGTCGTTTTTATGAGGCATTCGGAAACGATGTAGCAATTCTTCATAGTTCTTTGTCAAAAGGAGAAAAGTATGATGAATACTTAAAAATACTGCGCAAAGAAGTATCGGTAGTCGTGGGTACGAGAAGTTCTGTTTTTGCCCCTTTGGAAAATCTGGGTATTATCATTATTGATGAAGAAGATAGTTCTTCTTATAAACAAGACAGTTATCCAAAATATAATGCGAAAAATATTGCAGAGTTTCGCTCTAAATATCACAATATCCCCCTTGTTTTAGCATCGGCAACACCATCTCTTGAAAGTAAGGCGCGCGCGGACAAAGAGGTGTATAAACTTATTACTTTAAATAAACGAATAGGTTCATCAACTTTGCCAGAGATTCATATTGTTGATATGGAAAAAGAAATGAAAAAAAGAAATATGATTTTAAGCGAACTTCTTCAAAAAAAAATAAAAGAAAAACTAACTCGTCATGAGCAAATTATTTTGCTTTTAAATCGTCGTGGTTATTCAACTTTTATTACATGCAGTAACTGTGGATTTGTTTATAAATGTCCTAACTGTGATATATCCTTAACTTATCATAAAACTTCCAATAATCTTCAATGTCATTACTGTGGCTACTTAATTAAAAAGAGTGAAACATGTCCGAAGTGTGAGCAAACAAGCCTCAATTACTATGGACTTGGTACGGAAAAATTAGAGCAAGTATTAAAGGAACTTTATCCTGATTCTCGAGTAATACGAATGGACCAAGATGTAACAGGCAAAAAAGGTATGCATGAGAAAATCATCAATTCCTTCAAAAACGAAGAATACGATATTTTAGTGGGAACTCAAATGGTTAGCAAAGGCCTCGATTTTCCTAAAGTATCTTTAGTAGGTGTCATTAATGCTGATACATCTTTAAATATTCCAGACTTTCGGAGCAATGAAAATACCTTTTCGCTTTTAAGCCAAGTGGCTGGTCGAGCTGGAAGAAGTGATATTAAAGGCGAAGTTATTATTCAAACATTTAATCCTGATAATTTCATCATCAAATGTGTTGAAGAGGCAAGCTATGAAAAATTTTATCTATATGAAATGGCCTTTCGGCGCAAACTAAAATATCCCCCATATTACTATTTAATCGGAATCAAAGTAGTAGGTAAAACATATGACACCGCTTTAGCCGAAGCCGCTAAAGTAAAAAAATATATCGAATCTCATGTTAGTGAAGAAACGATCACTTTAGGTCCGACCACTGCAAATATTTTGAAATATAATGATGAATATCGTTTTCAAATAATTATTAAATATCGTTTTGATGATAGCTTAAAAGAAACTTTGAAGACAATTGAAGAAAATTATGCTACTAACAAAAGTTGTTATATAGATATCGATATTAACCCAACAAGGATATAAAAATGAAGAAAGAAAAAATAATTGCTTTTTTACTAGCTACATGTATGCTTCTTCCGGTAAAAGGTAGTTCTAAAAAAATGCCTCCGTCAACCGATGCCATATTAGATGAATTAAGTGAAATTAGATTTCCTAGAGATTATCAAGACTATTTTGTCCAAAAAGACATTATTGCCCAAAAAATATCCCCAAACAATATTTCTTGTCCTAAAAAAGAATCTGCCAGTAGAACAAAAGAGATCCAAAGATTAGCTTTAATAATTGAAAGTAATTCTCTTAATTACATTTATAAAGCTACTTCATATCAATTATTATCAGAACTTTTTGGCCCCGAACTTCTCATCCGGTGCTTACAAGAAATATTTTTAACTGCTACCAATAATGTTTCAGAAGACTTTTGTTTACTAGAAAGTTTAGTCATTGTCATTTCCTATGAAGAAAACCCTAACATGGCTCTATACGAATATAAAGAAAACAGAATAACTATTTTTTACAATAGTATTATAAATTCTTTAGAGACTGCGGAAAAAGAACATATTTCAAATAAAGTTTCCCATGTTCTTAAACACGAATTACAACATGTCAGACAAAGAAAATGCAACCATCGTTTAAACGGGGATGATTACCTCGGGATATCATTTTCAAGTTATATTTCATTTTTAGCCGAAGCCTCTGCTGAATCATCGTTATATAATTTAGATCTTGATGAAACATCATTTTCCCAATCTCCGTATTTATATGAAAGACAACAAGAAAATATGTTACTGCTCCTAGGAATTACCAATCCTTCATTAGAAACGTACTACAATGCCATTTTTGATGCTGACTATGAAAAGTTATACTGTTTTTGGTCTGCTCATAATCTTGAGAAAATTGCTGAGCTTTATAAAATACTGTACTTAATGGATACAGCAAAAGGAAGAACCAAATTGGCCATAGATTTATCTGGAAATTCTGCCCATTGGTTAGATACTGCCTTTCCTAGCCTCGGCAACCTTGAAGAAAAAATATCGTTTGATTATGAAATAGCTATTTTCAAACTAGCTTTAAAAAATTTAGCTCTAAATGTTTCAAGCCGCCGAGATATTTCATTTCTAGAACACATCTTATTATTTAGAGTGATTAAAAATACTTTAGCAACTGCCAAGTCATCCAAAGAAATATCCCTAAACTCTTTAGCGATGATTACTGAAATAGATAGGCAATATAAAGAATATCTTTCTCTTCATTATGAAGTTCCTATAGGAGAAATATCTGAAAAAGAAGCCGAGATATTTTGCTTTTTTGAAAAAACTTTTGAAACTAAGATTCTTCCCAAATATCCTGTTTTAAAGTCTATCTTCAACGCTGAGTTAGTTGAATATGATGATTTTATTGCTGAAAATAGTCAAAAATTATTCCTTTTAAAAATAAAATAAATATGATAAAATATTTTTATAAGGAGGAGTAAATTATGCTATTGATTATTTTAATTGTTGTCATTGTTGTGCTTATCCTATGGATAATGTCTACCTATAATTCTTTAATAAGTCTGCGCAATAGAGTAAAAGACCAATGGGCGCAAATAGATGTTCAGTTAAAAAGAAGATTTGATTTAATTCCTAATCTAGTAGAAACTGTAAAAGGTTATACAGCTCATGAAAGTGAAACTTTAGAAGCTGTAATTAAAGCCCGCAATACTTATGTATCTGCAACAACCCCTGAATCTCAAATGCAAGCAGATGGCGAATTAACCCAAGCGATATCTAAGTTATTTGCTTTAACAGAAAGCTACCCTGATTTAAAAGCCAACACTAACTTCCAACATCTTCAACAAGAATTAACTGAAACAGAAAGTAAAATCGCCAGTGCACGACAATTTTATAATGATACCGTATTGAAATATAACAACAAAGTTGAAATGGTTCCTGGCAATATAGTGGCTAGTCTATTCAAATTTCAAAAAGAAGCGTTCTTCAAAGCGGATGAAAAAGAAAGAGAAAATGTTCAAGTTAAATTTTAAGGCGTGTTAAACGCCTTTTTTAAAAGAGGTGTTGAGATTTTGAAAAAAATAATATTGGGAATTATCGCATTTATAATTTTTCCTATCACGATATTTGCGGCAGATTACGATATCAAAAATTACTATATTGATGTCACTATAAAGGAAAATGGCGATATGGAAGTTGAAGAGTTAATTGTTATGAAAGGAACCTTTAATGGATACGAAGTAGGGATAAAGTACAATACTAATAACAGTTATAGTGCAAGTAACATGACTGACGTTTATATTGGTGCAATTCCGAACCCCAAAAACATTAGCTTTGACACTTTAAAAGAGAAAAGTGAGCAGTTTGAAAAAACATTATATGCCACAAATGGTGACAAACGAAAATATATAGAGACCAATACAACTGGAAAAAACAATTATCGCATGTATTACAAAACGGATCAAGCAACTACTGCTTTTGTTTTCAAATATACTTTAAAAGATGTTCTTATTCTTCATAACGATGTTGCCGAACTATATTGGAATTTTTTTGATACATCGTTTAATGATTCTGTTAAAGATTTGAATATTCGAATCAAACTGCCACAAAAATTAAATGAAGAAGATTTCAATTGGTGGTTTCATGGAGATATAACCGGAAATAGTAAATATATAAATGACTTAGAACATACCTATATCACGGCTCATCTTAATTCCTTAGAAAAAAATAGTCCCGTTGATTTCCGCGTTCTTCTGCCCACTCAACTATTTGACAGAAATCTTGTAAAAAAGCAACGAAACGACGATGTTAAAAATAGCATTATTGCTACTGAAGATGAAATAGTTCGAAAAGATCTAGAGCAAATAGCCTATGTCAAAAAAATATATACAAGAAGCGTAATAATGACTGTTATTTTTTATATCGTTTTAGTTATTGTCTGGATATATTCATACTTTAAATTTGATAAAGAAAGAAAACCTGTTTTCCAAAATGATTATAATCGCGAGTTTATCGAAGATTACAATGTAGAAGTAATTGATTATTTAATGAATAAAAACATTACTCCTAATGCGATGAGTGCTTCTATTATGAATTTAATTTATAAAAAAAATATTCGATGTGAAGAAATAGAAAATGAAAAAGAAACAAAAAATAAAAATTATAAATTTATTTTAATAAACCGAGATAATTTAAATTTATCAGAAAATCTTCTCGTTAATTTTCTTTTTGAAAAAGTTGGCGAAGGGCAAGAATTTACAACAGTCGATTTGAAAAGGTATGCTAGCTCGCCTAAGTACTGTAGTGAATTTATGAAAAGTTACAACGGTTGGAAAGATAGTGTTTATCACGATGGAGAAGAGCAGAAGTTTTTTGATAAGTCAACTGGCAAAGCAAAGTATGCATTTTTAATTTTTATCTTGGCAGTCGGGGTCAGTAGTTATGTTTTTAAATATAATGTTGAATTCATCCCTGCTTATTGTGCTTTGTTTGCTGCTATAATTTATATTATATATTTAATGCTGTGTACTAGAAAAAGCGAAAAAGGCATAGAGCATTTTACTAAGTGGAATGCATTTAAAAATTTTTTAAAAGACTTTGGAACATTTCCTACAAAAGAACTTCCAGAGATAATTTTATGGGAAAGATATTTAGTATATGCGACTATTTTTGGTCTAGCTGATCAGGTAGAAAAAACGATGAATGTTCGCATAAAAGAGATTAATCCTGATTACATGATGATGGATAATCGTTACTTCTACACGCATATTCATATGGCTCCTGTAATCAATTCATCAATTAGATCTGCTTATAATAGTTCTCAAATGGCAATCAACGCTAAAAATGCTAGCGCTGTTGGTGGCTCATTTGGCGGTCATGGTGGCGGATTCTCATCTGGTGGAGGCGGAGGCGGCGGTGGCCGTTCTGGTGGAGGTTTTTAAATCTCCTTTTTTTAATTTAATAAAACCTTCAAAACCAAAATTAGCACTTAGCGTTGACAATTGCTAATTTGCGATGTATAATCAGTTTACAAAGAAGGGAGTAATTAAAATGAATTTTGAAAATAAAGATGATTTAAAAGATGTATTGGAAAAATTTGGTCGAGACATTACCAAAAATGTTCAAGATGGTAAAGTTGATCCTGTAATTGGCCGAGATGAAGAAGTTCGAAATGTTTTAAGAATATTATCGCGAAAGAGCAAAAACAATCCGGTTTTAATTGGTGAACCAGGAGTAGGTAAAACTGCGATAGTTGAAGGTTTGGCTGGGAGAATCATCAAAGGTGATGTTCCAAACAGTTTGAAAAATAAGACCATTTGGGAATTAGATCTTGGAGCCTTAGTAGCGGGTGCTAAATATCGGGGCGAATTTGAAGAAAGGTTAAAAGCTGTATTAAAAGAAATCAAAAATTCAGATGGCAATATCATCATGTTTATCGATGAAATTCATATGATCGTTGGCAGTGGCGCAGAAGGAGCAATGGATGTATCCAACATGTTAAAACCGATGCTTGCTCGTGGAGAGATTCATGTGATTGGAGCGACGACTTTAAATGAATACCGTAAATATATTGAAAAAGACGGAGCTTTAGAACGAAGATTTCAAAAAGTTTTAGTAAAAGAACCGACAGTTGAAGACACGATTACGATTCTAAGAGGCTTAAAAGAGCGATTTGAAATTTTTCATGGAGTATCCATAAAAGACAATGCATTGGTAGCAGCTTCTACTTTATCAGACCGCTATATAACTGATCGTTTTCTTCCGGACAAAGCCATTGATTTAATAGATGAAGCATGTGCCACTATCAAAATGCAACTTGATTCTGTCCCTGTAGAGCTTGATACTCTAACTAGAAAAATAATGAGTTTAGAAATAGAACGTCAAGCTTTAAAAAAAGAACAAGATGAATTATCAATCCATCGGTTAGAACAAATTGAAATAGAGTTAAAAAGTTTAAAAGAAGATGAAAAAAGTCTTCGTACTAAATGGGAAAGTGAAAAAGAAACCAAAGATGCTATTAATAAAAAGAAAGAAGAAATTGAAAAGACGAAGTTCGATTTGGCAACCGCTGAAAATAATTATGATTTAGAAACTAGTGCCAAATTAAGGCATGGTGTTCTTCCCAAATTAGAAAACGAATTAAAAGAACTTCAAAATCAAGAAGTAAATACTATATTAAGTAATATAGTTGACGAAGAAAGCATTGCGATGATTATTTCCAGATGGACTAATATTCCTGTTGCTAAATTAGTTAGCAGTGAAAAAGAAAAGCTTTTAGCTCTAAGTGAAAGACTGAAAAAAAGAGTAATTGGCCAAGATAGTGCGATTAATTTAGTAAGTGAAGCAATAATTAGAGCTCGAAGTGGGATAAAAGATCCTAACCGGCCAATCGGTTCGTTTATATTTTTAGGACCAACTGGTGTTGGAAAAACCGAAGTTGCCAAAAGCCTTGCTTACGAATTATTTGATGATGAAAGACACATAGTTAGAATTGACTGTTCTGAATATATGGAAAGCTTCAATGTTTCACGTTTAGTTGGAGCACCTCCTGGTTATGTTGGCTACGATGAAGGTGGTGTACTAACAGAAGCTATTCGTCGCAATCCATATAGTATAGTGTTATTTGACGAAATAGAAAAAGCTCATAAAGATGTCTTCAACATACTATTACAAATTTTAGATGACGGAAGGCTCACGGACTCTCAAGGAAGAACAGTAGACTTTAAAAATACTATTATCATAATGACTAGTAACTTAGGTAGCGAATACATTTTGGAAAAAAGCGACAATTATCAGTCTCTTGTAGAAAATGAACTTAAAAATACATTCCGACCTGAGTTGATTAATCGAATTGACGAAATCATAATCTTCAATTCACTTCAAAAAGAATCAGTTACTTTAATCATTGATAAAATAATAAATGATATGGAAAAAAGATTGCAAACTAGCAATATTCATATCGAAGTAACAGCCCAAGCTCGCGAAAAGATTATCGAAGAATCATTTATACCTGAATATGGAGCAAGACCAATTAAACGCTATATCACTAAAAATATTGAAACCATTTTAGCTCATGCTTTGATAAAAAACGAAATTCACATTGGTTCAAATCTCATAATAGATGTTGAAAACGGTGAATATACTATAAAATAAAGCCAAGACTTAAGCAAAACCATAACTAAAGCTTTCGTCTTTTTTCTTTTCAAATAATTTATCTTATGATAAAATAAACATAGGAAGTGATTACAATGTTAAAAGAATTTAAAAAGTTTATTGCCCGAGGAAATGTACTTGATTTAGCAGTCGGAGTTATCGTAGGAGGCGCATTTTCTTCCATTGTCTCATCACTAGTTGAAAATATATTTACGCCATTAATCGGTTTGATTTTAGGTGGTGTAAACTTTTCTAATTTATCCTTAACATTCCGTGATACAAAAATTATGTATGGAGCTTTTATTCAAAGTATCATTGATTTTTTAATCGTTGCTTTTTGTTTATTCATTATTGTAAAGTTTGTAAATACTCTTACGCATAAAAAAGAAGAAGAGAAAAAAAATGAGCAGCCAGCCAAAAGTGCCGACATCATACTATTAGAAGAAATAAGGGACTTGTTAAAAAATGACCTATCAGACGAGCAATAATAATACGATTGAATATGAAATAATTCGCAAAAAAAACAAAAACATTTATTTTCGGGTTAAAGATGATTTAAAGTTATATATTTACGCTCCGATGTATTTAAGTGGAAAAAGTATTTTAAAATTAATAGCCGAGAATGAAACACAAATTTTAAAAATGTATGAACACAAAGAAGATAAGAAAAAAGATATTGATAAATTTATATATTTAGGAAAAAAGTATTACATTGAAGAAGATGCATCTGTTATTAGTGTGACTTTTAAAGATCAAAAAGTATTAACCCCATCCCAAGATGCTTTGCTAGAATTTACAAGAGAGAAAATAGAAGAGATCTATGGAAAAGAAATTGAACTTTGTAAAAAATGTTTTTCTCGTCTGCCAGAATTTACTTGGCGCGTTCGAGATATGAAAACAAGATGGGGTGTATGCAATACGAAAAAAAACATTATCACCTTAAATACCGAATTGATAAAAAAAGACATTGAACTAATAGATTACGTGATTATTCATGAAATAAGTCATTTTTTTGAAGGAAATCATGGAAAAAAATTTTGGCATATAGTTTCCTTAGCTTGTCCAAACTATAAAGAGTGTCGAAAAAAATTAAAGGAGTAATATGAAAATAACTAGTTTACAAAACGAGCATGTTAAATATTGGGTTTCTTTAGGTGAGAAAAAGGTTCGTGATAAGGACCGTCGCTTTTTAATCGAGGGTGATCACCTCATAAGTGAGGCAGAAAAACTGGGCTTGATTATTGAAACCATTAGTGTTGTTGATGAAACAAAAGATTATTTTGTCACAAAAAGCATTATGAAAAAAATAAGTAAACAGCAAAGTATCAGTTACAACGCTGCGGTTGCAAAAATGTTACCTGAGGATAGTATCTCTGGAAATGTTTTGATTCTTGACTGTCTGCAAGATCCCGGCAATCTAGGGACCATTATTCGCTCAGCAATTGCCTTTAATTTTCATACCATCGTTTTAAGTGATGATTCGGTCGATTTATATAATCCCAAAGTAATTCGTTCGACTGAAGGCATGATTTTCAACATCAATTGTTTGAGAAGAAATTTAAAAGAATTTATTCCAGTTTTAAAAAATCTTGGTTATAAAATCTATGGAACAGACATTAAAAATGGCATGGATGTAAGAGATATCCCCAAAACTAATATAGCTATCACGATTGGCAATGAAGGAAATGGCTTAAGTCCTAGTGTAAAAAAAGAATGTGATGAATATTTATATCTACCGATGAACAAAACTTGCGAATCTTTAAATGCTGGTGTCGCGGCAAGCATTTTAATGTATGAGGTGAATCATGACTAAAATTTATCTTGGCAAAATTGTGAGTCCTCATGGTATCAAAGGTGAGTTAAAACTTTTAAGTAATTTTGATAAGTTAGCTAAGATTTGCAAAGAAAATTTTCCTATATATATAAATGATAAAAAATATACTTTGACATCATTTCGATATCATAAACAATACTTATTAATTTCCTTAAATAATTATACAAATATTAATGAAGTATTATTTTTGGTAAATTCTGATGTTTATATAGAAAGGGAAGATTTAGAATTAACTACTGATGAATATCTGCTTGAAGACTTAATTGGTGCAACCGTAATTGAAGAAGATGAAAAGTTAGGTCAAATAAGTGAGATAATCATGACAAAACAATACAATTTAGTTCGTATTATCAATAATCAAGATAACTTTTTAGTTCCTTTAATTAGCCAATATATCATCTCGTTTGATTCTGCCAACAAAATTTTAAAAACTAAAAATGCCAAAATGCTTAATATAAAATAAAAAAGATTGTTCTCTTATGATTTTTTTTGTATAATATCTAAAAAAGAAAGGAGCTATTATGAAAATTGATATATTAACATTATTTCCTGATATGTTTGAAGGCTTTTTAACTGAATCTATCATTAAAAGAGCGATTAAATCCAAAAAGATTGAAATTAATTTAATAAATTTTCGTGAATATTCTCCTTTGCATAACAAACAAGTTGATGATACCCCATATGGTGGTGGGGCAGGAATGCTCCTTCGATGTGAGCCCATCTTTCTTTGTTTAGATGAAATAAGAAAAGAAGATTCGTTTGTTATTTTACTAACGCCTGATGGAACAAAATTTAATCAAGCAATTGCTCAAGATCTAAAAGGAAAAAAACATTTGATCATTATCTGTGGTCGATATGAAGGTTTTGATGAGAGAATTAAAACATTAGTTGACATGAATCTGAGCATTGGTGATTACATCTTAACTGGTGGTGAAGTTCCTGCGATGGTTATTACTGATGCTGTTACGCGACTTATCCCTGGTGTTATTAATGAAGACTCTTTAAAAAGTGAATCATTTAATAATAACTTATTAGATTATCCTAATTATACAAAACCGAGTGTTTATCGTGGGCTTAAAGTTCCAGATGTTCTTTTAAGTGGCAACCATGCCAAAATATCGGAATACCGTCAAATATCACAGATAAAAAAAACAGATGATCTGCGACCGGACTTAAGAAAGTAGGGGTAAGATGGAAAGTTATATACTAAAAAATGTCGAGAGTGATAAATCAATCTTATTGTATCAAGAAAAAAAAGGATATACGTTTTCGCCCAAAAATGGTTGTTATCGAGTAAAAAAGATAACCGTTTTAAATGATTCTATGGTAGAATGTATATTGAAGGATAAAGTAATAAGTAGATACAATCGATTATTACAAGTTATCTACGATTTAATTGCTAGTGGTGATGAGACAACTAGTGGTGATGTTTTAATTACATTCACTGAAATTGATCGTTTAAAAAACATTCTTTTAAATAAGTATTATAAATATTTAAAAAAAGAATTTGTTGAAAATTACATCAGGAAATTACAAATCTTAGAAACGGAACTAAAAAAGATCCATGTCATGGAACTCCAAAGTGAGATCGAAGAACAAGAAGAAAGAGGGATGAGTAGATAATGAAAAACCTGGAAAAAGGAAAAATCATAATAAGTGGTTTAGCGCTGTTGCTCGCAGTCGTAGCTGTTTTTGTTGGAGCAAACTTCAAGCATCACACCGTAACGTTTGACTCTAAAATGGGGACAAGCATCAAAGCACAAGAGGTAAAAAACAAAGAGACTGCAAAAAAGCCAGAAGACCCTATCATGGAAGGATACATCTTTGAAGGATGGTACTTAGATGATTCAAAATATCAATTTGATACGCCTGTAACCAAAGACATTACTTTAATAGGAAAATGGAAAAAAGTAGAGTAAAAAAGTGTAAACAAGAAATATAAAGTCTTGTTTTTTTAATTCCATATTGTTATGCTTAATAAAGTAAAGGAAAATAAGTATGGAAAAAATAAATAGTAAACCGATTATTTTGAAAATTGCGATATTAATTCTAATAGTAATATATATAAGTAGTTTATATAAATTTTAGAAAATAAAATTAATCAAAGACATTAACTAATATTCTCCTAAAAACCTGAGTTACATGGTATTTTTGCCTTCTTCTTTAAATTTTCAATATCAAAAACAAATCCTGCTTGTGATAACTGATCCATAAGAACCATTTATTAGGCTAAAAAAGAAAGAATAGCTAATTAAAAAGGGGATTGCAAGACCTTTTTAGCTGTGATATAATCTAGTTGGACTCAAAAAGTATATAATCCGCTGTTTAATAATAAGATTATAGGTAAAGAAAAGGAGGAAAATATATGGCAAATCTTGTTGATAAGATTAATGCAAAGCATATTCGTAAAGACGTTCCTGAATTCCGTGTCGGGGATACAGTTAAAGTTGATGTTTGGGTAAAAGAAGGAAAAAAGGAAAGAATCCAATCATTTGAAGGTCTAGTAATCGCTAAAAATGGTGGTGGTATATCTGAAACATTTACTGTACGTAAGAAAAGTGGATCTATTGGTGTAAATCGTATATTTCCAATAAATACACCGACTATTGATAAAATAACTGTTGTTAAAAAAGGTAAGGTTAGAAGAGCAAAACTTAACTTTATTAAAAATATGCGTAAAGAATATAAAGTTAAGGAAAGAAATTAATTTCTTTCCTTATTTTTGATTGGAGGTTTGACATATGGGGAAAATAAAAGAATTAATTCCTTACATAATTATACTTATTGTCGTGATATTAGTAAGAACATTTATCATAACTCCTGTTCGAGTTGATGGAGCGAGTATGAATAAAATGTTAAACAATAATGATATTTTACTTTTATATCGTCTTGCAAAACTAGAAAGATATGATATAGTCGTTTTAAAAGAGACTATTGATAATGATACGATAATCAAAAGAATTATAGGCATGCCAGGTGAAACTGTTGAAATAAAAAACAATAAGATTTATATTAATGATGAAGAAATTGAAGATGAATATGCTTATGGCGATACCAGTGATTATACTAGAATAACTTTAGGAAGTGATGAATACTTTCTTTTGGGAGATAACCGCCTTATAAGCAAAGATAGCCGCTCATTTGGCCCTGTAAAAAAGAAAAATATTAAAGGAAAAACTATCATTAGATTATATCCTTTTAACAAAATAAATACTTTATAAAAATGGCTTTGCAAAGTCATTTTTTTTGCCATATTTTCGAAAAAATGTTTGCCGAAAACTTGACATTATTTTTGGTAAATGATATGGTTTATATATAAAAATATGTGTTAAAATTAATACACTAAAAACAGGAGAAATGATGACTACATATCTAAAAGCAGAAAATCTTGATGAAAAAACAATTAATAAAATAGCCGCAGACATAAAAATTGGAAAATTATTTATCTTTCCTACAGATACTGTCTATGGAATAGGGGCCAACGTCTTTTTAGAAAATTCGTGTAAAAAGATATATGAAATAAAAAAACGCCCCAGTTATAAGCCTTTAAGCGTATTAATATCTGATTTATCTATGTTATCTGAACTAGTCGACGAAATTAACCCAGTGGAGCAAAAACTAATTGCTTCTTTTTGGCCTGGTTCTTTAACAATCAGATTTAAGAAAAAGGACAATAGTTTACCTGATATTGTATCTGCTGGAGACGAATATGTTCGGGTAAGACTTTTAAAACCTAGCATTACTTCTCAAATTATCTCTGCTTCCAAGGTTCCGATTGTTGCCCCGAGTGCTAATTTATCTGGTAAACCAACTGGCGTAAATATAAAAAATATTTTGCAGGAGTTTAATGGTAAAGTTGATTACATAATTGACTGTGGTGACATTAAAACGGATGAAGTATCGACAATCGTCGCAATTGAAGATGAAAAAGCAATTATTATTCGTGAAGGGAAAATCTCCAAAGAAGAAATAGCGCGAATAGTACCTATTAAGGATATCAATACACTATCTAAAGATACAAAATATATGTAAGGTGATTAAGAAAGAAGTAGGCGTTGGTGCAAACTGGGGGACTGTTAATAAAGTCGGCTAAAACCTACGTAGTGATATTGATAAGTACTTACGGGAAATAGGAAATTCATTTTGCAATAAAAAAGAATGCAATAGATGTCCTATTAAAGATTATTGTAAAAAAGGAATATTCAAAAAAGTTTTTACACAATTGAATAAAAACAAAGAAAAAGAGGTGAAAATATGACGGATTTTAATGAGATAAAATATGAAAGAATAGACTTTGATAAGACTAAAACAAATTTAGAAAATTTAATTAATCAATTAAAAAGTGCTGATGATTTTGAATCATATATATCTATAGTACAAAGAATAAATGCTATTCATCTACATATAGAAGAGATGTTTGATTATGCAGATATAAGAAATATGAGAGATTTAACTGACGAATATTACAAAAAAGAAATAGAATATTGGAATTCTTTAAAACCTAAATTTGATTTACTCTTTCTACCTTTTTACAATGAAATGAATCATTCTAAGTTTAAAGAATTATTATTAAAGAGTGTGCCTAATAATTTTTTTGAAATTATTAAATATCAAACAAGAATAACATCTGATAAAAATCTTGAATTACTAAAAAAAGAAAATGATTTGAAAACGCGGTATAGAAATTTAAACAAAACGAAAATATTATATAATGGAGAAGAAAAAACAATAGGATTTATTAGTGGACTTTTTAGCGCTAAAAATAGAAGTACAAGAAAAAAGGCTCATGACGCTATTAATGATTTTTATTATCAATACGTTGTTGAGCAAACAAAAATAGAAAATACAATTAATGAGTAAATAAAAAATTAAAATTACACATTTAACAATAATTATGATTTAATCAAGTTGGAGTGTGATTTTATGAATAAATATAATATAAAAGATTTATTCAAAAAAGTTTTATCAATTTTAGATCCTTCATATTTTCATTGAAAAAGTGCCAAAATCAATGAAAATTGATAAAAATAAAGCAATTGTAATGATATTTTAGGATAGATTTAGAAAGGCGATTACGACATTTAAGAACATAAGAAAGAGGTGATTAAATTTGAAAAATAATATTATTGAAGTTCAAGATATAAGAATAAATATAACTAATGTAAATGAAAAAGATTATATATGTATTTCTGATATAGCAAATGCTAAAAGTGATAATTCAAGAGCAGCAGATGTTATAAGAAATTGGTTACGTAATAGAAGTACACTTGATTTCTTAACTACTTGGGAGCAATTATATAACCCTAATTTTAAAGTGTTCGAATCTGAACACTTTAGAAAACAAGTTGGCTTATTAACTTTTACACCTAGTGTTACAGAATGGTGCGAAAGAACTGGCGCTATTGGAATTTATTCTAAAATGGGTAAATATGGTGGAACATATGCACATAAAGATATTGCATTTGAGTTTGCATCTGCAATAAGCCCAATTTTTAAATTATATTTAATCAAAGAATTTGAAAGATTAAAAGAACTAGAAAATAAAAACAAAGAATGGGATATAAAAAGAATTTTAACCAAAAATAATTATCTTATTCATACAGATGCAATTAAAAATTATATATTACCTAGTAACGATTATTATAAAGATAGAGAATGGTTAAAGTATGCAGAAGAAGCAGACATTTTAAATGTTGCCTTATTTAATACAACTGCTAAAATATGGAGAGAACTTAATCCTAATTTAGCAAAAAATTCAAATGTTAGAGATTATGCGTCAATCAATGAATTAACTGTATTGTCTAATTTAGAATCACATAATGCTGAATTAATAAAAGAAGGAAAAAGCAAAGAAGAAAGATTTGAAATATTAAGTAGCATTGCTAAGTATCAACTTGATATACTTAACAATGCAGAAAAGATAAAATTATTAGGAGAAAAAGATAATATATAGTATTTTG
>CAMNRN010000015.1 GCA_946553095.1 uncultured Mycoplasmatota bacterium
GCAATCCCTTTGTTTATCTAGGTTTGCTCATTTTTACTGTAAAACTCAAGATTATAATCGCAAGAGAAACCGTATAAAAATATAAGATTTTGTTTGCCAGTTTTTGTTAATTTTTTAGTTCTTGCATATATCTTTTATTTCTTTTATAATATTAACTATGAAAGAAAAGAAACAAGATCTATTATGGAATCTAAGGAATATCATTTATTTAAGGAACAAACGACAATTATTAGAAAAATATGCATTCCAATTATGGCAAAATCAAAATATGACAAATACGCCTTGTTTACAAGATATCTATTCAATTAATGATTATAACGTTTTACTGCAAGAAGTTCTTAATATTTTAAAAAAGAATTCTTCTATGAACTTATCAGGTATCAGGTTTGAACTTTTTAAAAGAAGTGGACTAAAAGAAGCGATGGAAATTTTTGTTTCATATACAAAGACGACACCAGGAATCTTACTTGATTTTGGAACGTTTAAAACTAGAGAAACTATTTTGTGTGGTTTAAGTCAAGAATATACCTTTCAAAACGGGGAAATAGTATATGTTCCTCGAGCAATGGAAGAAGATACGATTTTTGATTTAGCTTCAACTTCTAAACTATTTACTTGTATTTCTATTTTAAAATTGGAAGAACTAGGTTTAATTGACTTATATGACCCAGTTTCAAAATATGTTCCAGAGTTTCAAAAAATAGGAACGACATCGATTATCGACTTACTTAAATTTAAAGTAATGATTGTCACTGATAAAAGAATTGATGAAGCTAAAACGGCAGAAGAAGCTCTTTTGATTTTATTCACGGCTCACCCTAAAGAAGAACAAGAAGCTATTAATGCTTATACTGACATAGGAGCTATGGTTTTAAGATTAGTTGTCGAAAGTGTTGCTAAAATGCCTTTTTCTTTATTCGTGGAAGAAATGATTCTTAGACCTACAGGAATGAATGACACTTATTTGAATGTTCCACCAGAAAAATTATCAAGAGTGGCTAATGAAAACTTTTCGAGTATCGTAAGTGGTGATGGCAGTATCAAGACAAAATATGATAATATTCCTGGTACTCCTCATGATGATAAAGCGAGAGTAATGGGACATTCTTCTGGGATTGCACCTGGACATGCAGGATATTTTTCTACAAAAGATGATATGATAAAACTAGGAAATGCTCTTATTCGAGGAGAAATTCTAACTAAAGAAAGTGTCTTGTCAATTGCTAATAATCATACAGGTTATTTTGATCAAGATTTTTATTCTTATTTCTACGGATCTTTAGTTTATACAAAACAGCCTAATGAGAAAAATATTTATATCCCTTTGTCAGGAAAAATGTTCTTCTCACCAGGCTTTGCAGGTACTACTTTAGTGGTCGATCCAATCAATGAAATTACTTTTTTCATGGGAGCTAATCGCTTACATAATCGCATCTATCAGGTTCATCCTAACTACCAAAGTCTTATTAGAACAAAAAGTCACAATCAAAAAACATATACTCTACCCGATGGTGAGGAAAAAGTCGTATCCGCTAATTTTTATAGAGAACGAGAAGTCATTCTAAAACTAGCTTTGGATCTTTCCTTACAATATCAATTTTTAGAACAACTATTTCCAAGTGATAAAGAAATGCATTTAGTAAGAGAACTCAACAAAGAGAAATATTAATTCTTTTTATCATAACTAATATCATAATCACTTGGTCCTATTATACTTTTTCCTTCTATTGTAAATCTAGAACCATGGCATGGACAATCCCATGTCTTTTCTTCTTTATTAAAAATTAAGCTACAGCCAAGATGTGGACATGTTGAATATACGATATGTTCTTTGTTATTTTCATCTTTATATATCGCAACTTTTTGACCATTTAATTCAGTATAATAAGGATTCTTTTTATATGCTTTTTTATGTAGATTTATTTTCGAGGCAATGAAACTGTAGGTATTACTAAAAATGTTTACGGGATACTTTAGTAATTTCTCTTTATTATTCCTTAATGGATTAAATATATATTCATACTTATTAGGTCTTTTTTCTAGTAAATCTTTTAGAATTAAACTTGATAATACCCCACCTGTCATTCCCCAGGTATTAAATCCTGTGGCAAGAAATAAATTAGGTTTGATTTCACCAATGAAAGGTAGATTGTCATAAGTCATGATATCATGATTACTCCAGTTATAAGATATATTTTTAGAAGGAATTTGTTTTAATAAGTCAGGATAATCTGAAGATGGATAGGTATCAAAACATAGGTTATGAGTGCTTCCGACATGAATATAATAATCTTGATAGTTCCTGATAGAAAGAATAGGATTACTGATATTGATCGCATTAAATTTATTTATATTTTTTTCTTTAGTTGCAATTAAAGTAGATTTTTCGATATAACACTTAAGAGGAAATAAATATGGAAATAAAAAATTGGGATAATGTGAGGCTACAACTACTTGTCGAGCTTTAATAGTATAATCTCCTGCTTTACAATAAAATAAATTATTCTGCTTTACAATTTCTTCGATATTAGTATTTTCATATATTAAGTGTTCTTTGTTATGGCTTATTCTAGCTAGTTCATGAATATATTTTAATGGATGAAAGACATATGTGTTATTTACATAGATTTGAGATTTTACTTTTTTATTATTGGGTAATGTTATACCTTTTTGTGGCTTTTCACCAAACATTTCTAATATATTATATTCTTCTTCTATTTTATTTATTTCGCTTTTTTTAGTAGTATAAAGATAGGAACTATTAGGCTCTAAATCACAATCAAAATCATTTTTATGACAAATATCTACGATTTGTTTAATAGCTTCTTTTTGACTTTCATAATATAGTTTAGCAGTATTAAAATCAAAACTGTTTTTTAATTTAGTATAAATATTTTCTTGTAAGTATGTTATTTTGGCTGTACTTCTGGATGTTGCTCCATAGCCTAGAAGGTATTTGTCCACTAAAATGATTTTACAAGGATTGTTTTTAAGTTCATAAAAGGTACTTAGTCCAGTTATTCCTCCACCAATAATTAAAATGTCTGTTTCAGCATCTTCTTCTAACTTAGGGTACTTCTTAGTTTTTATATCTTGCCATATGGGAATATTCTTCATCATTAATCACTTTATTAATATTCTCCATTTTTCTTGATTTAAACTAACTTTCTATTTTTTCGATTAATTTTGCTTTTTTGCCCACAAAAATAATTAAGTACTTTCTAATCCGTGTCTCATCACATTCTAAATACTTATAGGATTTTAATTCTTTTATTCCTTCTTCTTTCTTTTCGAGAAAATGTTTATGAGAATAATTTTTTTCTTTAATATATTTCAGTTTGATCATTACACTATATTTTTCTAATCTTTTTTGATAATTCGACGAAGTCAAGATAATATCACTAAATCTACCTTTGGTTTCATTTTCTAATATCACCAATATATCTTTATTATTTAAAAGAATGGCATAATATAAAAGTTGAACGTTTTTTTCATTAAAATTTAAGAATAAACGATTATTTAATTCTTTTAAAATTATTTCAATGTAATTAGTTAATTTGTATGGGCTCCCATCTTCTAGTATTTCACTTACAAATTCATCAGTATCTTCTGTTACTTTGATTTCTATCTCTTCCAAAAGGTTTAAGAAAAATTCTGTATAAACCTTTTTCATAACTTCATTCGGTATTCTATAAATTATTCCCGTGGATGTGCTTTTTTTGATAGTCAAATAACCAAAGTAATATAAAAGACTTATAATATCATTCTTTTTAAAGTCTTTTTCAAGATTAAAACTAGTTGTAAGACTTCCCTTTATTTCACTAAAAGTCAGAATATCATTTAATATCTCTTCAAAATATAGATTGTTTTGGAGTCTTAGTAAACGCTCTATTTTACTATAGTTAGCAATGATATTTTTATCCATCAATTCTTCCGGAGGAAAATAAGAAAATTCAAATGATTTTAAATAATACATAACTAATGTGGCATTAAATACTTTTTCATCATTTTGTTTATTAAATGTATATCCATCATAATTATAATACATGACATTGTAGATCTCTTCTCTTAAGCTTTCTTCAAATTCATCAATTAAACCATATACTTCTTCATGTGAAAAACCAATCATCGAATTAAATTCTGGGTGATTTGAAATGTCTGTAGATATATTAAAGCCTGTTGTCATGGCATCAAGTGTAATCGGACATATTCCTGTTGCAAAGAATCTATCAATTACACCTAAGCCAAGATATTCTTTTATAATGGCATAAAATGATTTTAAAAAGCCTTCATTTCCAACTACATCTAAGAAGCGTTTGCCATCACCTGAGAGAATGGCATTCGTAAAATTATCATATTCATCAATTATGATATATAGTTTATTCTCTAATTTTAGGCTCTGAAACCAATTTATAAAACTAATGAGTATTTGATCTGCACCTAGATAGTTAATGTTCTCAGTAAAGTTATATCCATAATAACTCGCAAATTCTTTTATTCCTGCTTTTAGTTTTATTACAAATGATTGTTCTAATTCTTGGGAATCTTTTTTGGCTGTGGTTATTCCCGAAAAATCTAATTTTAATATATAATAATTATTTTTGTTTTTAGTATAATTTTTACCTACGTAGGTACCCTTGAATAACCTATCAAATAGTTTCTTGCTATTTATGTCATAGTAATAATACATCATACTTGTAAATAAACTTTTGCCAAATCTACCTGGTCTTAAATAAACTAATGTATTGGAAATATTCTCTAACTTTTCTAAATACATTGTTTTATCAACATATAAATAATCTTCTTCAATTATTTTCTTATAATTACTTATACCATAGGGTATTTTTTTCATATGCACCTCGTTTAAGTTCATTATATACCCCAGACTATTTGATGTAAAGAAAAAATATACGTAAAAACGTATATTTTTGATTAATTCTATATCTTAGGCTATATTAATATACGGTATGGATTTGTTTGATTACCCATTCCACTTTGTAGTTCCACATCTGCATTAAGAGAGAAAGTTGGTCTTATACCAAATTCATAACCTGTAGTAAAGTATTCCATAGACCCAGATGTATGTATATAGTACATAAACATTGTATTATCCGATTGCCGCGAAATTGTTGATTCATTCACCCCCATATACATCCAATTTTGCTTTTTTGCCGATCTATAATCTTTTGTTTCATCACGATTCCACCCCGGTTTTGTCCAGTTAACTGGCGATGCACTATAATAATATTCACTTAGATATACTAATCCTATTTTTGCTGATGTTGTCTTATTTATTTTATTTGTTCCTAGTTCATAATTATAAACTGTTTTCGCATTTGTCTCTCGAGCATTTTTTAAAGTCATTCCACCTACATTCCAAACTGTTGATACTATTTTATCTCTCCATTTACTTTCTATATTATTCAAAAAATTGGTATTTAAATTTACGGTATTTAATAATCTTGTTGCCCAATCATTATTAGTTGTACTATCATGTAAATATCCCCATTTATATTCACTAATCACACTTTGCTTACCTAAGTAATCACCAGTAATTGGAGTTGAATCTTTTGAATAACCACCATCTTCTCCTAATTGTTCTTTTGTTGCATAATCGTATTTGATTAACTTAACTTTATTATCAAATACTCCGATAATCCTATACAAATTATCATCTGGACATACTTTTTCATCGCTTCCAAAACACACAAAGTTATTTACAGTATCAGATGGACCTGCGTAACGATATGAATTGTCTCCTGCGCCATTTAATAATGTATTATTATGATAATATATACCATTAACTCCCTGTGTTTCGTATAATGACTTTACATAATCAGCAAAATTTCCAAGTTTTTCTTTTTCTATATCAAAATAGACGTAGCATTTATCACTAGAGGTTGCTGACATACTTACTTGTCCTGTAGATTTATCAAAAGAAAGTGACCCACCATTCTCACATTTACTTTTTGTTTCATTAAAAGTATAACCTTCTGTTGGAAATACATTATCATCGCTTACTTTGTATTCACCACTACCTTCGGCTGTTTCTAAATAAATACTTAATAAATCATTATTTTTCACATCTATTTTTTGTCTTATTTCTATTTTTTTATTATCAAAAAAATGATATAAGCAATAACTCATAACGAAAGTAAAGGCAGGTATTCCAATTAATGCTAAAGCTATTATCTTTTTCTTCATACTATCAATCCTCTTTTATATTTTATATAACTTAATTTTAATATAATAGTTTTGAAAAATCAATCGAATTTTGACTATTCTTTATAATTCATTATAGACAAATTTAGTCTAAATAGCAATAGATAAATTTTATCTATATTAAAATGTTGTTGGGTGGGAAGCATGAATAGATTAAGAGAGTTAAGAGAGGATAATGATTTACTTCAAAGAGAACTGGCGATGAAACTAGGAATTAGTCAAAGAAATTACAGTTACTTTGAAACAGGAAAAACCATGCTTACTGATGAAATACTTTTGAAATTGGCAAGGTTTTATAATACAAGCATTGATTATATTTTATATAAGACAGATATTAGAGAACCATATCCTGAGTCAATTATGCAATAATAAGCTAGTTCTATAATAGATTCTAATAGTGAAAGCACATAATTTCTTATAGTCAAAAAAAATGCAATGTTATAATTGTACATAACTTTTTAAATAATTATCTTTTTTTTCGTAAATGGCAAGACAATTATTTTGATCCATAAATAAAACTTTATCTTTAATATCAAATGTATCTTCTAAAATGGCTCCATTTTGGATTTTTTTTCGCATATCATTTGTGACTTCAATCTTGGGATAATCAAAGACATCCTCAGCTTTTAATAATTGATAGTGATTATTTTCGATATCTTCTAAAGCGCAAGCATTTTCGATAAAGAAATTTCCTTGCTTAGTTCTAGTTAACTCAGACATTGTACCAATGGTGTTTAAAGATGAACAAATATCACTTATTAAAGATCGAATATAGGTTCCTTTAGAAACTTTAGTCTTAAAAGTTATTTTGTTATCTTGAAAGTCTAAAAGTTCTAAACTGAATACTTCTACTTCTCTACTTGGAAGTTTTACTTCTTTATTTTCCCTGGCATATTCATATAATTTTTTGCCATTTATTTTGACGGCAGAATAAATCGGTACTTGTTGAAGATACTTTCCAAGATATTTTTTAAATACTGTCAATATCTCTTCTTTGGTTATATTAACTTTTTGTTCTTCTAAAATAGTACCAGTGATATCTAATGTATCAGTGGATATTCCTAGAGTTATTTCGGCAATATATTCTTTAGTATATGAAGTAACGAGGTTAACTAACTTAGTATATTTTCCTATCATACAAACTAAAACGCCAGTTGCAAGAGGATCAAGAGTTCCCGTGTGGCCTATTTTTTTGGTACCTAAAAGATGATTTAGTTTATTTACAACATCTCTACTTGTATAGTTTTTTGGTTTATCGATAATGATTATTCCATCCATTAAAATTACTCCTATCACAAAAAAGAGGTTAATTAACCCCTTTTTCTCTAGTTCTCATTATTTGATCCTCTGGTTTTAAAATATTTTTTTCTAAAAGGATAGTTCTAAATCTTTGAGATTCTTTTATTAACTCATCAGTTGTTACATAACCTAATTCATGAGCAATATTCCAAATATCTTCATCACCTTTAGGTATTTCTAAGGAAATCATCGTAACAGGACTATCTTCTATTAAAGGATCTTGATATCTTCCACTTGATTTTGCAAAAGATTCGGCTGTTTCGATTATTCTTGTAGCACAGTCTCTTTGACTATTGCGATTTGTATCTCTAAAGCAAATATCGCAAATGCTCATTCCTCGATTTTGATTAACAGCGGCATATTCTTGATCAATTCCAGATAGATATTCAGAATCTATTTTAATCCTGGCGATTGCTTCAATCCCTTGTTCATCTTCTACGACAATGGCTTTCATTTCAGGTCTAGTATTTAATTCTCTAACAGCATTTATTGCTAAAGCTAAATTACTATCATGGCGATTCACCCATTTTTTAGGATGCATCGTAAACTCAATTTGAACAGGCAAAATACCTACAAAACTTAAGCCATATAGTTTGCAAAAAAAGTAATAATAAATTTGTAATGCAGCTTCCATTTCCTCTTTAGTTAAACTGTCTTTTATTTTAATCAATTGTGTTCCTCCTCATCTAGATTTTTAATTATTTCTTCGATTCTTTTTCCATATTCGATAGAATCGTCATAATAAAAGCGAATTTCCGGCGTATGTCTTATTTCAATTTTTTCACTTACTCGTCCTCGTATAAAAGACGCCGCTTCATTCATTTCTTTGACAATTTGTTCTTTAGTTAATTTACTTAGGGATGTGAAATATACCTTACAAAAACTTAAATCACTTGATACTTCACAGCCCGTAATGGTTATTGTTTTTAATAATTCATCATCAGCTTCATTAAGTAATATATCACTAATATATCTACTTATACTTGATGCAATACGTTCTACTTTATGATTTGCCATGTTCTTTTACTTCCATTTCATAAGCTTCAATGATATCACCTTCACGAATATCTTTATAATTTTCTAAAGTTATACCACATTCAAAGCCTTTTTTGACTTCTTTTACTGAGTCTTTGCCTCTTTGCAATGAAAGAATTTTGTCATCACTAGCTATTACAATGCCATCTCTTATTACTCTTGCTAAAGCATTATTCTTTATAAGCCCACTTGTTATATAAGAACCAGCGATATTGCCTACTTTAGAGAATTTAAATATTTGTCTTATCTCCGCATTTCCGATTATTTTTTCGACATATTCTGGATCGAGCATTCCGTTTATTGCTGCTTCCATATCTTCTACTAGTTTATAAATAATCGTATAGTTTCTTATTTCAATATTGTAGTCTTTAGCTACATCCTTAGCAGAATTGGTGGCTACAACATTAAAACCGACAATAATAGCATTTGAAGCATTCGCTAGAATAACATCACTTTCAGTAATAGCGCCAATACCACTTCTAATTACTTTGATCGCTACATTTTTAGTTGTTATCTTTTCTAAAGAATTTTTAACTGCTTCTTCACTTCCACGAACATCAGCTTTTAATATAATATTTATTTCTTTATTCCCAGCATCAATACGAGAGAATAAATCATCAAGAGATATGGCTTGTTTTTTATTTTCATTTAATTTGATAAACACTTTTCTCTTTTCTGCTATTTTTTTAGCTTCTACTTCAGTTTCAAATGCCATGAATTTATCTCCAGCACTTGGATTTTCAGTTAAGCCAGTTATTTCAACAGGGGTTGATGGTCCCGCTTCAACTATCGATATACCTAAGTCATTTTTCATCGTTCTTACTTTAGCATAACTAGAGCCGACAACGATCGGATCTCCAATACGAAGAGTTCCATTTTGAATTAAGAATGAAGCAACTCCACCTACATTTTTGTCTAATCTCGATTCAATAACTGCGCCAATAGCATAACGATTAGGATTAGCTTTTAATTCATGCATTTCGGAAATAGTTAAGATAGTTTCCAATAAAAGAGAAATTCCTTCGCCTGTATGGGCTGAGATATTAATAAATGGTGTATCTCCTCCCCAAGATTCTGGTGTAATACCTACTTCAGCCATTTCAGTATATACTTTATCTATATTCGCATCTGGTTTATCTATTTTATTAACTGCAACAACGATAGGTACACCTGCACTTTTAGCATGATCAACAGCTTCTTTTGTTTGAGGCTTTACTCCATCATCAGCAGCAACAATGATAATTACAATATCCGTTATACTTGCCCCTCGAGCGCGCATTTCAGTGAACGCTTCATGCCCTGGGGTATCAATGAAGGTTATTTTATTCTTTTCATATTCAATTTGATAAGCACCTATGTGTTGGGTAATACCACCAAACTCCTTATCTACAACATGTGATGAACGGATGTAATCTAGCAAAGTAGTCTTTCCATGATCAACATGGCCCATAATTGTCACAATCGGTGGTCTTGGCATTAAATCTTCTTCATTGTCAATTATTTCATATTCTTCAAAATTTACGACATCTTGAGTTTCTTCTCTTTTTAATGTTTTTCCATAATCTAAAGCAATTATTTCGGCATTTTCAAAGGAAATTGATTCATTTATATTCATCATCAAACCTAGAGCTATTAGTTTCTTTATTATTTCACTGCTAGATATTTCCAAAACTTCAGATAAATCTTTAACAGTCATATTATTTTTGTATAATACTGTATTTTCATCATTCTTATTTTTCATCAATTTATTTTTATGTTTATACATTTGTTTTTTTAAGATATTAAATTCATTTTTGGTTGAACTTGCATCTTTTTTCTTTAATTTTTGTTTAGTAACAGCATTATTCATTTCTTTGCTATATGCACTTCTAGTTGATAATAATTCATCGACAGTTTCATCAATACTATCTTCTTCTTCATAAGTAATTTCATCATCAGTACTTATTAAATTAATCATATTATCAAGCATAATAATATCATCATCGGATAGTATATCATCACCATTTTTGACATTAATACTCAATTCTTTACATTTTTTTAATATTTCGGCAACAGAAAGATTTACATCTGCGGCATATTCTTTTACTAACATATTTTCACACACCTTTCTTTGGTTCTTATTGTTATTTTTTTAGATGGATACTTCTTTATTTAATTGTTCTATTTTAACATTTGCTTCTTTTAACATCTGTTTAGATAGTTCATCTTCATAATCACCTAGATAAACTATTCTCTTTACGCCAGCATTGATAAGCATTCTAGCACATATACTACATGGATAAGTATTTGTATATAAAGTGCTATCTTTGGTTGATACTCCATGTAAAGCGGCTTGAATAATGGCATTTTGTTCAGCATGAACAGCACGACAATACTCTTGTTTTGTACCAGATGGAATATTGTTCAACCTGCGCATACATCCACCTTTTTCAGCGCAATGATCTAAGCCTGATGGGGATCCATTATAACCAGTAGAGATAATATGATTATCTTTTACAATGACAGCTCCGACTTTTCTAAAACAAGTACTTCGCTTGCTAGCTAACTTGGCAAACTCTATAAAATATTCATCCCAACTTAATCGATTCATAACTCACCTTAAATTCTATTTTTTAATTCAACAAATATTTCTTTTTCGACATTAACTTCTAAAACTTTATCTAATATTTTATTCTTTTCAGCTTTTTCAATTATAGCTATGTCTTTTTTTAAATAAGCTCCCCGACCACTGGCTTTGCCTGTTTCATCAATTATAACTTTTCCTTCGGGGGTTCTAACTACACGAATTAAATCTTTTTTTTCACACCTTTCATGCGTAACTACACAACTACGGATAGGAATTTTTTTTGTTTTCATATAGCTTTATTTCCTGCTTTATTTATTTCTTCCATAGTTTTCACTTCTAAATGATATTTTGTAAGCCGACTAGCAAGTTTGATGTTACTTCCTTTTTTGCCAATTGCTTGACTTAAATTGGCTTCTGGCACAACTACTAACGCTTCTTTTTTTACTTCATCAGTGATACTTACAATGACATCTTTAGCCGGTAGCATCGCATTTTTTATGTATTCTGCCGCATCTTCTGTGTAAGGTATCAAATCAATTCTTTCACTTCCTAGTTCTTTTAATATCCCCGCAATCCGTGTTCCTCGTTCACCAATACAAGCCCCGATTGCATCAATGTTAGAATTGGTTGATGATACAGATACTTTACTGCGAATTCCAGGTTCTCTAACTACTGCTTGTAAAATAAGAGTTCCATTTGCAAGTTCAGGTATTTCATGTTCAAATAACCTTTTAACAAAGCCATAATGTTTACGCGATAATTTTATGACTGGACCCTTTGGACCATTTTCTACTTTCGTAACATAAACTCGAATATTTGATCCCATTGTAATCTTTTCCTCAGGAATAATCTCTGCTTTTGGAAGAATTCCTCTGGTTCGACCTAAGTCAATATAATAATTGTTGGCATCTTCCATAGCAACCATTCCAAGCATAAGTTCATATTCTTTGTCAGCAAACTCTTCAATTATACTAGCTTTCTCAGCTTCTCTTATTTTTTGCATTACCACTTGTTTAGCAGTTCCCGCGGCAACTCGGCCAAAGTCCTTTGGAGTAACAACTTCTTCAATAACTTCGCCAACTTCAATATTTGGATGAGTTTTTCGAGCATCTTCTAATAATATTTGAGCATCGCGATTGATAACTGGTTCAATTTTCGTTATGTTTCCATCTTCATCAACTTCTTCATTACCATCATCATACTCACTAACAACCACTAAGTAAGAAACTACTTTTATTTCACCAGTTTCCTTATTGATATCTACTCGAACGTTAGTTTTTGAATCAAAATTTTTCTTATAAGCCGTTTGTAATGCTAATTGTAAGGCTTCATAAATAATATTAGGATCAATATTTTTTTCTTCAACTATTGTATTTAACGCTTTTATAAATTCTTTACTGTTCATATTCTAACCTCTTTCTTTGCTTATAACATCTAATATGTAACTATCATCTGTGATATGTTTTTTATCTACTACCTCATTTACAATCTTAGTAGCTTCAACAATTGTATCTAAATCTATGCCACCGATCTTATCTAATATGACGGTCAAAAAATGATAGTTTCCTTTTTCTGTAAATGTAATATCATCTACAATTATTTCTGTTTCTTTAAATTCTTTTTGTAATTCTTCTTTTAGTTGATCTAATGTGTCTTTCATATTCACCTCTTGTTTTATATTAATAATAAAAGTGGGATTTTCTGCCCACTTAAACTGATAATCTAATTATATCACAATAATTTTGCCCTGCAAAGTCTAAATTTTTTTAATGATTCATAAATTAACAGAAGATACGGGAATTTTGTCGAACGATTTTTCTTGCAAAATCTAAATATCTCTTTAAAATAAAGCCTTGTGCTATTTATTTGGGGCGCCTACTTTAAATACAAGTAATTTTAACAACTTGAAAATTCAGGGGGTTTTAATGAAAGTAGGTGAAGTTATGAAAAAAGATAATATTCTTTTAGTAATAATAATCTTATTGATTGTTGTAATATTACGATTGATATAGAAAAAAGACGCTAACCTTTTTTTGGTTGAGCGTCACCAAACAGTAGGCGCTTTCCAATTGGTAGCACTTACATTTTTATTATAGCAAATTTTAGAATAAATACAAGTAAAATTTTCTAAAAGTAAAATTTAACGAATTTTGTCGAACGATTTTTCTTGCAAAATCTAAATACTTCTTTAAAATAAAGACTTGTGTTACCAACTGGGGCGCCTACTTTAAATACGAGTAATTTAAACAACTTGAGTATTCAGGGGGTTTTAATGAAAGTAGGTGAAGTTATGAAAAAAGATAATATTCTTTTAGTAATAATAATCTTATTGATCGTTGTAATACTGCGATTAATATAGAAAAAAGACGCTAACCTTTTTTGGTTGAGCGTCAACACACAGTAGGCGCTTTCCAATTGGTAGCACTTACATTTTTATTATAGCAAATAATTAAGACTTTTACAATTACTTCTTTTTACTTGGCTTAGGAAATAAAAATTCTCTTGTATTGTAGTAATATTGACAACCTGAGACAATCGATAATACTGTAGCTGCAATAAGTAATAAATCAGCAACAGGAAAACCAATTAATTCAAAAGGTAAATTGTAGAATAAAACAAGCGTCAAACCGATCATCATGCAAATTGTTTTAATCTTTCCTAAGATACTTGCTCCGACAACATGTCCTTTTTCGCCAGAAATCATTTTGCAAGAATCGACGATAATATCTCGGGTTATAATTACCACAGGAATAACAATCGAAATTATTCTTTCATATGCCAGAAGAATAAGTAAACCATTTACTAAAATCTTATCAGCAATTGCATCAGCTACTTTACCAAAATCTGTTACTAAATTGTATTTTCTAGCAATATGACCATCTAAAAAATCCGATAAGGAAGCGATTAAAAACAAAATACCAATAATGATATATTTTAAATTAATTGTAATACCACCGACAATATAAGTTGGCCAATTTATGCCTAACGAATACCAAGGAAGCATTAAAATTATTAGTATTATGATGCCAAGAATAATTCGAGCTATAGTTATTTTATTAGGCAAATTCATTTTTTCCATTATATCCACTACTTTCTATAACTTATTGTTGTTGTTTTATTTTGATCAATCGTAACTTGTTTTATCGACCACAAAATCGCCAGTAAAACCATGATTATAATTGCAATATAGATTAAAATATATACAAAATGATTGTATTTTTTACTTTGTTTAGTATAAGGTGATGCAACTTCACTTTTTTTATCTTCTTCTTTAACTTTTAGTTCAATCGTTTTTTCTAATTCTTTTACAGGGATTTTAGAAGTATATTCAAACATATATTCATTAAAATCATCAATCAATTTATTAGCATCTAAACATAAATACTTTGCATATGAACTTATATAGTTTTTTAATTCGAAAATATCTTTAAAAGCTCCAGTTCTTCCATCTTCAATATTTTCTAAAATTTCTATTTTTATATCTAAATCTTTACTCGCTTCTTTGAGGCTAACACCTGAAGATTCTCTTGCAAGATGAAGCATCTCGCCAATCTCATTCAAAACTGTTCACTCCTTTTTTAATATAAATAATTTTCATAAGCCATGTTCTGTCTTGTGATTACACAAGGGCAAATATTTATCTATTTGTAAAAACAAATCCCATCTTCAGTTTAGTTTCTATCCGATGAGCTCCCCGACCAAAATTTGGGTTTCTCGCTCGTGGGGTTTACCACGTTCCACCTTATCCGTTTCCAGATAAACTCGTCTCTATGGCACTTTTATACCAACTCATTCCATTTGACAGGAATTTTAGGAGCCGTTAGCTTAAAAGCTACCCTAAGTTATTTTTTCCTTAGGCACGAACACTACTACCAATTGCAGGTAGTGCGAGCATGGACTTTCCTCTACATATTAACTTAATGCAGCATTTGCCCGAAAATTATTCATTATTATTTGTTCCATATACCACTTTTTCTAGTTGGCTAATTCTTTTTAGCAAGTCAACATTACTAGCATTACGACTAGGAATTTCTCGGTTATTTGTCGTGGCTATTTCTCCTTTTAATCTTCTAATTTCTTGTTTCAATTTAATATTATCCTCCGTTAAATCTTTGATATCTTTTTCTAACTTCTTTATAATATTATTATATTCCGTATAGTCTCGTATAACCATATCCAAAAATTTATCAACCTCTTGAGGCCGAAATCCCCTTGCATCAATTTTAAATTCTTTTTCTAGTATATCTTGTGGAGTTAAATATAATCGATCGTTATACAAAATATCACCTTCTCTAACAACCAAATTATATCTTATTTTCCTTCTTTTTGTCAACATGTCCAATTTGTTTGCGATAAGTATCAGATGCAGTATAAAGTTTTGTTTCAATTTGATTTAGCTTTTCAAGCATCGTATTTATAAAATATTCTATTTTCATTTTCATCACCAAAGTTATTTTATAATATTTTAGTTGTTTTTTCATTATATTCGACAAAAGATAGCAAAAAATGTTAATGTAAATAGACAGTAAAATTATATCTTTATGATAGAAGATATGATATTTTCAAATAATTTATGATATAATTATAAAAGGTGAATGAATGTTGGAGTATCCGAATAAAATTAGAAAAAATTACCATAAACAAGTAAACTATAGTAATCGAGGTATGGATTTAGAAGCAATCATTGAAGAAGCTAACGTTTATTACCGAGACCAAGATATTGCTTATATATATAAAAAGCCGACGCCAATTGGGGTGGTTAAAGTTGTTTATCAAAATAAAGAGCGAAGAATTAAAGATGCTTTTTATAAAACCCCGTCGACATTAGATTTTAATGGAATATATAAAGGAAAGTATATTGAATTTGATGCTAAGGTAACTACTAATAAAACAGCTTTTCCTTTGGGTAATATTCATGAACATCAACTTAGGCATATGAAAAATATTGAACGACATGGAGGGTTAACGTTTCTTATAGTTAAAATTAATGAGGAATTTTATCTTCTACCTAGTAATGTTATTTTTGATTTTATTAATCAAAATACGAGAAAAAGTATTCCCTATCAATATATAAAGCAATATGGTTATTTATTAAAATATAATTATAACAAGGGCCTTGATTATATTTCAGGGATAAATTATTGGATTGGAGGACTTTATAGTGAAGAAAAAAATTAGAAAACCAACACCTAAAAATGGAGAGAAAAAAAATAGGAAAATTAAAAAAGGTATTACTACTACTTTGTTTTCAGTTATTTTGTTAGGTGGTATTGCATTTGTTTCTTTAATTCTGGTTTTTGCATTATATGTTATTATTACATCTCCTGATTTTGAAAAAGATAAGTTGTATTCGAAAGAATCGACTGTTATTTATTATGCTGATGGGACAGAAATGACACGATTTGGAAGTGAAGACCGAGTTTTAGTTAATTATGATGAACTTCCACAGGTATTAGTTGATGCAATCGTAGCAACAGAAGATTCAAGATTCTTTCAACACAGTGGTTTAGATATTGCTCGTTTTGCTAAAGCTACAGTTGGACAATTGTTAGGTCAAGATCATGCTGGTGGTGGATCTACTTTGACCATGCAAGTTGCCAAAAAAACTTATAATGATGAGAATGCCAAATCTGGGATTAAAGGACTTATTCGTAAAGCTAAAGATATTTATATGTCCGTGTTTAAAATCGAAAGTAATTATACAAAGGAAGAAATTATAGAGTTTTATGTCAATTCTTTTTACTTTGTTAGTGATGGTAGTTTAAATCATGGAGGAATTGCTGGGGTTGAACAAGCTAGTCAATACTACTTTGGCAAATCTGTTTCTGATTTAACTTTAGCAGAAGCTTCTATAATGGCAGGGATGTTTCAAAATCCCAATAAACATAATCCTTATACGAAGCCGGAAAACGTTCGAAAAAGACAAAATACAGTGTTAACTTTAATGGTTAATCATGGCTATATAACTGAAGAAGAAAAACAAGCAGTTCTAGATATTCCGGTGGAAAGTTTAGTTAAGGATCGATCTAAATCTAATAGTTCAAGTATCAATCAAGCAGTTGTTTATTATGTTTTAGCTGATGTCGAAGAAAAAACAGGTTTGAAACCTTATGATACACCAATGAAGATTTATACGACAATAAAACCTGATGTTCAAAACGTATTAAATCGGTTGGAACGAGGAGAATTATATGATTTTCCAAATGATGTTTTACAAGAAGGAATAGCTGTTACTAGTACTGATAATGGAGCGATTGTGGCTTTGTCTGGTGGACGTAATTATATGGCTAAGGGAAATAATCGGGCAACAGTAAGAAGACAACCAGGATCAACTGCTAAAATTCTTTTTGACTATGGTCCTTATTTAGAAACATTCAGTGGGTCTTCGCCAGGAAATTTATTTTTGGATGAGCCGACAACATATTCTAATGGTACACCTATAAAGAATGCTGATAATAGTTATTTAGGCTTAATTACTATGAGAACAGCTCTAGTTAAATCAAGAAACATCCCTGCCCTACGCGCTTTTAAAGCAGTGGCAAATGAAGATATAAAAATTATTGAAAATTTTGTACATAGTTTAGGAATAGACTATGGTGATGAATTATTTGAATCAGCTTCAATCGGAGGTTTTATGGGAATATCACCAATTGAAATGAGTGCTGCCTATGCAGCTTTTGGTCGAGGCGGATTTTATATTGAACCTTATTGTTATACTAAAATAGAAATTTTGGAAACTGGAGAAATAAAAGAACATAAATATGAAAAAGTAAAAGTTATGAGTGAAGAAACTGCTTATATGATTACAGATATGCTGATGTCAGCAGCTCAAAATGGGGTTGGTGGTGTCAAAATAAGCGGAACTGATATTGCGGCTAAGTCTGGGACTTCAACAATAGACTCAGCATCGACTAAAATATTAGGTATTCCATCTCATGCGACAATGGATTCGTGGAATGTAACTTATAGTCCTGAGTATGCTATTGCCCTTTGGATTGGCTATGATAAAACAACAAGTGAATACTATTTAACGAGTAAAATTGCGGGTCCTATTCGACTGGCGATTATGAAAGCGATTGGACAAAAAATATATTCGACCAATCAAAAATTTGAAATACCAAGTGGAATCGTTTCTGTAGAAATTGAAAATGAAACATTTCCCCCCCAATTAGCTAGTGATTATACTCCATCTGATTTAAGGTCAACTGAATTATTTAAAACTGGAACTGAACCAACTGAAGTATCAATAAGATTTTCAAAATTAAATGCTCCTTCTAATGGTAGTTATGATTTTAACGGAACAAACTTAACATTAAATTGGCGAGGAATTGATACTCCTGATGCTATCAGTCAAAATTATTTATCAGATCATTTTAATACTTATTATGATGAACATGCGAGTAAGTATTATGAAAAACGAATTAGTTATAATAACACTTATATTGGAAGTTTGGGATACAATATTTATCAAAAAGATGCAAGTGGAAACTTAACTTATGTAGGAAGAACTAATTCAACTAGTTATACAATTAGCAATGTAAGTTCTAATGCCACTTATGTTATAAAGTCTTCTTATAGTACTTTTAGCTCTAATATGAGTGATGGTTTAGAAATAAAAGTTACTGCTAGTGTTGATAATAATGTCGGCGATATGTTAGGCAAACCTAATAACAACAATAACAATAATGGTAACAACAACAACAATAATAATAACAATTCTAATGATCATACTAATGAATTAGATTAAATAAAAAAATCTTTCCTTGATGATATAAAAGGAAGGATTTTTTTGTTTTTGAGCAAAATAAAAAAAAGACTATTTATCTTCTTTCGAGGGACAATTAAACGGACATTTTTGGCAAAGAGGATTTTTACTTTTACATATATAGCGACCAAATAAAACAAATTGGTGATGAAGCCTAATCCACTTTTCTTCAGGAAAGTAATTCATAAGTTCTTGTTCTATTTTTTTTACATCTGTTGTTTTTACTAAACCAAGACGGTTACTTACTCTACTTACATGGGTGTCAACAGCAAAAGCTGGAACATGATATAAATTGGATAAAACAACATTACATACTTTTCTTCCAACGCCAGGAAGACTTTCTATAAATTCGCGACTATTTGGAACTTTTCCATTATGCTCATTAACTAGCCTTGTCGCAATTTCTTTAATATATTGAGCATTTCTCGATTGTCTTCCAACTGGCCTAATAATTTCTTCTAAATCAGTTAGTGATACTTCTTTAAGGGAGAAGATATCATACTTTTGAAACAAAGTGTTTGTTACCATATTTACTCTTTTGTCAGTTGACTGAGCTGATAGAACTGTTGCGATTAATAATTCATAATCTTTTTTGTATTCTAATTCACATTGAGCTAATGGATATAATAAATCAAGATTTTCTATTATAAAATTATTTTTCATCTAACCAATTGTAATTCAAAAGACTGGCTTCTAACATAATGGGCTGTTCTCGAATACTAATACCATTATTTAGATCATCAATGCTTTTATATCCTTTCCTATTCCATTCATATAATATCTTATCTATATAGCGTAAGTTATTGGCGCCATTATATACCGCTTCATCTAAAGCTTTTAAAATTAATTCCTCACTAAATCCTTTATCAATCCAAGCGTTTATTATTTCATAATCCATGCTTGATAATGTTCGCCCAAATTTCTCTTCAAAAATACTATATATATCCCTTTTTTGACTTTCTTTATTCATTTGTTTAACATCAACTTTAATATTTCGGTAATAATTATCTAAAGATACTTTTTCCACTATTTTACCATAACTATTTTTTTCAGCCTTGACACTTATTAATTTCTTTTTCAAAAGCTTACTGTAGGCATCGATTGCACTATCAACACTCATATTTAGGACTTTAGATATTATTTCTATTTCAAAAACTGAATCATATGAATTATCAAAATAAAGCAACAATAAAAATTCATTAAGTGATAAATTATCCTTAATAGCTTCTTTAATAAAAACTGATTCTGCTACAAATTTTTTATTGTCTTTATTCACTTTTGGGCCACTTTCCTTTTTTATTTTTTCTTAATTGTTTCTTTAATTCTAATTATAGTTCTTTTTTCTTGCTTTGTAAATGGAATATCTTTAATTTTTACTTGGGCCCACATTTCATATATATTAGGACTGTAATAAACATTATTATATTCAATAAAAAGATATTTTGTTAGACCTAACTCTTCGGATAAATCTAAGCCTTTTTGATAGTTTGGAGATGATAGAATTTTGCTATACTCTTCTTTGATTCGATATTTAGAAATAGTTTGGGTAAGATGCGCATTTTTTCTAATCACCTCTTGGAAGCTTGCATCTATTGTGAAGTCTAGAATTGTAGCAAAACGAATTGCTCTAAGAATTCTTAAGGGATCTTCTTTTATTTTGGTTAATGAGTCACCTATAGAACGAATTACTTCGTCACATAAGTCTTTTCTACCATTTAAAGGATCAATTATGTTTTCTTGGGCATCCATGCATATGGCATTAATATAAAAGTCGCGCCTTTGTAAATCTGTATCTACATCATTAATAAATTCTAATTGAATCGGTCTTCGATTTTCATAACCTAATTCTTTTCTAAATGTTGTAATTGCAATTGTATATGGACCTTTTTTTAAATGAATTCCTCCATATGGATGAGACTCGCCATCTGGGAAAAGCTCTTCTAAAACTTCTGGTCTCGCACTGGTTGCTATATCAATATCATTACTACTTTTTTTCAATAAATAATCTCTAACATAACCACCGACAATATAAGCAATATAACCTTTTTCTTCGATTTTATTTAATACATTCTTTATTATTTTATCCATCATTTACTCCATAGTTTTATTATACCATTCCAAATAAAAAAATAACACTATTTCAGTTATTTTTTCCTTATCTATTTGCTATTTCTACAACAGCATCAGTTATGCGATCAGTAGCAAGTCTTTTTTCAATAAATGCTTTAGCCGCCTCATCCTTTACTTTGATATGAATATTATTTGGCACTCCCTCAAACATATAATAATAAAATTCCACACTATCAAAAGTCATGCTGCTTATATCTAATTCTGTTAAACTACTACATCTAGCAAACATTCTTGGCATGTTTGTTACTTTTGATGTATCGAATTTGCTTAAATCCAATTTAGTTAAACTACTAGCTCCTTCAAACATTTCAGTCATATCTGTTACTTGTGATGTATCAAAATTACTTAAATCTAATTTGGTTAAATTTTTATTATAAAACATAGCTGCCATATTTGATACTTTAGAAAAATCAACATTTTCTAAA
>CAMNRN010000016.1 GCA_946553095.1 uncultured Mycoplasmatota bacterium
CATGATGAGAGTTAGTATCGCCACTGCCAAGATTAGTTTCTTCTTTTTCATAAATATATATTCCTTCCCAAGTGTAAAGTAAGATTTGTTTTATAATAGATATCTTCTCTACTATGCCAATTTTACAAAAAAAAAAAAAAAACTTCTATACTTTTTGGAAGATTTTTCTTAATTTCAATGTAAATTGTCATTACTTGACATTGCGAAAATAAAAAAAACCTGTGTTATTACTTTAACTCAGGCAATTCAAAATCATCATCATCTTCTTCTACTTCTTGAACAAAAGTAGAATTATTGTTGATAACCTCTGTTTTATCAACAACATCATTCAAACTAGAAGAAATATTTTCTTTTACATTTCCATAATTATCTGGAATAGAACCAATATCAAGCTTAGGTTCAGGAAGTAACTTAGGTTTTCTTCCAATTAAAAGTTTCTTTCCCAAAATTTTATGATCTTTGTATTTATCACTCAATTTAATAATCTTCACAACATCTTTAAAAATAATATATAAAGCTGGAATAAGAATTAAAAATAACCACCCATAAACACTAGCAACAAACAATTGAATTCTTCCAAGCTGTGGCAATCTCATCGCTACTTTTCCAATAACATTACTATAAGAAACGGCACTTGAATCAGCGATTAAATTATTATCCCCTTTTGTTTGATAACTATAATTACCATCACCATCTTGAATAATTGAAACAACCCGGTGCGTAACCGTTTTTCCAGAAGATTCTGCACTCGTAGACTTAAAAGTAATGACATCATCTATTTTAATATCTTTAGGTGAATCCACTCTTAAATTAATAATAACATCATAAACATTAATATTAGGAACCATACTAGCACTAATAATAGTATACAAAGAAAATTTAGGCTCAAATTTATCCCCTTTGGCCGCATATAATTTCATCGAAATAAAATAATAAAACAACAATAAAGCACAAATAACAAGCAAAGTAAAAACAGTCCAACTAATAACGGTTGAAACAAATTTAAACTTTTCTTTAAAACCTTTACGTTGAACGTTTTCCTCCATTTCACATTTCCCCTATTCTTTAATTATTATAACCAAATTATCGACAAATAGCAACATTTGTTAAAATTTCTCTATGCCAAATATTGTCTATCTATTATTCTAAGATTCTAATCTAGAAAATAACTTTCTGCCATTTTTTTCTAAGTACAAAACAAATATTAAGATTAAAATGAGAAACACAGTATCAACACTAACAATAAAACTATATGTACTAATTTGGTATTTTATGACAAGAGGAATAAAACCGACAACCATTCCTAAAACCAAAGTAACAAACGTTGCTACACTTTGTTTAATTACTTTTACTTCACTGTCCCAATTAAGTAAAGGAAAATGCAAATTGACAATTAATCCTAAAAGCGAAATAAATAAAGCATACAATGTAAGTGTTATAATCCATAAAATAAACGACAACAATCCGAGCTGAAAAAGAATATGTAACACTAAACTAATCAAGATCCCAGAAACTTCCAGAACAATGAAATTCATATATACTTTTCCCCATAAAACAGTTAAAAAATCAACTGGCATCGATTTTAAAATCCACAAATTTTTTCCTTCCAAAGAAATTGATGAAGAAGAAGTACAGGATAACATGAATGAAAAACCGACAAGAAATGGCCCCTTAGTAAGAAGTAAATTTTGCACATCCATTCCTCCCAAAAAGACTCCAAATTTTTCACTAGGAACAAAAATAATAACTAAAGTTAAAATCAGTAAAAAAATAAGTCCAGAAATTGAATTCATAACATAAGTTGGCGAAGAAACAAATCTTTTTAACTCTTTTTTCACCAAAGCTTTTTTTTGTGAACTTTCTTGATGAACAACTCTATATTTTCGTTTAATTTCTCTTCCCCGTATTCTACAAACAATATCAGTATAATAAAAACTCAACAATATTATTACTAATCCACAGACTGAAATAGGAAGTATTACAAAAATAAATATAGAAAATATCTCTTCATTTATAATCATTTTCATATAAGTATTAGTAAGTGGATAAATTTTATTGAAAATATTTAACAGGCCTTCTCCCATCGAAGCCATATCAAACTCATTAGTTCCTTGCAATTTAAAAGAGAATAATAAACTACCTACCATAATGATTAACATAAAAATAAACTGCATTACTTTTTTTATTCTAAATCTAGATGAAACAAAAGAAACTAGGCTACCAACTAAAACCGCTATTACAGTCGGTAAAAGAGGAATAAGTACAATACTTAAAATATAAAGAAGATAAAACATCTCACTAACTAGCACATATTTTGTATAAAGAATTAAAACCGGAACCATAATAACAATTGTAAAAAATAAATTAGAAATATATAAACTGAACATTTTACTTGTTATTATAGATCTTTTAGAAATTGGCATAGAAACCAGCATATCATAATCACTACTATTAAACAAAACACTATCGACTCGAAAAATAGTAGTAAATAAAGAAAGTACACTACTAAGAGCAAAAAACTCACCTAATAAAACATATTCTGCTTGAACTAAAACTAAGCCCTTCACCGACATCTTAGCAAAATAATAAATATAAATCCCACTTAGAAAAAACAAACCCACTATTAAAAGAAACTTTAATAATTCTTTTAATTTTGTTATTCCCTTTGCATTAAGGATCTTATAAAAATTAAAATAAGAAATTAGATTAACTTTCACCAATTTAAATAACTTCAACATTTTCTTCTAGCTCCATAAATACATCTTCCAAACTTTTATCCTTTGTCGCTTCCACCATATTTCCTTCATAAACTAATTTACCCTTTTTAATAATCGCTATTTTGTTACATAATTTCTCAGCAACATCCAAAACATGGGTTGAAAAAAATATAGTGATTCCTTCACTAGCTAATCTTTTCATTTCTTCTTTCAAATGATGGGTTGAAACCGGATCTAGCCCTACAAAAGGCTCATCTAATATCAATACCTTAGGCTCATGAACTAAAGCGGAAATAATCGCTATTTTTTGTTTCATCCCATGCGAATAAGAGCTTATTTCATTTCCTAAATACTCTTTTATATCGAATAACATTGCATATTTATTAATAAGATCTATTCTCTTTTCCTTTGGCACCTGATACATATCACAAACAAAATGAATATAATCGATTCCCTTTAAATGTTCATACAAATCTGGATTATCAGGAATATAAGCCATCTGTTTTTTACACAAAAGAGGCTCTTTTTCTACTGAAATATTATTAATTAAAATATCTCCTTCTTCAAAATCCAATATGCCCACAATTGATTTTATCGTCGTCGTCTTTCCAGCCCCATTATGACCAATAAAAGCGTAAATATCCCCATCTTTTATTGTTAAATTTAATTGATCGACAGCTACAAAACTGCCATACTTTTTTGTAAGATTTTTAATTTCTATCATTACAATCACCTACCTCGTATTATATCATAAACTATTCCCTAGGGAACAAGTCAATATTAATATCTTTAAAAACAAAAGAAAAGAATTGATAATATCAAGTTAGGAATTAATATATAATTTATACCAAATAGTTTCCAATCAAAAACTATTTTTTTATACCTATATCACTTTCATCATTTAAAGTTTGCACGCCATTTATTATTTTCAAAAGTTCAGAATAAAAACTAGTTGCAATTACCTCTCCTTCAGCTATTTTAGAAATTTCTTGCAATACACTTTGAGGTATATCTCCACCTAACATTAAAGAATTCAATATCCCACATGGTGTATTATCACTAGTTAATTGAAGTCCTATTTCCTGATTAGATAAAAACGAATTAAAAAATTCATCAAATTTTTGTACAGGAGACTTTATAACTATCTCATCATTCTCATTTTTGTCAGTATAAAATCTCAAAATATCACTGGCATTATTTAAACAAAAACCATGTAATCTTCTAACAGAAAAAGAACTTTTAAAATTTTTATCAATTTGAATCCCACTATCAATTATAGAAAATATATCACACCTAACTTCTCCTATAAAATTGTCGTGAAACTTATGATAATTCTCTTCTCCCAGAAAAAGTCTTAAAGAAGCATTCTTATACCAATAATAAAAAGCAAAGTTACTTTGAATTTGATCGTAAGTAATATGTTTATTTTGAAACGATTCAACTTCTCTATAAATAACCACATGTCCTAATTCATGAGATATAAATTTTAATAAAGCAAAATTAAGCAAGTCATTAACTGCATCTTTATCATTGTAATTATTTTCTTTTAGTATTGCTTCAAATTGTGCACTAAGATAACTATTATATATTTTCAGTATCCCATCAGAAGCTTGATAATAACCAAAAATTGAACTTTCTTCATCTGATATAACAACTCTTTTACATAAATCTTGCACTTTCAAATCTTTTAAACGATATAAAATATAAAATTCAATTAACTTTTTGCTTAACAATTGATGGTTTTTAAAGTAATAATTCATAAGAGCGATTCCAATTGAATTAATATTGCTTTCTATACTTATTTCATCATTGCTTTCGATTATTTCATTTAGATAATATTCTATTAAATATTCTAAATCATTAGAGTAATTTACCGAACTTTGCAACAATTCAAGAATTTTTTCACCAATTAAATCTAATTTTTCAATATTACCTTTATTTAAGTGTAGTAAAGAAAGTAATTGAAAATTTTGTAATTTGGTTCCCAATCTATTTTCTTTTTCATATTTTAAATACTTAGAAAACACATCCATTTTAGCAATTTCAACTAAACAGGACTCTACTAAATCAGCATCATAAAGTAAACTAATTAACTCTTCATATGATAAGCTTTCTATCCTACTTTTATAATTACTCACAAATAAATAAGAATTTTCCATATAATAAAGAACTTTTATAAATAAATCAAAAGGTAATATCCTAATTCTTTCATAACCTAATTCAGCAATAGCAATTTTTAAGTTTACATCTACATCTACATCATCAAATAACGCCTTTATTTCATCATCAGATAGATTATTAAAACTAGCTATATTATCTTGTAAGAAACCAGACCTATTTAGATTTTGTTTAGTCCATATATCTGTTGTTTTTATACTTTCCAAGAAAACCATCTCCATTTTATTAATATTATAACAAATTATTCTTTATTTCAATGTATCCCTAAAAAACACAAATCCTCATATTCTGTGATTTTAAAGTTACTTTTTAAAACATCTAAGAATTAATATAATTAATGTTTGAAAGTATGGAACTAAAACACAAGTGAAAATTCCAATACCAATAAATGCAATCAATGTGGCAGTTCCCAAATCAAATGAATTTATATGTTCTAAAATTGCAACGACATAAGCACATAATAAGGCTGCTATTAAAAGAAATAATAGGAAAATAACCGGCAATGCAAATGCATAATATAATACTTTTAATATTTTATTTGTTATCTTGTCGCCTTTATTTATAATAAATTTACATATTTTAGAATTTGGAAAATTGATAAAAAATACTACACTAAAAATAACAAGTGCTATTATACAACGTGGATCATTTTATAAATAGAAACCAAACATTTAATATTATAAATACCATTAAAGTTATAATAACTCTTAATATTCGTATATATTTTTCCATCAATTCGTTTTGCATTTTTACCTCCAACTGAGCTCAAAACCAGTTATTATTTGTTTTTATACACTAATTATATCAAATCTCCCGCCTAAATCATAGAACGTTTGATAAAAAAAAAACAGTTCAAATAGAACTGAAATGTATATCAAGTCCGAAAAGTTCGAACAATTCATCAAATGGAGGAACCGGCCGGATTTGAACCGGCGATCAGGGTGTTGCAGACCCACGCCTTAGCCACTTGGCTACGGTTCCATAACAAAATAATAAGTCAATATTATTTTATTATATTTTAATTATATTGTCAAACAAAAGAAAATTTCCTCCAAAATCACTTTTTCAAATTTATCACAAAACTTTTATTTCGCACTCGAATATATAAATCAAGCTTATCAGCATCTTCTATCTCACTAGAAAGCTCCAAAACCATCTTTCCGCTTAGATTAATTGGTGTTACATTTTTAGTATTCACAATATGACTTTCACCATCTTTTTCATATCTAACTTTAATAAAATGTGTAATAAAACTAGAAACATCTTTATAACTATCATAATAAAGTGACTTTTCATCTTTTTCGAAAATATAATCTAAAACGAGAAGAGTTTTTTTATTTATAAGAGCATAATCAGCAGTAACAACTCCATCATATTCTTTACAATCGACTCTCGAACAACTTTGATATTTATAAGTATATTTAGGTCCCACTTGAAAATCATTTATAGTTAATCTTGTATTATTCAAATATGAACCCCCAAAAGAGGTTTCATCTCCCAATTTAGAATTACTCGCAATAGATTCACCATCTATTTTAACTGGATTAAGTTTAACCGTAATAGTCTTAGGAGTAAAATTCTTTTTCTTTACTGAAGCACCCTTATAAATTGTAATTTTAAAATTTCTATTTACATACTTTTTATCAAAAACATAAGTCATTAGATAAGTCTTATTTTCTCCAACAGATAGCTTTTCTCCCATATAAGGTTTAGCATAATCAATAAAACTACTTCCCTCATCCAACACTGGATAATAATATCTATTCCCCATATATATTTTAAAATTATTATAATCAAGAGCAACATCATCTCGACCATTATTCAGAATATTAAATTTAACTACTAAATAATATTTATCATCTCTAAGAAGTGTCCCATCATAGTTTAAATTAGTAATAATACTATCTTCAATATTAATCTTAAAATTATTATAAGTAAAACTACTTCCTTGACGATATCTATAATGAACCCTTTCAATATTAGTAAACAAAAAATAAACAAGTACTAAAGAAACAACTGACACAAAGCAATAAAACACAAACTTATTTTCTTTTAAATAATAAATTAATTCTCTTAAAGACCTTCTTCCCACCCGTTTAACTTTCGACAAATCAAATCCTAAGTTAATTTCAATAAGTTCACTATCAGCCTCAGACAACTCTAATTCTCTTAAATCATCTTTAAAGTTAAACTTTTTAACATTAAACCCTAAAGATCTTCCTGCCAAAAGAAAAATAAATATTAACTGAGGCCAGTAAATAATCTGAGCAAAATCACGAAACTGTCGAGCAGCCGCGGTTTCCCAAAGACCATTAATCTCCAAATCTTTAATAAGCGCACTAGCAACAAGCAACATTACAAACAAAAACATATAATATCCCATCGTAGCTAAATACAAATTATTGGGCTTTTTCTTATACCTTAAAAGTACAAACAAAGCAATTAATATACCAAAAATTAAAAAGATAATAAGGTAAATAAGTCCATTTACATAAGTCGCAGACATATTCTCGAATATTGTAACTGAATAATCATTTATAACATAATCGACAAAAAAATTCAAAACTGTTTTCGTTCTAACAAGCAAAAAAATTGTCAACAAAGTTAAAACAAAATGAATTAACTTAAAATGTTTAATAAGTAATCCATAGGGCTTTTTTAATATCACATTAATCCCACCTTATATTACATATTTTATCACAAAAAAAGCTTGATTAAAAGACAAAAAGCCCTTATAAGGACTTTGATTACTTTCTTTTCGTAACTAATACTTGATCTTTTAAAACATAAATAGAATCATTTTGATGAACTAAATCACTTTTAGATATTCCAAACATATCTGCTACTGTATCAAGGGTATCTCCCTCAGCCGTAATATAATAACTATAACCAGCCTTAGGTATCATAATTTCTTGATTTGGATAAATATAATCTTCCATATTAAGTCCATTTAAATTAGCTAATAATGTTGGATTAATATTATACTTTTCTGCAATCTTATATAATGAATCTCCGGCTTCTATCGTATAATAGTTAAAATATTGCTCTTTATTTTTAGGCACAATTAACTCCATATTTGCTCTAATATCACTATCAAAATAAATATTATTAATACTTTTAATAGCCTCTGGAGTTGTTTCAAACTTATCAGCAATCATCTTTAAACTTTCATTTGGTTTTACTCTATACTTATCAAACATAATATCACATCCTAGTATAAATTATGCCTAGAATAAATTTATGTTAATTAAAAAATATAAACCATATTTTCTTTATTAAAACGCCATTCTGAGTAAGAAATTAATGCTTTTATTCCTGTTCTCGGATGATAATAATATAAAGTATCTTCACTAATATAATAAACTCCCAAACCATCTTTTTTCACAATTTTACTTACTTTCATATCACTAATCTTAGTTTCATATTCCATATTATTTATATACCCATATAATAAGTCATCACGCACATGATAAGAATATACTTCATCATTGCTAAAAGAAACCAAACCATTTTTTAATTTATAAGAACTAACTTTCTCCCATTCTTCATTAACTAAAACCTTATTCCCAGTTTTATAAATTTTATTATTTTTCATACTAATATAGTATTCTTGCTCTTGCTTCTTATCATAAATATATAAGTTTTTCTTATAACTCCCCAGAAAATAACTATCAAAATAAATAGCATAACGCAAACTTTGTTCTTTAACTTTCCCTTTTAAAAAATCAATCATATAGATCTTATCAAATGTATAACTACTATCATAATCTGGAACCATTAAATAATTTTTATAAAAACCTATTAAATTCAAATTATAAAAATCTTTACTAAATAATTTTATTCTTTCTCTTTTATCTCCATATAACCAAACAAAATCATGATAATTCCATAACAAAAAACTCTTATCATTTAAATCATAAATTTTATAATTAAGATACTCTTCTTTTTCCTCATTATTTAAAATAGTATTATTTAAAGCCTCTTGACTACCATCACGACGACAAATACCATACACAGATACATTTTCACTACTTGGAATCAAACAAGTTTTATCATCATTTTCTTCAACATAAATATCATCAATTACTCTTCTTTTATTTTGATATTCATCATCTACAAAAATACTATATTTTTCATCTTTATAAGTAAAAACAAACTGATATCCTTTTTGATTTTTATCATAAATCTCTAAAATATCTACATCATTTACTTTATAATTAACCTCATAACTATATTCTTTCCAATAAAAATACAAGAACAATAAAAACAAAACAATAAATAATATAATAAAACGTCTTAACTTTTTCATACTACATCCTGATTCATTGAACCATATTTTTGTTTTTCTCTCATCATAAATTCCGTAATATTTGTTTCAATATCTGTCAGTCCTTTTTTTGTTAAGTTAGTTATTATAACTTCTTCTTTTACAGTATCAATAACAATTTTCCCCCATAAAAGTCCCCGATATACAAATAAATCATTATATAAATCTGGTGTAATGGATCTCAGAAAATATCCCCAAAGAACTCTCTTTTGCCCAATTAACAGCCTTTTATTAGTAAGAACTACCACACAACTCGTAAAGAAATTATAAAATTCGGCATTTTTCTGTCCAGGAAAAGCAAAAATAACTTCTTCACCTGGATTCAAATGTTTTTCAATAATAAAAGCATGTTGTTTTAAACGAAAACTTATACCTTTACCATTTTTATTTACATACTCTTCAAGTTTTTCATATACAGCCACGACTACCACCTAAAACTATTTTATAATACTTTTTTTATTTAAGCAAATAAATCAATTAATCTTATCTTTTACTATATCTGCAACCATTTTATGCCCTTCTGGATTTAAATGAATTCCATCTTGAAACAACGAAACATTATCAAATATTAAATACTCTTCTTCTAATGTGCCAAAAATTTTTTGAATTTCTTTTCTTTTTTCTTCGCTTTTCTCATCAAACACAGGATTATCTTTTCGGTTATAATCGAAATTAGGTGGCAAAATAAATATAATCCTAGGCATTCCCTTTCTAAAATACTTACATCTATTCTCCTTTTCTTGATATTCACTTTCAACTTGCTTTTTATACCACAATAAATCATTTACAATTTCTGATGCAGACCTTTGATACTTAATTTGTAAATCGTTTGTTCCTAGAGCAATAATCAAAACATCAATTGGAGCTGAAGATCGAAATGTAGCTATAAAAGTTCGTTGACCATTTTTATAGGTCTTCTCCAATTCATAATCCCCAGCAATTCTCCCAGGCAAACCTTCTTGTAAAATTTTATAATCCGATAATGATTTTTGCAAAATATTTGCCCATTGTTCATCATCAGGAATTCTCACACCCGTAAAAAAGTTATCTCCCCAAACATTAGAATCTCCATAAATTAATACTTTTTTCATTTTCTTCTCCTTATATTTCCAATTATTCTTCTAGCCCTTGTCATTACTTCATCCTGATATTTAACAACATTTTCATTTTCTAAAGCCTCTTCAAAAGACATTACACTTCCATCCTGAAACATCACATTTTCTTTAGGAGACACATAAAGATACTCTTCACTAAAAGGAATATTTAAAGAATCTGCAATTCGAATCATTCCTAAATCAACAATCTCATGTAATATCCTATTTCTAGCTTCATAATTATCAGTGTTATAATACTCATCCACTAAGTGTTCATAGCTAACCGGTTCTAAAATTTGTACTTGCACTAAATCATTTTTATTTATACCCATTCTATTTTTATCCAAATCATCTGTAGAAACATTAATAGCAATCGGAACATAATGTGGATATACTCCCTTATAACAAGTATCTAAAAGAATCCTAGCCATTCCCGTTCTTCCTCTGGAAATGCTTTGCCGATCATTATATGTTCCTTCTGGAAATATACTAGCACTAATACCTTCACATAACAAATAAGAAATTGCATCCATCGCTATTTTCGAGTGAATTCCACTCATTGGTTCAATTGGCATCGCCTGCAAAGCATTTGTTACGATTTCTTTTCGTGGGCTCACATTCTTATATAGAACTCTAGCGCTTACTACACTGACATGTTCCTCAGGTATTGCCATAGCTAAATAAAAAATATCCATTAGACAACTATGATTAGCCACTATAATACTAGATTGACCATCCAAAGGATAACGGTCTAATCCTTCAAATACAATATTTCCCTCCTCCATCATCTTTCTCAATAATTGATTTTTTAAATTTTTGTTTACCTCTTTCATAACGTGTATATTTTACGCTTATCATGATAATAAAATCTAACCTTCTTTCTATTGTGCACACTATCATTATAAGTGTCTTATATACACATGTCAAGATTAAAGCAAACTTTTATTTTTTATATTTCCCGTTTTAAATTTATACACCTTTGCTGGTTTATTCCCCATAAAATTCTTTGTTTTATTCGTATCTTGAATCAAGTCTAAACTAAGTAATTTCTTACGAAAATTTCTCCGATCAAATTGCTTATTTAAAACAGTTTCATAAACTTTTTGTATTTCAGGAATTGTAAAACCATTTGGATATAAAGCTCTTAATATATCAGATTCTCCTATCTTCTTTTTTAACATTTCCAAACCATCATTTAATATTTCTACATGATCAAAAGCTAAATTTGGAATCTTATCAATTGGATACCAAAGAGCATCAGACGTACTCATAGTTTCTTTCAAAATTTCCACTTTAGCACTATCTATAACACCAATAAAAGAAACCGCAACCATTCTCATCAAAGGAGACCGATCTACTTTTCCAAAAACATTGGATAAATATATATCGATATCTTTTATTCCTGTTTTTTCATATATTTCTCTCTTGGCTCCTACAACTAAATCTTCATTATTATACAAAGCACCGCCAACTAAAGCCCACATCCCCTTGTAAGGTTCATAACTTCTTTCTATAAGTAAAACTTTAGTTATTCCATTTTCAACTGTAAAAATTGAAGATATTACATGTATCCCTTGTTTTTCATATAAAGAATTTCCTAGTTTCACATAAATCACCATTTCCTACTACCATTATATTGAAACCATTTAAGAAAAGTCAACTATTCTTTTTTTCTAAGTCTCAAATTATCGAATTGATCCCAATATTCTTGATGAACTATCACCAAACCATAATTCATAGCTTGACTGCAAAAATCCATTTGTAAAGAAGTCGAGATGTCCACATAATTAGTCACCATCTCATCCATTCTTATGTGATAAACATCCAAATTAACATCACCACTATCTAATAAATAAGATATTTCGACATAAGAAGAAACTGGATCAATTTTTCTTCCCCATGATTCGATATAATCAATGAATGAATCCCCATCATTAAACACAGTTTTCTCCCCATCAGCACCTGTAATAACATACGTTACTTTCTGATTATATTGTATTTTTTGAACAGAAATTCCCTGTATTTTAAAATAACTATCTAAAGCATCCCAAGAACTTTTACAAAAAAGATATCGAACTTGCCACTCGGGTTCAATTCCTAAAACATCTCGGCAATATCCTTCAATATCAGCCTTCTCATCACATTTAAACAAAAATCTCATATAGACACACCCTTTAACAAAAATATATTAAAGAACCAAGTCAATAATGTATTTTTGAAATATGACAATATGAAAATTTTCGATTATAAAATTAATTACTTGTAGACTTCAACATCAACAAATACAATTGTAATTTCTAGGGAAGCCAAAATAATAAATCTAAAGAAAATAAAACATTGTTTTTAAATTTTTCATTTGTTTTGCATAATTTAATAATTGATCCCAAAAATAAATACACACAAAAAACCATAATTATAGGGGCTATAATCTTGGTATCATTTAAGAAAAATATTGTTCCTACAAATAAAATTATAGATAATGTCATTATACTATAATATATCTTTCTTTGATTATTCATATTTTCATCTCACTTTCAAAGTAATATGCTAGATAGTTCTGTTAGCCTCTCGAGTTAATAATCACTTGTTACCATAGAATGTTCCTTGAAGAATATTTTTATCTAATTCTTTTTTTGTTCTATTGCTATTTTATGAATTTTAAATCCTATTTGTCTAACATCAAACATTCTAGGTATTTATTAATATCAAAATTAGTTATTTCTATTATATGTTTTGCCATTTCCAATGACCACTTTGCCAATATTACTTGTTCTTGTTCTTGATATAATTGGTCTATTTTATTTCTAATTATATCATCATCATTAGTATCTAATTTAAGATTTTTTTAATTCTTTCAATCCCCATCTTAGTAGTATGAACTTGATCTATGTATCTTAATAATACATCTTTATTCATCTTTCTCAACTTCACAAATAGCAATTAATTTAATGAATTAACAATAAAATCTACTACATCATCTTCATTTTCTTTTATCATTTTTTGGTCTTCATCAGTCACATCTGTTATATATTTATCAATTATTTTTAATTTTGTAATTGAGTTTAATGGATACCCAGGATTAACAATATTAGAAACTTGATCTACCATATATATTTGCTTTTTCCCAAGTATATTCAAATTCCTCACCTTTTTCGTTTATAACAACCATTCCATAAACCCATTTCGCATTTAAAAACCCATTAACACCATATTCTTTTACTAACTTTAAATAATATTCTATCATTTCTTCATCATTTAACGTCTTACCATTAACCCTTCTTACAAACAATCCAGGTTGTTTTTCTTCTGGAACACCTTCTAAATATAAAGCATCATCCATTCCCATTGTTGGTTTATTTGTAAGCCTAAATAATTCTCGAGCTTTAATCCTTGCATTTTCAATTGCTGTAGTTCCATTTTCTTCAACATCTAACTTCATATTAATATCTTTTAGAGTTAGTGTTCGTATGTCATATTTTAAAAGGCCTTTTTCAAATCTTCTTCCCTTTGACACATTACCTGTTGCAAATAAAATTTCTTTCATAATAACACTCCTTTAAACCTACATTTGTCCTCAAATACAAGTATATTATAATATTTTTTAGATGAATTTTAAAGCTCGCAATGGACATTTTCTTTAAAATTTATTTGCTGACTTGATTACTCTCCACTTTGTATAACTAAATAACACATTTCGAGCAATATAAAAAGGTTAACCGCGATTAACCTAGTCAAATAATTCAACTAATTTCCTTATGGTGCCGTTGGGAAAGACGTACATCAACTTTTATATTAGTAATGCGTTCTTAGTTCCCAAATTATAATCCTCTCATTATTAATACCCAAAGGCTTATCAAATAACGAAAATTCAACTAAAACATCAAATAGATTATGTTTATATATATAATCAAACTCTGGAATCTTATTCAAAACCCTATCATCAAAAATATCAGTTTTTAATGACATGTAGGTATCTTCAATATTATCTCTTACATTTGACTCAGGATTTTTAGAAATCGTAACATAAATATCTCCGTTTCTTTTTACTTCTATATCTGCTTCCATTATTTGATTTTCAGCATAGTTAAGTGAACTCACATTTATTGTATACAATTCATAATCTTTTATTTCCTCTAAAAGGTTATTTTTTTTGACATTTAATTTAAAAGTTCCTCCAATTTTACTTTTATCTCTTAACGAATAATATTCAGCTGGATACTTTTTTACAAATTCTAAAACTTTATCATCTTCTCCTTTTTTTAATAGTTGCTCTGGAAATGTATTTAATTTGAGCTCTTTAATTTTTTTTATACTTTCTAGCTTATTATTTATGATTATCTTTCCACCAATATTACCACCTTAAATTAGTATATTTTGTGTCAATGTACAAGTGTGTTTACTAAATTGGCAAAATACAATAAAATTCATTGTACTACACCAAATAGTTTAGTATAATCTTCATAGGGAATATCAATTGTTGAGTGTCTACCGAATCTCACAAAAGAGAGGAGATTTGATATAATGAAAACTAAGACTTTTATTATAAAAGTTCTAAAGCTCATTGCTATCATTTTATTTCTCCTTATCATTATGATAGTAGTTATAAAAAAATGACACTTAATTCTATGAATTAAATGCCCATCTGATTTTTTGGGTAGACATTCAACTTGCGAAATTGAATATTCCCTTTTTTATTTTATGCAAGTTTCCTTGACATATTCATAATAACACAAAAACGGCTTTTTAACAAGTCGTTTTTCTATTTCAACTCGAAGTTCGAGTTTAGTATCACTCTGGTGCGATAGGGGTTGTTATCTACAACTTTCGCAAAAATTAGGAATTAATACAATATTTGTATCAATTTCTACTACAATTTTATCAAATAAATTAAAAAGTAGCAATATGATTTCACTACTTTTGCGAATTTGGTGTATTATTCACTTTTCTTCTCAAAACTAATGATGGTCCTTTAGTTTCCATTCCTGATTCTTTTTCTACACTTTCATCCAATGACATCAAGTCTTCTTGACTATATCCAAGCATAGTACCTTTTTTCGCTATTTCAATAGTTTGGGCTTTTTCATCGCTATCTTCTGAAAATGATTCTATAATCCTTTTTTGTTCTTGTAACTGTGAACCCACAATACTAATTTCTCTTATTTTGGTTTCAATTTTAGAATCGATATCTTGTTGTTCTTCATATGCTTCATTTATTTTGTCTTGTAATGAATCTTCACCCAATTCATTATTCAAATTATTAAAAACCTTCATATAATCTTTATTTCTTTTAATCATATATCCGCTAACTCCAGCAATTCCAACAATAAGTGGTGTAAATAAAGACATCAAACTCAAAGATGATATATAATCTCTTACTATTAGAATTGGCATTTCTCCATACATCATAGTAAAAAATCCACCTATCATTCCTGACATAATAATATCCATTACTTTTTGTCCTTTTGTTCTTACTCTCCAAAATTTTTCGTGTAAAACTTTTTGAGTAGTTAGTACATCTAATTCGGTATATTTATCTTTTAAAAGTGTAGAAAGATTTTCGAATCTTTGTTTAGCATCTTCTTCAGTTTGTGGTAAATCTCTATCATTAATATCATATCTACTAGATAAAGAATTTAAAATAGATTGATTTGAACTTAGCGAATCCATTGTTTGATGAATAGCTTTATTTCTATTTTTAGATTTTTCTAATTCTATTGTATATTTTACTTCTTCTTCTAATTTTTCTGTTTGGGTTTTAGCCATTGTAAATGCTTTTAGTCTTTCTTTTGTTTTGAATTTCCACTCTAATATTTTTCTTCCAATAGTTCCTGCACATAAAGAACTACCTACAAGAATAAATGGAAAACTTTCTGCTGGAACAGTTTCTATTAAAGATGCCATAATTCCATTCTTTGTTAATACTCCAGATAAAATTAGTAAACCTAAATATGGTAACAAAGAAAAACCTAAAGTTTTTACTACCTTGTATTCAAATTGGTTAACATTAGCCATTCTTTTTCTTTCATCACTTATATTAATTTGCTCATTATTATTCTGAATCTCTACCTTTAATTCTTCACTTGTTTTATTAAAATCTTCTACTTTCATAAAGTAAACCTCCCTTAATTGCCTATTATTTTAACACATTTATTTTTCAAAATCATCATTTTTATCAATATTTTTATTATTTTGAATAATATCTAATTCATTATCATCAATTATATCTTCATCATATAAATCATTTATGACATCATCATATTTATTACTAGAGAAGAATTTATCTTGTAAAAATTCTATAAACTTTTTCCATAATTCTTTAAAATAATTTAATGTTTCTTCTAGTTTTGAAACTTTATCTTCTAATTCATCAATAGTGTCATTAGCATCATTCAAATCATATTCTAATTCTTCAATTCTATCATCACGAGTTTTTATTTTCTTTTTCAAATTTCTAACTTCGTTAGAGTGTTCTCTTAAATCATCTTCATATTTTTTCAAGATTATATATATATCATTCGCATTTCTTAAATTAGAAGTAGTGTCATTAGTTTGTTCTATATATTCTTTAATTTTATCTACTTCTATACTTGAAATAGAGTAGTTATTTTTATTCATAATAGTAGGTTTTAGATTATCAATAATATCATTAATCTCATTAGATTTATTTTGTAATTCATCTGCTTTATTATTTAATTCTTTAAGTTGTTTTTTATACTTTTCTTGTTCTCGTTTAAACTTTTTATATTCATTCATATTTGCAACATTAATATCAACATTTCTACCTTCTTCTTTTGCTTTAAGAGTATAGTTTAAATGATAAATTCTATTAAATGAACTAATACAATATATTCTCATTTTGTCTTGAATTTCTTTTAAACTTATCTTATTAAACACATCAGATTTACCAACTTGTTTTTCCATACCATTTTTCATTCCATCTTTAAATGGAACTCCAACAACATGTAAATGCGGACTAGATTCATCATAGTGAATGGTAGCATTAGCAATCCTAAAGTTTGGTACAACTTCTTCTAAATCTATGATTTGTTCTTTAAAAACTTCTGTCATTTTATGTTTAAATTTATCATCTTTATTAGCCCAAAAGTCCATATCTCCAAGTTCAATAATAATCTCACAAGCAAGATCTCTTTTATTGTCATTGGAGATATGGTTAAAATAATTTTCTATCTTTCTATCATTTCTAATTTGCTTTTCATTGTATTTAATTCTTGCATCATCAAACAAATCTAAATATAAATTTTTAGTATCTTCAACTATAGATGAAGTTCCTTTAATCGTACAAATTAATTCTTGTTCTTCATCATATTTTCTTAAATTATGTTTATCAACTTTTGATAATTGCTGATGGTTTTGTATTGCATTATTAGATAGAGAAGTAGTTCCAGTTTCAGTATTTTTTACACTTCTTCTTGCTTTTTTAGATTTATTTTTATCATTACTTAAATGTAGTGAATATGATAATTCTTCCTTTTCATTCATCTTTTTTATTCCCCCTTTGTGTATTAGAGTCCTACTATAAATAGTAGGGTTAATTTTGACTTTGACAAAATCTCTAACCCCCTATAGATTTTGACATTTCACTTCATTCATATCAAAATCTGGGGGCTAAGGTTTAGGCAACCTTAGAATCCACCTTGTCTTATTTCGTAATATTTCAAAACTTCGTAATGAAATAAAACTACATAAGACTACCGATAAAATAGTAAGCATTACTTATTATTTTATCTCTTGAAAATTATTTGTACCTTTTACAAACTTCGTAAGTAAAAGTTCTCATAATTTTATTTGTTATCATCTATTTTAGATTTAATTTCATTCCATTCTTTTTCAATTTCTTCTCTCTTTTTTCTCGTTTCCTCATCTAATTCGTATTCAGTTGAATTAACTACAGGTGGTATATATTCAAATACATTTTCTTCATCTTCTAATATAGATTTATCTCCATCTTTAACATAGATAACACCAAGTTTTAATTGTTCTAGTTTATCCATTTTTCTATAATCTTCTAGTGGAAATATTCTCACTATTCTTCGTTCTTCATATCCATTAAAGAACATTACTTTATCATTGTAATAATATGTGGCTTCAAAATAACCTACATTATAAAATTCTCTTAATCTAAATATATGTTGACTAACTTTATCAAATGGTAAATATTCACTGAATCTTAATTTTGTAACTACATTACCCATTAAAGAATAATCTTTTTTATCAATATATCCTGCATCATATAATTCATTACATGGTTTAGCAATACTTTCTCTAAAAAATATTTCATCTACTTTGCATATATGATTAGATGTTTCATATAGTTTAATTTCATCAATATAATTCATAACCAAATTTGCTTTTTCTTCTCTTGTTAATTCTTCCCAACTAAAATTTCTTTCTTTATATTCTTCTGGGTAAAGTATTTGATTAATATAATCAATATCTCTTTTTATCAAAATATCCTCTGGAGTAAATTGTAAAACTTCACATACTTCACATTCATTTAATCTATTTTCAAGTTCAGTAATTGTTGTTTCAACTATTTTTCTTTCTTCATCATATTCAGCAAGAGTAAATGTTCCGTTAACATATGCTTTTTTAATTCTTTCTAATTTTTGATTTTGATTAGATATTTCTTTTTGGATTTCTTCTTTAGGATTTTCTATTTTCGTTTTAATCATAGGAAGTAGTGTTTGATTCACAACACTATCATACTCATAAATATCATTGATAAAATGTTCTATTTCTTTTTCAATATCTGTTTCTTTAATTGTTAATTTGCAATCATTACAATAGTAATAAAAGTATGCTTTACCATTTTTCTTGGTAGTTGCTTTACCACCTAAAATGCGATTACATTTAGGACATCTCAACTAGATCGGAAGAGCACACGTCTGAACTCCAGTCACTTATGTATATCTCGT
>CAMNRN010000017.1 GCA_946553095.1 uncultured Mycoplasmatota bacterium
AAGCCCCTTCAAATAATATGGAAGCATCGCATCAATTTGATGAATATGACTTTTATGATATCTCTTAATATCATTATAAGGCATCTTAAATATAAATAAACCTATAACAAATATTAACAACACTTTTACTGCATTTAAATCTTTAAGGAAAAACATAAATGCAACAACCATTACAATCAAAGCATCTCTAATTCTCTTATTAAAAAGGATATCAGAATTAGCTTCATTTCCATATTTTGCTCTAACTAAGAAGTCCCAATCACTTTCCTTCAATTTTAAGAAAAGCATTTGATTATCACTAATCATTTGATTAATATTAATATGTCCACTGACAGTCATTATCAGAAATACAATCGCTGCTATTATAATAATTTCTATTTGCATTATTCTGCCCCCACATCTTCATTATAATACTTCTCACCTGATAACAAGAAGAAAAAGTTAATCGCAGCAATCGCATGAAGTATTATCCGTACATACCATATATCAAGCAAATTAATATAGTTTTCTTCACCTAACATAAAACGTATTACAATGATCAGCATATACAAAATAGCCCCAAACTTTATAAATCTCCCATGAAAATGTTTTCGATCCATTTGATCTCGATAAACGCCTTCTACCAATGAGTCGATATCCATTGACATATTTTCTAAAGCTTGTCCTGCATCTCTAGCACCTTCTTTTGTTATTTGTAAGAAAAGTTGATGCATATTCTTAACCATATAAAATGGATACTTTTCATTAAAATATTGCACAGATTCATCTACCGTACCATTTTGATAAGACATTTCAATCATTCGCGAAACATCTGCCAAAACAGGGTTTTCTAGTACTCCAGAGTCTCTTACTCCTTCTAGTGACTTAACAAAACTTTGTGTCGTACTAAATTCCATAATTACATTGGTCGTATAAGTTTGAATTTGTTCAAAAATAAACTCACTATACACTCTTTGTAATCTTAAATATGATAAATAAGGAATAAAAGAAATAGCCACTATAGCATAAACAGCCGAAATAATAATACTATAAAAGTAAAAATATCCAACTAAAGCTGCAAAGCCCCCAATCAAAGCAATCTGTGTCATATACTGACGTGTAGTAAACTCTTGTCCAAGTTCTACAGCTTTTTGCCGAACTAGCTTAAAAGAAAATGGTGCATATCTATCATAAGCATTAACCGCTTTCGTCACAAAAAATTTATATACACCTTCACCTGGCTCTTTACGATATACAATAATAAATATCGCAATCAGAATCAAAATTATAAATTCTAACATATTGTATCACACCCTTTTCTTATAAACTTTCAATAGAAACAACTCCAGCATTAGTTGCTCCAATCGCTCCTCCTTCAACATGTGTATTAACACTTTCAGGAATTTCTACCGTATTACCACTTGTAGCCTCTTGATTAGAAAAATAATGTTCATCCATCGCTACACCTTGAGCCCCCAAATAATCGATTAATTGCTTCGTTGGATCATTAAAAGTAAATGTTCCATCCAAACTCTTTTTAAATATTACATTCGCTTTAGAATTATTATCATCATCAACATAAAATTGACATACTTCAATAATTTCCCGTTGGAAACGTCCAAGCTCTTTTGACATATACCCTTTAACATGGATTCCAATTTGCACATAACGATGTATTGTATTCAAAAATTGTTCAACATCGATATTTGATTCGAGCAAAGAATACAACCGCATAGGAATATTAAAAGCTCTATCTGAGTGAATCGTTGAAATAATATTATGCCCAGAAGAAATAGAGTTACGTACCGCGGTAACAGCCTCGGCTGAACGAACTTCGGATAATAAAATCCATCTTGGATTCTGTCTCATACATGTAACCAAAACATCTGAATAACTAGCAATATTATTTGTTTTCATAGCCACAATATCTCGATGTGGAAATATTCTATCTAAATGCAATTCCAAAGTATCTTCAATCGTAATAATTTTTTCATTTTCTTTTGTATGACTTGCTAAATATTTAACAAGCTCTGTTTTCCCAGAACCAGTTTCTCCACTAACTATAATATTACAGTGACCTTCCACACAAGTCATCAAGAAATCATGCAATTTTTCAGTAACATATTGTTCAGAAATAAGCTTATCTTTATTAAGACGTATTTTGGCAGGAGTTTTACGAATAACGCAAGCAACACCATTTGTAGCAATAGAATCATGCACAAAGTTAAGACGAAGCTCAGCAGATTCAGCATCCAAAAAAGGATGAGCCATGTTAAAAGTTTTCCCCATAACATTGGAACATTGAAAAGCGAGTTTTTCCATAAATGCGTTATTAATCTCAGGTCGATCTACTCTATAAACACCTTTATCAAGAGTTTTTAGCCACACTTGACCATCATTAGAATATGATACGTCAGTTACATTGTCATCTTCTAAAAACTCTTTTAAAGGCCCAAAATCCATTTGTGAAAATATAGCATCATTCACGTTTTGTCACCTCTTTTTTTATTCATTATACATCAGGAACAGGACTAGTTTTACTTTCTACTAAAGTTCTTAAATATTCACTTTTAATTCGTGTTTCTCCAGCTTCCTCAGTATATCCTCTATTTCTTGGAACTGGAAATAACTGCATATCACTTACATATTCAATACTCTTAAGTAAAGTATATAAATCTCCTACTTCTGCTTCTTTATCACTTGGTACAGCAAATAATAACCAAGCTGGTGTCCTAGTACTTGAAGAATCAAATACATCTTGTCCACTTGAATCTCTAACTGCTAAAACTTCAATACTCTCAATCAAAGGTCCATAAACAATCTTACCATCTACAGTAGTTTTTAAATATAAATCTATTCTATCCCCAGGATATATAGAATTAGCAAAAGTTGTATCGTTTGTAACTTTTAATTGGTAAGGAGTATATCCCTTCGGAATTTCATCAAAGAAAGAATTTGGCAATGCCTTCTTTTCTACAACTTGCGTTGTATAAAACATTCCACCCTTTGGAATTGAAGTTCCAATATTTACATAATATCCTACAAGTTGATTAGAATTTGTTATCACACTAGCTTTCTTTAATAAATCACTATTAACTTCTACAAATTCAAAATCATCTTTTGTAATTTCTTGTGACGCAATAAGTACTTTATTAGCAATAGGTACTTTCTTTGGTGTTACTGCTTGTGTAACTCGGTAATTATAAAATACCCATAACACAACTACTCCAGCTAAAACACCAAAAATAGTAACTGTATTCTTATTTGTAAAGAACCTTCTAATCGTCGTTATCAAATTTCCCATTTTTATTCCTCCCTTATTTAATGGTTCAATAATTTACTTTTACCAATGCTACTATTTATCCAAACATTTATAAATTCTTGTCTTTCTTCATCAGCAAAATCAATACCATTTTCTTGTTCCCACGCGGTCAGTATATCATGAGCCAATAGATTTGGATTATTATTATACTTGCTCTTAATTTCAAAAGTAGTACATATATGACCTTGACCATATGATCCTCTAACACAATCATTAAATTTCTCTTGATACTTTGGCCCAATAACCATACTATACATCCTATCAGCACTAGGGATTCTACTACTATTCCCAGCCACATTATTAGATATATTATTACCAGTTGGCGTAGTCGGAACAGAAGAGTTAGTACCACTATTATTAGCTGAGTTTCCACCATTTAAGGAATTCCCTTCAATAATCGCATCAATCCGTTCTACCATGTTGAATTGTTCAGCATCTCCTACCACATTAAAGGTGTTAGATTTACTCTTAATTTCTACACTAGCCTTAGGAGGAGCTTCATAAACTCCAAAAAAGCTAACAGTATAAGTAGTTGTAAGAGATGCTGTTTCTGCAAATCTTCTCAAAAAACTTTCATAAAATTTTTCTTTATTGATTCTAATTTCTCCATAATATCGATAATAGGAGTAATCAACAGCATCTATCATAGCTGCTTCCGTAATTTCTTTTACTAAGTAATAATCTTGAGTATTAGAAGTTGTTAAATTTTGCACTAGCAACATAATAACAACTATAAATACACCCAAAAGAACAAGCCAGTATCCCCAGAAAGCATTTTTCATCTACTAATTCACCCCTATCTCCATGCTGGTCCACCAATCACAGAACCATTTCCAATATTGCCAGGATCAACTCCTTGCCATAATTGCCAATATTTACTTGAGTCACCTCTATGAGGAGCAATAATATTATCATCGTATTTTGATTTTAAATCATCTAAGACTTCACTATAACACAATAGTCCTTTAAATTGTCCGGAATCTTCACATTTTAATGAAGGATTTCCATAACCACCATATTGTTCATTTTCTTCATTATATTTTTGTAAATCTTTAATAATATCTGAAGTCATCTTAATACTAAATGCTAAACTTGTATCATCATTATTTTCATATTTAGACTTATTATCAAAATCTACTTCTTCGTAAATAGTATCATTTTTATCTTTAATTTCATCAAGTGTAGCCTCAGCCTTATCTCGAATAATTGAAAGATCTATATCTTCTAACGATGTATTAATATCCCAGTTATAACCCATTGTTTTACCTGGTGTAGAGCTAATATTCGTATTTGAAACAGTTGTAAAGTTTAATTGTAATTGTTCTAAAGTAAAGATACAATTTATACAATCATCTACACACTCAGGACATTCTACCCATTCACACTTTGGATCTCCATCCCATTCGCAATCATAATCACATTCAGGACAGTTATCAGGTTGTTTAGGATCACAATGAGTATCAACATAACATTTATAATTTCCATCAAAATTATTATTACCAGAAGTTCCGATTACTGAAGCAACACTATTTGTTCCTCCAATCAATCTTCCAACTTCGCCTGAATCATAATATTCACCAAGCTTATCAATACTTAAAGTAAATGTTTCTAATCCTGTTGCATTAAGAGAAATAGGTAGTAAATGTTCTAATAAATTAGTAGTGACATTTGAACTAGTCCCCTCTGTAACAGATATTTTTCCAAGTGGATCTGCTTGATAGAACACACTAGGAGTTTGATATTCTACAGTTTTATCAACAACAGATTTACGTATAAATTTAGCTCTTGAAACTTCCTTAGTACTATTAGTTGCACATCCATTTTCATCACATGCCGTATAAGTAACATTTTCCATTATAGAAGAATCTTCAATACTATTAACCGATGAACCACTACAAGTTCCATCATCATTAAGTTCCCCAAAACATACTTCTACTTCTTCAGTTCCTTCATTTCCAGCAACAGGTAACATTACCCGCTTGCTTTCATCAAGTAAGTCATTATATGGATCAGTATAAGACCATTTAACAACAGGTGAATTTGTATTAAATGAATTAAAATTCATAGTCCATGTTTTATATTCTCCAGTATCTACTGTACATGAGTTAAACATGTCAATTGACGAATTCTTTTGTCCATTATATTTTTCCATTCTTTCTTTTAATTCATCTTGTGTTAATCCATTATCTTTATCTTCTTGTTCAAACACTTGAATACTATTAACAATTAAGCTTCCGATAGATTCTTTATTAATGTATGTTTCCATTTCATCTTTAGTAACACACATTGGTGCATATTTTTGATCATAAGCATCTTGACTCATATAAGTAACAGTATATCTAGTTGTAATTATATTGCCAAATCTATCTCTTTTTGGCACACCAAATTGATCAACTTCAGTTACATCAATAGTATTAGAACTTCCATCACCCAAAACAGTAATAGTTTTTCCGCTAATGCTTAATAATTTTCCTGAAAGACCTTGTTTTGCAAAGAATTCTTGATCTTCCTTACTTGGAACCGGATGACTAGCCTTAATACTTGCAGTACCTTTTTCCACAGGAACAACACCATTATTGTGAACACCAGCTTTATAAGTATTTAAAGTTCCAGATTGAATAATATAATTTCCACCATTAGCAGGACAACTATCGGAGGTAGTCATATTCTTTGTTAATGTTACATTCTTTTGATAAGCATCATAAGCACCAATTGCTTTAGTTTGATATTTTGCCACTACGCGATCTAACTTAGGACGATTAATAGCGGAGTCATTCTTACTCTTTTCACTATTACCACCACTTGTATAACAGTCTTTACGACCAGTTATCGATGCGTTTAATTGGAAATATCCACCACAACGTGCATCTTCTATCTTATCACTCATCTTAATTGGGTCATAATCTTCTTTACAGAAAACTCGGCAATAAGGATTTTCAATACCTCCATTAGTTTCTGACAATCTATAAGTATTACCCGCAGCATCTTTATTATCTAAAATACAATATTTAACAGATTTTTCACTTCCATTTGGATCAATCGCTAAAATTTTTCCATCTTTTTCACTAGTAGTAGTACTATTTTCATCATCACACACAGGTGAACTCATTAGTGAATTACAAGGATTTTTTGGATCTGGTTCTTCATATTCTTCAGGATCTGGATCGGCCTTATCAGGATCATCTGGATCCCCATCTGGATCTGGAGTTTTACCATTACAGTCGATTTGACCTTCAAAAGTATTATCAACAGGTTCGCCAGAATCAGGATTTCCGTTTCCACCTGGATTATTATTGTTACCATTATTTTCATCAGGAACGTAAAAAATATAACGTTGAGTTGATCCACCAGAATCACTAACTAAAAATGCATTACTATCACTAGGAACTTCTACATCACCACTAGTTTGATATTTTATTTTATATGTAGCAGCATTTTGACATACAGTTAAATCTTTTACTACTTCAAACTTTAAAGTTAGAACTCCCTTTTGAGGATCAAGTTTTTCTTTTAAATCCATATCAGTTGTAACAGGACTATAATTTGCCCCATCAGTTGCATAGTATAAATCCCCTAATTCAAATCCATCACAATTCTCACATTCAAGAGTTACATTTTTAATATAATGATCATCAGTCAAATTTTCAGCACGAACATTAATATAGACTTCTTGAACTTCTTTATTCGGATCATTTGATACTCCAGGAAATTTAGCAAATTCTTCAAAAGTTACAGTAGGTGTACCACCATTGTTGTTTCCACCATTATTATTCCCTCCGTTGCCATTTCCAGCATTGCTAGAATTAGTAGCTTCCATTCCAAGAGCAAATAATTGTCTTGCAGCGTTCATGATAGCATCTCCGCCACTAACAGTATACTCTGGTTGATACCAATTACCTCTAGATACAGCATACCAATCTTTTATAATTTTAAGTATTTCTGCTTGGTTAGTTTTCCCTTGTAATTCGAAAATACTTGAAGAAAGATAACTTACTGCACTAGGCGTTTGTGAAACAATATCAGCCCCCATATGAACATATGGAGATGCATAACTTGCTAAACTAGTACCTACGTCTTTTACTTCACTATAACGAATAATAAGAGCATATGTACGTAGAGCAATACTAGTAGCCATGTAAAAATCATTACCACTTACGCCAAAACCAGAAGTTTGATCACTTCTATAACCATTTTTCAAAATAGCCGTATATGCCGCATCTCTTTTTTGAATATCAGCGCTTGTACTTTCCCCAAGAACATCATTAATAGTCATACTTCCCTTTGGCGATGCGGAAATTGGGTCTAAACAATAACCTATAACATTTGTATATTTACTCTTGCCATTTTTATCTTTTATATCAAAAGCATATTTGTGGTTTTTAACAGGATTACTGCTCCCACCCTTCGACGCCGTCAAACTTGTCCCAAAAGTATCAGCATAAGTTTTTACCGCCGTATCTCCTTTAGATATACTGGCAGCATCAACCGAGGTAATTGCCCCGAACATTGCCAATATTGCAATTAATTTAATTAAACCTTTTCTCATATTTCATTCCCCCTACGTTTTTTAATAACGTATATTGTTGCAACACCAATTGCTCCTATCACAACAATAACACTTATGATAATTGCTATCTTATGCTTTTCGAAAAAACTTTCATCATCTGGTTCTTCATTATTTTTATTAATATATTCATTTACAGTATCCCAAAAAAATCCATATTCAACATCTTTAAACATTACATATTTTTGGCACAAATAATGATCAGTTGCTTCCGAACAAATTGCATAACTAGAATTATCATTATATCTTGGTGTTTTCAAATACAGTGTTCGATAAAGTTCATCTTCACAATTAGTTTTACTAGTTGCATAAATCTTAATTGTAAAGTTTGTAACTTTGTCTAAATACTTCCAATCAAAGCCAACCAATCCATCAACTGCTTGACTTGATTTTAAAGTAACTTTTTCTCTATTATAATCATTTGTTATAACCGCATAGAATTTATCGCTTAAATTTGTAAGATTAATTCTAAAATAATTATATTTATAAACATAATTATCTTCCTCAGGAGTTCCGAGTATAGCATCTGGGACATCATACTCATCTTTAGGTTTAATTCCTTCCATCTCCTCAAAATTAGCTTTGATATTAACAACTTCACGATTAAGTTCAACCACTTCTTCTACGCTACATAACGATGCTGCACTAACATAAGATGTCGTAAATAGAAAAGCCATTGATGCAAAAAGCATTTTCCTAAATTTACACATGACAACACCTACCTACAACGAATTTTACCATAAAAATAAGGTTTTTTCAATTGCAAATTGCTTAAAAAGCGAAAATATGTTATATTTATAAAGAAATGGTGATCATATGAAAAAAATAAATAATAAAGCATTTGGTTTTATCAACATAGCTATCTACATTTTTTTAACTGACATTTTAACTCTTCTCTTAATCAGCTTTCGTTCTTCATCAAATTCTTTATTTTTAAATATATTGTATTTAATCCCTCCCGTTATTGTTGCACTTATCCTTATATATATAAACAAAGACTTATTTAAAGACAAATTCATAGATTTCAAAAAAAACTTCCCAAAATATTTCAACTTAGCATTTAAATACTATATATGTGGCTTAATCGCCATGATCATGGCTTCAAACTTAATTAACTTATTTACATCCCCTATCTCGGAGAATGAAACATTAAATAGACAAATTCTCACCACTCTCCCTTTATACGCTGTCATATCAATGGTTATAATAGCTCCCATATCAGAAGAAATAACCTTCCGAGGAAGTTTCAAAAAAGGCTATCATAACAAAGCTATCTATTTAATTTTAACTAGTTTCTTATTCGGCATCATGCATGTCATTTTTAATGGCGACTTTCTAAACTTCCTTCCCTATTCAGCTCTAGCTATCTTCTTAGGAAAAATATACTATGAATCAGATAATATACTACTTTCTATTTCAACCCACGCCTTTCACAACGCATTATGTATCATTTTATTATATTTAGGAAGTGTTTTATGAAGAAAATATTTATAACCATATTCATACTTACTATTCTTTTTATATTATACGGATTTTATATAAACCCCAAACAATTAAGAGTAAAAGAACAAACAATTGAAAGTGATAAACTGACCCTTGGATACAACAATTTAAAAATAGTCCACTTTTCTGACCTATTACTAGGAAGCCCAACAACCACAGATGATTTAGACAAAATAAGTATCAAAATAAATGAAGCTAATCCTGACATTATCTTTTTCACTGGTGACTTAATTAAATCTAACACTAAATTAACCGAAGAAGATAGTGAAAAATTAATAGACTTTTTAAAAAACTTATCTTGCAATTTATATAAATATGCCATAATCGGCGATAACGACCAACAAGATATTGAAAACTACAAAACCATTTTAACCAAAGGAGATTTCCAACTTTTAGATAATGAATACACATATCTTTTTTATAAAGACCTCCATCCTATTAAAATCATAGGCATAACTGATCCAAATGATATATCAAAATTATATAGTAATGAAGAAGGAATTGAGCCTATTTATAACATCGCAATAACTCACCAACCAGACAATTTAATAAACTTAGATAAGGAAAAAATAGATCTTTATCTAGCAGGTCACTCTGAAGGTGGAAGAATAAACGTTCCTTTTATTGGCAGAATCATAAAAAAAGAAGGATCTAAAACATATTATGAATCTTATTACAAAGTAGAAAACACTGATGTTTATATCTCAAACGGCATAGGAACAGAAGGAAGTGGCTTTAGAATATTTAATACCCCAACCATTAATGTATATAAATTAAAATCTCAAAAATAATTATGACCAAAAAAGCAATGAATTTCATTCCTTCAAACGACAAATAAGTATAAGAATTACTTATTTTTTTTCACTTTATTGAAAGTATCATCACAACCCAATAAAAAAAGTAAAATCTAAACAGATTCTACTATTATTCAAAATCATCTTTTATAAATATTCTACTACTTTATAATTCTCATTCAATCTTTCGATCAAAGAATCTTTTTGATATCGATTAAACATATTTTGAAATGAACTCGAGTCCATAAAAAACAAATCAGTATAATAAATAAATATTTCCCGATATGTTTTAGCACCTAAAGATTTAATGAAACTCAAATTTGCTTCAATCAAATCCTTATTTTCTTTAACAGCTTCCATCAACTTCTTTGGAGTATTATTAATAAATTCATCAATATCTTCGTTATTAAAACCATATTTTTCTAAAAATTTCATTATACTCCTCTCCCAACGCTTTGCACTTCCATACTTTCTAAAACTTCATCAATAGCGTCGCTCAAAAGTTCCGTATTACCAGCACAAATCTTAAAAGCTTCCATAAGAATTTCTTTTGTACTTAATCCACTACCACCAATTTCATGAATACGTGCAAAAATTGCATCTTTTTGTTCCACTATAGCAAATTGTTCCAAAACTCTCAATGCACATTCTTCCACCATCGATAAATCGTTATCTAAAGAAGCATTATGTTCTACTTCCTCTTCTAATGAGCTCTCATTCATACCTAATTCAATCATTTTTTTATTAAAACCTCTTGAACTAAATATAAAGTTTTCAAATTTTCCATTTTCATTTTTATAAGGTGCACCCATCGCATCACATTTAGCCATTCTTTTAATAATACTAGTAACAGGTTGAGTCAATCTTTTAGGATCATCTCTATAAGCTCCAATAAAATCCATTTTTTCAGCCAACTCTAATGCTTGCTTTAACCTCATCGCCTCTTGAGTCAATACAACTCCTTGACTGCTTCTAGTAAGAACAACATCATACTGATTTAAAACTTCTAAAGATTCTGGGTCAGCCAAAGACCAAGAGTATATAAACTTATCTCTTTGTTCTTTATCCCTATCTTTAAAATTTGCTGCTACTTTATTGTAAAGTTCTATTGCCTCTTTCATAAATTATTCCTTTCTAATAAGCCATCAAAGGTACTTTCTTAGGATCCAAACCACTTATTTGTAATACATTAATTGTATTATTAAGACCTTTCAAATCATATTTTACAAGAACACTAGGTACTAAACAAATATCTCTCGGTTCTTTCCCTATATCTAACAATTTTTCAATCTTTTCCTTTAATTCTTCATCATATAATATTTCAACATTTTCTTTTAATATCTTAGTATCAATTTTATTATTCTTTAAAACATCAACATTCTTCTTTAATAATTTTTCATCATAATGTTCTAATAATTTAGCAAAATTTTGAGCAGAAAAATCTTTAGCATCCAATTTAACTTCTTTTAACAAAGCTTCTAATTTTTCTTTTCCACTAAGAGCACTTACATCTTTTTTATCATCTTTATCTCCAGAAACATTCTCTTCAATAATTCTTTCAAAAGTATTTGAAATCTCTTCTTTTTCTTTTGCACTTTGTTTTACTTCATCGATATCCTCATTAGTAGACTCTTGCTTAGCTTCCACTAATACTTCAGTAATAGTTTTTCCACTAGCCTTTTCTCCACCTTTAAGATTCATATCATATTCATATAAAGCGTCTTCAGGAAACATCAAAATTTTAGCAGCTTCTCTTTGTTCACTTTCTGAAAAATCAAATTTTCCAAGTAAAACGGTAATTTCATCTCTAGTAATATTTATATTACCACTCAAAGCCAAATCAATGTATTCATTTAATTTACTTTGATTGCTAATAGCTTCATCTTTACGAATTCCTAGTTCTTCAACTTTAGTAATCGCATTATTCATCTCTTGTTCTACATTTTCCAACTTTTCTGAAGCTTTTTTATTCTCATTACCTACTTTTTCAATTGTTTCTGGAAGCAATTTAGACACTTTAGAATTTATATACTCTGGATCAAAATCAATACTCAAGCGATCTAATACTGTAGCAAATTCCTTTTTATCAATACTACTCAACACTTCAAGTAAACGATTTCCTTCTTTTTCAAGAGTTGCTTCTTCATTAGTAAGCTTATCAATTTCTGCCAAAAGAACAGTTTTTTCATTCTTAGTTCTTTCTTGGGTTTCTAATGCTTCTTCTCTTTCTTTATTAAGTTTTCTTAAGATAACACTATCTTCCCCTCTTAAATTATAAAGTTTATCTAGTAATCCTTTCACTTCAATTGATAATATTTTCATCTATTTCACGCCCTTTATATTATGAACCAATTATAACAAACAAAATTTAAAATGTAAATAACCAAATTTATGTTGATAACCGAAACAAAGATTTACGAATATATTACCCTAGGAGGAGGATTTATTTTGAAAAAAAATATAATTATTAGTTTAATCATCATTGCAATTGGAGCCACAATACTTTACTTCATTTTTAAAAACGAAGCAAAAAAAGAAACCCCAAATGAAACAACGACTATCCGTCTTGCAGATGCTCACTTACTTAATCATCGTCACTAAGTAAAGAAAAAAAAGAATCGTATACTTGGTTTTTTTCTTCATTACATAATTGTAATTTATCTATTTGCTTAACGATAATATAGGCCTTTATATAAGCTAAATTAGAAGCCAGTTTTTGATTATCATCCTCCTTTAAAAATATTTCTTCAATTTCTATAACTATCACCTCTATTCATTAATACGTAAAAATCTATTGACAAATACCAATTTTAATAATAAAATACTGCTTTATGCGTATAAAAAAGGAGTGAAAAAATATGTCAAAAAAAAGAAGAAAAAGAAAAAATTCAAATTATCAAATAGAGAAAAAAGAACCACCAAAAAAGAAGGATATATTTTTACAAAAATTGCTAAAAAATAGAGTTCAAATTACAAGTGGGGCTTTAGCATTAGCATTTACTATAACCGGATGTCAAGCTATCAAAACATTCAAACAAAAACAAGTAGAAAAACAAGCCGAAGAACAAGCTAGTATTACAATTAAAACGCCAAATAACAGATCATCATTAAAAGAAGCAGAATCATGCTATAGTATTTTTAATCATGAAGAATTCTTATTTCCAGAGATTAAAGAAAAGATAGTTGAAGACGTAGACGATTTTTATCAAGAAGAAATTCGTAAAGAACAAGAAGAAATTTGTAAACAACAAGAAATTGAACGTCAAGCAACCTATGATGAATATTTAAGTATCTATTGTCAGTACTTTAATTTTGATGAACTAAAAGTTATCGCTTTAGCCCGTCAACTAACTCATAACTACGAACTAAGCTTTGATGCTATCATTGACAACGAGCATTATAATCTAGATAATCCTGAAAATGCTTGTATGCTCTTTGTCTACCATCTATACAATAAAAAATATTTATCTTTAGAAAAAGACAAATATAGTGATTATTTCAAATCATTAACTATTTCTGATGAAATAGTTACACTACAAAATGGAATATATCTACCTGATGGTCGAACATATACTGAATTCTTAAATCAGGTTTGTGATTTACTAGAAATGGATCATACATATATAACTGCAATTTCTTATACAGAAACTGGTCGACTTTCAAGTAATTTAGCACAAACCCAAAACAACTTTGGAGGTCTCAGAAACAAAAATGGTTTTTTATCGTATCCTTCCCCAGAAGCAGGAGTTATTGCTTTCTGTACGAATTTAAAAAACTATGAAAGATATAATCTTAAAAGTATTGAACAATTATCTGGAGTATATGTTCATGGAAAAAGAAGTGAAAAAAGTGATACTTGGATAAAAAATGTTCGTGCGTTTCAAAAACAAATTAGCGAAGAAGAATCTGTTGAAAAAGAAAACAAGCAAACTTTAACTTTAGAAATGTAATTTTATATTTCTTTTTTTTTACATAAAATTAGATAGAAAAGAGGTTTTTATGACAAATAAAAAAATTGCTATCTATAGCCGTAAATCAAAATATACCGAAACAGGCTCAAGTACTATTAATCAAATCAAAATGTGTAAAAAATATCTTATCAATAAGTTTGGTCCATCAATTACAAAAAATATCGTAGTTTTTGAAGATGAAGGCTTCACCGGTTCTAACACTAATCGCCCTCAGTTTCAAAAAATGCTTCAAGAATTTACCACCAAAGAATACGAAATGCTTATCGTCTATCGCCTTGATAGAATAAGCCGAAATGTCCTAGACTTCTGTTCTTTAAAAGACACTTTAGCCGAATTAAAAATAGATTTTTGTTCAATAACTGAAAATTTTGATACTAAAACACCACTTGGAAGTGCAATGATTATGATTTCATCTGTTTTTGCCCAATTAGAAAGAGACACAATCGCTGAGAGAATTAAAGACAATATGTTAGAACTAGCCAAAACTGGTAGATGGCTTGGAGGAACAACTCCCTTAGGATATAAATCAGAAAAAAAAGAAACGAAAATTAACAATTCCAAAAAAATATACTATGAACTAACTCCAATAACAGATGAAATAAATATTGTAAAACTAATATTTCAAAAATATTTAGAGTTTCATTCTATTTCTAAGATTGAATACTATTTAAAGAATCATCAAATAAAAACTAGACAAAACAAATATTTCTCTCGCATCGCCATTATAAGCATTTTAAAAAACATTTCCTATTGTCAAGCCGATAAAGACATCTTAAAATATCTTAGTAATCAAAAAATAAAAGTTTACGCTAAAAACACTGCTTCTTCTCATAAATCTTTCGTCTCTTACAATAAAAGAAAAGTCCAAAAAACCAAAAATGGTAAAAATAGAAAAAATATTATGAATAATCAAAAAGATTGGATAATCGCGATAAGCAATCATCCCGGAATAATATCTGGAAAAGATTGGCTGACAATTAATCAAGAACTTCAGAATAAAACCCCCCAAACAATTAAAAAAAATCATCTAGCTTCTTCTATTTTAAAAGATATACTTCACTGCCATCAATGTCAAAAGAAAATGCAAGCTAAAATATTAAAAACAACTGATCAATTAGGCCAAAGGAATTTCACATATCATTGTCAAAAAGATTGTAAAGAGCCCAACATTAAAGGCAATTTTTTAAATAAAGAAATAATAAAACACCTAGCATCAATTCCGACTAAAAACAAAGACATTTTAGAAGCATTAAAAACATTTTTTCCTATTAAAGACGTTGAAAATAATTCTTTAGAAGAAATAATTAAAACTAATCAAAACAAAATTCATAATCTAATTGAAAAACTTCCCTACCTTGACAAAGATATTCTTCCTCTAGTTAACCAAGAAATAAAAGAATTAAATGATAAAAACAAAGTACTAAAACAAAATATTCTATCATCAAAAAAAACGATACCTCAAAGACTATCTCTTACCCATTTAATACAAAATCCTTTTGACTACTTTTTTAACTTAGATTTATATGACCAAAGAAAATTATTAAGTTTAATTATAAAATGTATCACTTATGATAAATCAAAAATTTACATAACCTACGATTTTAGACGACCTTCTATATAGTGAGCAGAAGTAACCCATAGCTCGTTTTACACTCCATTATACGTTGCAATAGAAAATGGATATTTTGAAGAAGAAGGATTAAACATTGAATTAGTACTAACACCTGGAGCTGACAAAGTAAGCGCTGCTGTTTTATCAAACGATGTAGAAATAGGCTTAGCTGGAGCAGAATCAGCAATTTACGTTTACAATGAATTTGTTGAAGACTATCTTCAACTATTTGGAGGACTAACTAAAAGAGATGGACAATTCATTGTATCACGAACTAAAATAGACAATTTTGATTTAAAAGATCTTTTGAATAAAGAAATATTAGTTGGCAGAAAAACAGGAATGCCTGCCTTAAACTTTCTAAATGCTCTAAAAAATAACAATATTGACATCGACAATATCAATTCAAACTTTTCAGTAGAATTTGCGGCTTTATCAGGAACATTTATTGGTGGAACTGGGGACTTTGTCAATTTATTTGAACCTAACGCTACAGCGCTTGAAAAAGAAGGATACGGGTATGTAGTAGAAAGTGTTGGAAAACTTTCGGGAGAAGTTCCTTACACTGCTTTCTATGCTCGTAAAAGTTACATTGAAGAAAATGCCGATATCATAAAAAAATTTACTAATGCCATCAACAAAGGAATTAACTTCACCTTAGAACAGGAGCCACTAAAAGTAGCTGAAATAATCATTAATCAATTTCCTGACACCAAAACTGAGGACTTATCAACCATGATTGATCGTTACAAAGAATATGACTGCTGGTTAGAAAACCCATATATAAGCGAAAAAATATTTACTAATTTAGAAGATTTCCTAATTGACTTTAATTTAATTAAAGAATATGTTCCTTATCAAAAATTAGTAAATAATTTCTACCATGACTAAACTATTAACCATTAATCATTTAAAAAAAAACTATCATACTAAAATGGGTGAAGTAAAAGCCATAGATGATATAAACTTTGACTTAAATACAGGAGAGTTCTTATGCCTCATCGGCACAAGTGGATGTGGAAAATCAACACTCTTAAACATTTTAGCTAATTTAGACTGGCCTACAGAAGGAACCATTATAAAACACAAAGAAGATTTGAAAATAGGTTATATGATGCAAGTAGATTGTTTATTTCCTTGGATGACGATTCTTGAAAATGCCACAATTGGTCTAGAAATATCCAAGCAAAAAACTAAAGAAAACATAGAATACGTAGAAAATCTTTTAAAAAAATATGGTTTAGAAGAATTTATTCATAAATATCCAAGCCAATTATCTGGAGGCATGAAACAAAGAGTAGCCCTTATAAGAACATTAGCCACAAAACCAGACATACTTTTACTTGATGAACCATTTTCAGCTTTGGACTATGTATCCAGAATAACTGTAAGTGATGATGTTTACAAAATTATAAAAAAAGAAAATAAAAGCGTCATTATGATTACTCACGATATAGCTGAGGCCATAACTTTAGCAGATCGCGTAATAGTATTATCTAAAAGACCAACAAAAATTAAGAATATATACGACATCAAGTTATCCAATAAAAAAAGTCCCAAAGAGAATAGAAAAGCACCAGAATTCAATTACTACTATGACTTACTTTGGAAGGATTTAGATGTAAATGTCTAAGGAGCAAAAAAAATATTTAAAAAAAATTAAAAATAGAAAGAAAATTATATTTTTAATTCAATTATTTTTATTCATAAGCTTTTTTATCATTTGGGAAGTCTTGGCCAACAAAAATATTATTAATAGCTTCATCTTTTCTAAACCATCTAAAATATACAATACAATAATAGGATTAATTAACACCAACAACTTATTTAACCACGTATTTGCTACATTATATGAAATTAGCATATCCTTTTTTCTAGGTATAATATTAGGGTTTATTATAGCTATCATTCTTTATGAAATCCCTATATTAGCAGAAATAATAGATCCTTTACTAACAATGATAAACTCATTACCCAAAGTAGCCTTAGGACCACTTATCATAATTATAGCTGGAGCTAATCTAAAAAGTGTCATCATCATGGCCTTATTAATAAATTTAATTATAAATATTATTACTATACTAAATGGTTTTACAAACACAGATTCCAATAAAATAAAACTTTTAAAATCTCTTGGAGCAACTAAATATCAAATTCTAACTAAATTAATCATTCCTAGTTCTTATACAACAATTATATCTAGTTTAAAGCTCAATATATCTATGTCACTAATTGGGAGCTAAGACATATGTAGAGAAAACGCATGTATTTTTTATGTTAGCTTTCACTAGCATTCCAATAAATCTTTAGAGACTCTCCATCTACAACTATTTTATCTAGCAGTTGTTCCACGATATTTCGTTTTTCTTTAAACTCCATATCAGTCCAAACACTTTCTAGATTTTTAATTTTATCATAAGTTGTTGCTCTTTCTTTTTCTTTTATATTTTCTAACTCTTTCATTATATCAGACTTTTCACTTGTCAACTTAGAAAGTTCGCATTTTATTTCATCATTTGCTATATTATCTGAAAGTAACTGAATCAAGTTTTCAATTTTTTTCTGTGTCTTATCAAGTCTTAGATTAAGCTCATCAACAAGATTTGTTCTAGATAAATCAAAGGTACTCCTAAATAATTCTTCATTTAAAGACATGGCAAATAATTGTTCTAAGAAGCTATCCTCAATTTCAAAACTATCCAGTCTTATATTATTACAATTAGGGTCTTTGATTAGTTTTGGTTTACTCTTCTGCCTAGAGTAGCAATAACAAATAATTCTTTGTCCCCACTTTTGATAACGATACTTTGCTCCACAATTACCACAATATATTTTACCTGATAATAAATAATGACTTGCATGTTGATTTTTACTTCTTTGTTTTTCTACCTCCTGTAATTGCTTGTATTCTTCTTCACTAATTATGGCTTCATGTTTACCATCATAAAGCTCCCCCTTAAATGGAATTTTCCCTAAATTAGTTTTAGAACTTAATATACCTTGAATCCATGATTCATCATATCCTGTTACTTTAGAAAGTTCATTATAACTATATCCTTGAAGTCTTAATGTTTTCATTAAATCAAAGATGACTTTTCTTTCTTCATTAACAATAAGCATACCTGCTTCTTTATCATAATCATAAGCGAAAGGAGTTTTGCCTCCACCTCGCCAATAACCATTTTCAGCTCGTTTTTTAAGACCAATTCTAGTACGCTCTAAAATAGTTTCTCTCTCAAGTTGTGCAAATACTGAGAGAATCCCAATCATCGCCTTGCCAAATGGAGTAGTTGTATCAAAGCTTTCTCTAACAGAGATAAAACCAACATCATTATTATTAAATACTTCTTCAATTAAGTATAAAGTATCTTTTTGACTACGAGATAGTCTATCTAGTTTGAAAACTAAAACTGTATCAATTT
>CAMNRN010000018.1 GCA_946553095.1 uncultured Mycoplasmatota bacterium
CACATTTTTCTTTTTATTCTCCATTTATTATCCCTACTTTCAAACTACTCTAAATCAATTATACTGGTTATATAACCATCTGTCAATTAAACAAAATTAGTTTTTACAAATAGGAAATATTTATACATTTTCATCGACACAGCAATTACTTATTTATTAATTTATTATATTTTTAAAAAAATTCAGCAAAGAATCCAGCAAAGAAAGTTAACACTTTTCTAAAAAAATATTCACTTCAAATATAAATAATGATATACTGAAACTGGAAGGTGAAAAAAATGTTTGAACAATGGAAAAATTTTAAAAAAGGAAATTGGACAGAAGAAGTAGATGTCCAAGACTTCATTGAACAAAATTATAAAAAATATGATGGGAATGAAGAATTTCTAGAGAAAACTTCAGATAAGACTAATAAAGTATGGAGTGAATGCTGTGGCTTATTAAAAGAAGAATTAAAAAAACATGTTTTAGATATAGATACTGAAAACATGTCAGGCATAAATTCCTTTGAAGCAGGATACATCTCAAGTGATGATGACGTAATAGTTGGATTACAAACTGATGCCCCTTTAAAAAGGATAGTAAATCCATATGGGGGAATTCGTATGGTTTATCAAGAACTTGAAGCCTATGGGTACAAACTAGATCCAACTGTTGATAAATATTTTAATGAATTTCGAAAAACTCACAATCAAGGCGTATTTGATGCCTACACAGAAGAAATTAGAAAATGTCGTCATGCCGGTTTACTAACAGGACTACCAGATGCCTATGGTCGTGGACGTATTATTGGTGATTATCGTCGTATTGCTTTATATGGAATAGATTTTTTAATCGAAGAAAAGAAAAAAGATTTACAAAAATTAACTGGTGAAATGACTACATCATTAATGCAACTACGCGAAGATGTTTCTGTCCAAATAAGAGCTTTAGAAGACATCAAAAAAATGGCCCTTAAATATGAGATTGATATCTCTAAACCTGCTAGCAATGCCAAAGAAGCTATTCAATGGACATATTTTGGTTATCTTGCTGCTGTAAAAGAAAACAATGGAGCAGCTATGAGTCTAGGTCGAGTTGATTCATTCTTTGACATATATATTGAAAAAGATTTAGAAAATGGTACATTAACTGAGAAAGATGCTCAAGAACTAATCGACCAATTTGTCATTAAGCTTCGAATAATGAGACATTTAAGAACACCAGATTATGACGAATTATTCTCTGGAGATCCAACTTGGGTTACTTGTAGCATCGCGGGGATGTTAGATGATAACACCCATATGGTTACTAAATCAAGTTATCGTATTTTACATACTCTAACAAACCTAGACCCTGCTCCAGAACCAAACATGACCGTATTATGGAGTACAAGTCTACCAGAAAACTTCAAAAAATACTGTGCTAAGATGTCAATAAAAACCGATGCCATTCAATATGAAAACGATGATTTAATGCGTCCTATTTATGGTCATGACTACGCAATTGCTTGTTGTGTTTCTGCAATGAGAATTGGCAAAGACATGCAATTCTTCGGAGCTCGTACTAATATTGCAAAAGCTCTTCTTTACGCAATTAACGGAGGAGTTGATGAAATAAAGCATGAAAAAGTATTAGATGATATTGATAAAATAGACGATGAAATCTTAGATTATGAAAAAGTAAAAGCAAACTATTTTAAAACTTTAGAAAAAGTCGCTGGTATTTATGCAAATGCTATGAACATTATCCATTACATGCATGATAAATATGCATACGAAGCTGGACAAATGGCATTACATGACACTTTTGTTCATCGTTATATGGCCTATGGTATCGCGGGACTTTCTGTTGCAAGTGATTCACTATCAGCTATTAAGCATGCCAAAGTTAAAGCTATCCGTGATGAAAATGGTCTAACAACCGATTTTGAAATTGAAGGAGACTATCCAAAATATGGAAATGATGATGATCGAGTTGACTCTCTAGCAATTGAAATAGTTGAAAAATTTTCAAGTGAATTAAAAAAACACCAAGCATATCGTGATGCTGAAACAACCATGTCAGTTTTAACCATTACCTCTAATGTTGTATACGGATCTAAAACTGGCGCTACACCAGACGGTCGAAAAGCTGGTATTCCATTTGCTCCAGGAGCTAACCCAATGCATGGAAGAGATGAAAATGGTGCTATTGCATCCCTTAATTCAGTTGCTAAGCTACCATATGAAACCTGTTGTAAAGATGGAATTAGTAATACCTTCTCTATTATACCTAGCGCTTTAGGAGAAACACTAGAAAATCAAATTAACAATTTAGTAAATCTTATGGATGGATATTTCGAACAACTAGCTCATCACTTAAACGTCAATGTCTTAAATAGAGAAACCTTAATTGATGCCATGGAAAATCCTGACAAATACCCACTTCTAACAATTCGTGTATCTGGCTACTCAGTTCATTTCAATCGTTTAACGAGAAAACAACAAGAAGAAGTGATAAGTAGGACTTTCCATGAAAAAGTCTAACATCAAAGCCAGTATTGATTCTATAGAAACATTAGGTTTAGTTGATGGTCCAGGAATTCGTGTCGTCGTCTTCTTTAATGGTTGTGCCCTTCGTTGTAAATATTGTCACAATCCTGAAATGTGGCACAAAAAAGAAGAAAATTACACGCCCGAAGAATTATATCAAAAAATAAAACGATGCGAACCATACTTTCGAAACGGAGGAGGCGTAACCTTCTCCGGCGGAGAACCGCTTCTTCATAGCCAGTTTATTATAGAAACCGCCAAGCTTCTCAAAAAAGACGGCATTCATATTGCTTTAGATACTGCTGGCGTTGGCTTACACGATTACGAAGAAATTCTTCCCCTTATTGATTTAGTCATTCTTGACATTAAACATACTAATCCAAAAGAGTATCAAGAGATAACTAATGTAAAATACCAAGAAGTAGAATTTTTTATCGATACTCTAAATAAGTTAGATAAAAAAGTATGGATTCGTCAAGTAATCATCCCTGAAGTTAATGATACAGAAGAATACATCGCCTCTCTTGCAACATACCTAAAAAAAATTAACAATATAAAGAAAGTTGAATTTCTTCCCTTTCATCGTTTAGGACGAGAAAAATACTTAAAATTAAAAATACCATACCCTTATGAAGAAAAAAAGGATATGGATAAAACGAAATGTCAAAAACTTTATGAACTATTTTTATCCCTTTGGGAAAAATAGTTTTTTTATTTTTTATTAATTCGCAAGGTATTTAGAATTGTTAAAAGTGTCACACCCGTATCAGCAAAAACTGCCATCCACATTGAAGACAAGCCCCAAACACTTAAAACCAAAATAAGAACTTTTGTAAATATCGCAAAGCTCAAATTTTCTTTAATAATCTTATTAGTCTTTTTAGAAATATCAATCGCTTTATTAATTTTTAATATATCATCATTCATGATAACCACATCAGAAGCTGAAATTGCTACATCAGCCCCCATAATTCCCATCGAAATACCTACATCAGCTCTTTTTAACAAAGGCGCATCATTTATGCCATCGCCGACAAAAGCTATCAAATCTCCAGATTCATGTATTTCTTCATATAAATGGAATTTATCCTGAGGCAAAAGCTCAGCTTTTACACAATCAAACTCTAAATTTCCAACAATCTTTTGTGTAACTGACAATTTATCACCTGTAAAAAGATAAGTTTTAATATCTCTCTTTTTAAAATCATTTAAGCTCGTCACGACATTTTCTTTAATTCCATCATCTAAATAGATTGCAGCAACCAGTTTATGATTAATTGTCACATAAATAGAAGCGCCGCTTTCTTTAACTTTACAAAAATGATTTGCTCCTATCATCACGTATTTATTTTCATATTGAAACTTAATCCCTTTTCCTGTAACTTCTCGAAAGTTTTTAACTAATTTTTTATCACAAGCAATAGAACTAAACAATTTAGCAAGGGGATGATTAGAAAAAGCCTCGCCCGCAGCCACAATTTTCATTAAATCTTCTTCTTGATATTTAGAATTTAAAATATCTACCTTGGCAATTTGCCAACTTCCTTTTGTAATTGTTCCCGTTTTATCAAATACAATTTTATTCATTTTAGAAAAAGCGTCCAAATAATTACTTCCCTTAACTAGGACTCCATCTCTACTACAAACTCCGATACCCGTAAAATAAGCAAGTGGCACAGAAATAGCCATCGCACAAGGACATGCAATAACAAGAAAAGTAAGACCACGATAAAGAGCTACATCAAACCCTACTTGTGTAAATAATGAAAGAAAAAGTACTACTATAACTGAAAGAAACAATACTAAAGGTGTATAAACTTTACTTATTTTCGTCACTGTATTTTCAATCTTTGCCTTCTTATTTGTTCCTTCTGTAATTAATTCCAATATTTTAGAAACCGTAGAATTCTCAAAACTTTTTGTAGCTCGAAATTCTATTACATTATCTAAATTGATAGAACCTGATAAAACCTCATCATTTTCACCTACTAAAACTTTTTGTGACTCTCCTGTTAAAGAACTCATATCAAGACTTGTTTCTCCATTTAAAACAACTCCATCAACAGGAATTTTTTCTCCTTTTTTGACTAATAGAACATCGCCTTCTTTAACTAGATCAACATCAACTGTTGTAATACGATCATCTAAAATCAAATTAGCATAATCCTGTTTAATTTCCATTAATTCTTTAATCGAAGATCTAGACTTATTAACTGCTTTATCTTCTAAAATCTTTCCAATCGTATACAAAAATATAACCATTGCCCCTTCAGCTTTTTGATCAACTAAATAAGCCCCAAGACACGATATCGTAATTAACGCATTTTCATTTAGTGTTTTACTATTCAAAAAAATATTTACTGCAGCAACAAAAGGTCGATACAAAAATAAAGTATAGGAAACAATCATCAAAATCTCACTTATTAAACTAAAATTTGTAAAACATAAACTCAATATAAAAAATAAACTAGCTAAAACCAATCTTCCTAAATCACTATTTTTTTCATAATCTTCTCCCATACTTGTAACTACTACATCCGCCTCTACACTCTTTACAATATTTCTTAATTGCTTTAAATCGACATCTGTATCACTTTCCAAACTAATCACAGATGTTGAAAAATTAACTGCAACATTTTGATAATCCGCACATTTCTTTAATTCATCTTCCACTTTTAAAGCACAATTAGCACAAGACAAATTATGAATATTAAATTTATATTTTTTCATTAACTAAAAACCTCCCTTTGTTAATTATACTACATCTAATATTATATACCTCACTAAGATATCAAACAACTAAAAAAAACTAAATTAACACTTAAATAAAACTAATTGCCCATATCCCCTATTTTTATTAATAGATTTTTCTACATTTACTCTTTCCATAAACTCTTCACAAATACTCATAAATAACCGGACAAAATTTTCATCAATTTCCTTTGTCATATTATGAAAAGTAATATCATTTATAAAATGATAAGCAAAATCATTAAACGATTCCCAACCATTTACTACTATTATATTTTTGAAAATAAAGTTTTGCATCTTCAAATTTCTTCCCGCCGCAGTATTTATATCATCGATTAAAAAACTATCAGTCATCTCCCAAAAAGAAAATTCCTGAAAAGACGTATTAAAATCGAGTCCTAAAACAAAAACGACATCCTCTCTAGCCAAGTATTCTTCTAAATCTAAATCAAGATATCCCGAATAAAGCCTAGGTATTTTTCTTAAAATATCCATTTTATAATATTTTTCCACTTCACAAATCATCTCTTGCACAATTGCAACAAGCAAATTATTAGTTGGAGGGCAATCATCCACCATCACCAAAATCTTTTGCAACATCTTTAAAGTCTTTTTTATTCCCACTTCTAAAAAAAATCTATTTATTAAATCTTTTTTTACTCTTTGTGACTCTTTTTTACCTAAATCTTCCTTTATATTTCCCAATTCTTCTGATAACAATTCATTAAATTTCCGAGGATTTGCTTGAAATAAATCACTTACACTCATAAAATTAAAGAAAATGCTTTCTAATTTTTTATAATATAACCTTCTTGTCATTTTCCCACCTAAAAATACTATATTAAAAAAAATGGCATATTTCAACCATTTTATCTTAATTCCTACTAATAAAAGAATCTAATTCCCCTTCAGAAAACACAATAAAATCTTCATATTTTAAAGCATCACGCACAGGCAAAAAAATTGATAATTTAACAATTTTCTGACCACAACTAGGGCATTTATAAACGTCAATCCCACAAGCATAATTCCCTGTTGGAATATCTTTTTTGACATTTACCTTTACTAAATTTTTTTCATAATATTTAGCATCACTATGTGAAGTATAATGTCCCACCGTCTGAGGCAACATAAAAAGCTGATGATAGACTCTCTCCATTTCTAATGTACATTCCCCACACCATGAATCTAACAACTTAGCTTTAATCTTTTTAAATAATCCCATAATTATTTTGCTTTCTTTTGCGCTGTTTCGATAACTTCCACCATTTTATCTGCTTTAGAAATTCCAGTTAAAATATAATCGCTATCCATTCTCCATCTTTGATTAGAAGTAAATGTATTTACTCTTATTTTTATATCATCAATCATAAATAAAAAACTAACACGACTACTACCTTCTAAGAAACCTTTTCCTCCGCGACCATCATCGACCCAGGCTTTAGAAACTCTATTAGCTGAAACGCGATAAGAGACAAATGGATTCCAACTAAATAAAATAGCTATTTCCCCATTTTCCATATCGACAACTACGACACTATTATCCCCATAAAAAGTATGATTTCTAGCAAAACCAGTTTGATCAAGCTCACTAAGGAATCTTTTCCTTTTACTTCTATAAATAAGTGTATTTCCTAAAATCCACCATAAAAAAGACAAAATACTAGGCCCCATGATAAGAATTACTGCCATATTTCCTTTTTTAAAAAATAAATAACTTAAAATAAAACATATTGTACATACAATAATTGGTATAAATATATAACCTAATAAATACCCCACATTAACTTTTTTAATTTTATCTTGTTCCATTTCTAACAACTCCTCACTATAATTTTATTATTTCCATTCAGATTCTTGCTTCTTCTTTGGTGCGAAGAAATATGGAAAAATCCCCAATTTTGAACCTAAAGCATGAATAAGCAAAAAAGCCACCACAATTGTGATAATTTGCGCAGGAAGAACTTTCATTTCTTCAAAGTCTTCTTCACTTACTTTGCCACCATTTCCCATCATATCAACATAAAAATCAGTTCGACTTAACTTCTCTTTATACTCAATTTGATTAATAAATGATTCATTTTGAGTTAAATCCTCAAAGACAACTTTTCCAACTGGCAAAATAGAATCCCCAGAATAAATTGAATCTCCCATTTTTTGCACTGAATCAGTATTATATATTGCCGCCACTTTCTCTCCACTTGGAAGAGTTAAAGCATGCATATAATACTTTCCATAATAGCCAGCACCTTTATTCATATACTGAATTCCTGGCGAAATAACTGTAAAAGTATCATGACTCAAAAGATCTTCCACACTCTCTGCTCTAAAGACATCATCTGACGCCTTTCCACCAATATCTCCATCATTAACAGTATGTTCTTCTCTGTAATCTTCATAGTTATCTTTTAAACCATGTTTAATTATTCCCACCGGAACTAAACTAATCAAATAAGCCAAAAGCAAACAAATCCATATGTCATACCTCAAACTTCGATACCTCATAAGTTAACTTTTTACACCTTTCCTTTCAATAAAATTATACTACGCTCTTAAATTTTTTCAATATCTAATTTTATCTCTTTTGTTCACAACTGACTTGTCATAATATACAAACAAAATAGGTACAATGTTTATTATGAATATATAGCAGTTAATTACTATAGTATATACTACTTTCTAATTTCATCTAAAACATCATTTAAAATTTTGTTGCTTTCTATTTTATTAATAGCAAAACACTTTTTTCCTAAATCTTTAAAACTACTACCACAGTGATATATATCTTTGTTATCTATAATAATAAATCTATCATGGAATTTATTATTAAATACTAGTTCAACATTGCTATATTGACTTTTATATTTTTTTATTAATGTTTCATTCATATTTGCAGAATAAATTATTATTTTAACATCTATTTCTTTTAAAATATCTAACAATTCTTTACCAGCATAATTATCAATAATAATTATTTCTTTCTTTGAGCTCTTTAAAATATCTAAAAGCAAAGAATAAGCATCATAAATCTGTCCATTAAAGAATATTGCATTGTTTTTTTCTTTTTCTTGTAATTTATCAAAAGAATCTTTTAGCAACTTTATTTCTTCATCATGCTTATAAACCAAATTATTTATAAAACTTTGATTTGCTATTGTACCTGAAATAAATTTTCTCATAACAACAAAAGCATCAATGATTTGAACATTTACCTTGGCAGCAACATCACTTTTAAGAAGGCCAGATAACATCATTATACCTTGTTCAGTTAAAACATATGGTAAATATCTTATTCCGCCATGTGCCAGCTCATTTCTTAAACTTGAGGTCACAAATTGTGATCTCAAGTTTATCGCTTCTTCCATAGTCAATTGAAAACAAAATGATTCTGGAAATCTCATAATATTTCTTTTAATCGTTTGATTTATAATTCTTGTTTCTGTTTTATATAACTTTGCAACATCTGATGATAAAATAACTTGCTTTCCTCTTATTTCAAAAATCATATCTTCAATTTGTATATTTTCTTTTACTAATAATTCATTCATAACCTAAAACCTCCTTTATAATTCTAAGTACAACACATACCAGTTAAAGTGGTATGTGGAAACATATCATCCCCAGACAATCTCTACAATATTTTTTTTAACACGCACACACATTCAACGTGATACGTATAACTAAACATATCAAAGATATATAGCTTAGATAATTCATAACTTTTCTTTAATTGTTCCAAATCTCTAATTAAAGTCTGAGGATCGCATGAAACATAAACAATAAGTGATGGCTTTTTATTTAACATTGCACTTAATACTTTTTTATCAATTCCCGACCGTGGAGGATCGATAATCCAAACATCAAAAAGAAGATTAATTTTATCAATAAACTTTGACACATCATTTAAAACAAACTGAACATTAGTCTCTTTGTTAAGTTTAGCATTTAATATAGCATTTAAAACCGCGTTATAAACCACCTCGACGCCGACAACTTTTTGACATTTCTTAGCAACGTGAAGAGAAAAAGTACCAACTCCACAATAAAGATCTAAAACCCTACTATCATCAGGAATCTCAAGCGCCACAGTCTCAAATAATTTAGCAGCCACTAAAGAATTAACTTGAAAAAAAGAATCATAAGAAACTTTGAAAAGAAGCTTATTGACACGTTCAAAAAAGAAATTATCTCCAAAAATTGTTGTGTCATTTAAGACAACGCCTACCAGTTTTACTTTTTTTCTAAGAGCCTCGATATCCAAATCTATTTTATCATTAGTCCTAATAACGATTAAAATTTCATCATTATAATTACATCTTAAAATAACTTCCCCATTACAAATATTCCAAGTTTTTATAAACGGAATAACTTCATTAATACACTTTTTAGTTATTGCGCACTTTTCTATTTTTACAATCTGGTTACTTTTTTCTTGAAAAAAGCCGATTTTTTTATCAACAATCTTTAATTCTATCTTATTACGATAAAATTCTTGACTAGAATTTTCAATAACAATTGGATTAACTTCTTCACCTATTTTTTGAAACAATTCTTTAATTTTATTACATTTATACTGAATCGACTTTTGATACGTTAAATTTTGTAAATGACATCCCCCACACTTCTGATAAAAAGGACAAAACTCTTTTTGATAACCTTCCCCTCTTTTAATAAATTCTGTTACTTCCCCCAAATTGTAATGTTTTTTACATTTCTTTAAATTAAGTAATACTTCATCACCTAAAATACACTTAGGAACAAATGTGACAACCCCATCAACATGTGTAATCCCCTGTCCTTGATGATCCATTTTTTCAATCGTTGCTTTCATTTTTATTATCCTTCCTAAATAGTAACCGTCTTATTCCTTGTCGAACTTTATTTTCATTATAGAAAATACTTTGTCCGAATCTCGAAGAACAAATTCCGAGCGTTACTCCAATGACAAAAATAATCATTGGAAATATTGAATTTTCGATAAACTCAGTTGACATCACTACAACTGTACCCCAAAATATAATCATTAATGCTAAAGGAATACAAATAAGACCAACACTTATCGTAAATAAAAATGTTTTTGTAATTTTTAGTACTCCCAAGACGCCAACATAAAGAACTAAAAATATAAATTTAAAAACCAATTCCCATTCACTACTTCTTAAATAAAAATTATTTACTAAAACAAAGATAGCCAAAACAAAAAATGCTAAACTTAACCAATACTTTTTAAAAAAACTCATAACACACCTCATAAAAACACTAAATAGAGTATATCAAAAAATAGAAATCTCTACCATATATTAAGTATAATTTATCCAATTTTTGACAATACTAAAACTGGTGAGAAGATGAATCCTATAGTTAATAGAATAAAAACTGAATTTAAAAACAATCCCGATTTAATCGTAAAAGAAATCTCCTTAACAAGATTTACTAATTTATACATTATCTTTTTAGAAACAGTCTCTGGTAGTGATAAAGTAAATGATTATATCTTAAAAAACATTGTCCTAAAAAAAGATGAAATAACTAAAAGAAATTTTGCTTCATTTTTAGCTGGACCAAATACCGTTCAAGTTAATGAAGAAGATCAAATGGAATTCTACTTAACTAATGGTTTCACATTAGTTATTTTAAAAAATCAAATATTTGCAATTGAAACTAAAGCTGACTTAACTAGAAGTATAAACATCAGTGATGTAGAGCCATCTATCATGGGACCCAAAGATGCTTTTACTGAAAACTATCAAACTAACATAGGACTCATCAAAAGACGAATCAAATCCAATACTTTAAAAATTGAAAATAGAATCATTGGACGAAAAACAAATACTCAAGTTGGCGTTTTATACTTTGACGATATTACTGACAAAAATTTAGTCAATAACATATTAGAAAAACTAGAATTAATTGACATCGATGGTATAATAGATTCCAGTAGTTTGGCGTTTTTATTAGATGGTGAAAATAAAAGTATCTACCCGACCGTTTATCAGACTGAACGACCTGACATTGTATCAATGGCCTTACTAGAAGGCAAAATCGTCATCATGATGGATACTTCTCCGATGGCATTAATTCTTCCTTCCTACTTAATTGATTATATTAATCCAAATTTCGACAACTACAATAAAAGCATCAATGTCAACTTCATTAAAATACTACGAATTATTGCCTTTTTTATCACGATTGTAACTCCAGCCTTATATATCGCTTTAATAAATTACAATCAAGAAGCGATTCCCACAACCTTACTTATAAACTTTGCAATTCAAAGAGATGGTGTTCCTTTCCCCGCGGTTATAGAGACTATCATCATGCTTCTAGTCTGTGAAGTTCTAAGAGAAAGTGATTTAAGATTTCCCTCTTCCTATGGATCTGCCATTTCAGTTTTAGGAGCCATCATTATTGGTGAAGCATCAGTATCAGCTGGTATAGTCACCCCGATTATGATTATAATTGTCGCCATCACATTTATTTCTAATCTTATATTCACCAGCACAGAATTAAACAATTCGATCCGTTTTTTCCGGGTCATATTCATAATTGGTGCCGCTTTATTTGGTTTATATGGACTGGCTCTAGCATTTTTATATTTCCTTATATACACAGCCAATACGACATCATTTAATCACTTGTATTTAGCACCATTCTCGCCCTATGACAAATCTTATTTCCACGATGTTGTCATTAAATCACCACTTCGCAAAGACACCAAAAGAAGCAAATTATTTGTCTATCAAAACACCACTAAAGAAAAGGAGAATCATTAATGAAAAAAATAATCTTTTTTGTATTCTTTATGTTACTCTTAACCGGCTGTGCAGATTACAAAGAAATTAATGAGATGGCCATCGTAAGTGGGATTGGCATAGACTACCAAAACGATGAATACGTAGTTACATTAGAAATATTAAATGAAAAATCTGGTAAAGATAAAATCACAACCTACATCAGAACTGGAAAAGACCAATCACTCGCCACAGCCTTAGAAAAAACCGCTGACAAACTAAGTCACAGAGCATACTACCCTCATGTAAAACTCGTAGTAATCAGCGAAGAAATTGCTAAAAATCATCTTCAAGATGTTGCTGACTTTTTCATTCGTAGTACATACTTAAGAGAAAATTTTAATATTGTCGTAAGCAAAGACATCAAGCCTGAAGATGTTTATACAATCACAACTGACGAGAATCCTATCGCCTCCAGCGCCATTTTACTATTGCTCCAAACCAATGCTTTTGCCTCTAACTATGCTATTGACAAAAAATTCTATGTATTTTTACAAGAGATGGTTGACTTTGGCAAAGATGGCTCAATCAGCATCATCAGTATGAAAGAAAAAGACTTTTACATCAATGGACTCGCCCTATTCAAAGATTATCAAATGAAAAACATCATTTCTAATGAAAACGCTTCCTTATATAATATTTTAAGAAACGAACTTAGAAAACCAGTATTTAGTCTAACTTACGAAGGAAAAACATTTACAATAGCTATATTCGATACCAAAAGTGAAACAAAAATCACCAAAGATGAGATTAACATTGCTGGTGTCTATCGCGCTAAAATCATGAACAATGGTCCCAACTTTGATATCAAAAACGTTGATATTCTAAATACTTTAGACGAAGACTTTTCAAAATTACTCAATGAAGAAATAACGAAATTTATCGAAGAGTTACAAAAAAACGACACTGATATTTTAGGATTTGCTAACAAATATTATATAAAATCCCGCGATAAAAACGATAAACTATGGCAAAATGCCAAAATAAACACTGATATTAAAGTTATCATAAACAAGAAAGGTTTGGTGTACAGTATCTATGAAAATGACTGAAACCCAAAATTTACAAAGTAAATTTCTTATAAGTCGTTCCCTTTTTCTCGGCGCTGGAGTATCACTTGTATTAACCGCAGGTGAAAAAGACGCTTGGATTGCTTGTATTCTTGGTTTTATTCTCGGATCACTCATTTTATTTATTTATACAAAACTAAGCAATTCTATTGAAGGATCTATCCACAACTATCTCATCAAAAAGACTCCTCTAAATCTATTAATTCGCTTATCCCTACTATTATTTTATCTAGCATTTGTTTTTCTATTATTTATCGTCTTTGCTACCTTTATTTATGCCTATTACCTCCCATTCACCAAAGCGATCGTCTCCTGTGCTCCATTTTTATTCTTAGCTATTTACTTAGGTAACAAAGGAACGCTTGCCATATCTCGTGTAGCCCAAATTTTATTTTGGATAGCCCTTGTCGCCATATCAATTAAAGTAGTCGCAATAGTTCCCTATATAAAAACCGAAAACTTTCTCCCAATTTATACAATATCTCATTCCAAGCTATTTATCTCCACTATGAATTACGCCATATTAACAACAGCTCCTTATCTTTTAATGCTAGAAGATAAATGTTCTTATAAAACAAACTTAAAATCCTACTTTTTAACCTTTCTTGTAATATTTATTATGATTTTTTATATTACTGGTTGCTTTGGATCTAACTTGGAAAAAACCTTCAGTTATCCCGAATTTACAGTATTAAGACTCATTAACTATTTTAACTTTATTCAAAATATCGAAAGTTTCTTAGCCATCAACTGGGTCTTTGACATATTTATAGCTTTATCTTATGCATCAAAGAAAATAAAAGATATTTGTCATTATAAAAACAATATTTTCACTTATATAATCTTATTTATTCTTTTATTTATCGTAGGTAACTTTGTAATCAGTGACTATAAAGTTACGGTCACTATTTTTCAAAATTTTGTACCAATACTACTGATATTTCTAATTACAATCTTAAGCCTTTTAGGTATAAAAAAAGGGATAAAATCTATATCCACCGTGAAATACAAATAACCTTCGTAGTATATTCCTCATAATCATAAAATATTTTAATAATATGACTGATAAATTCTCTCAAAGGATTTTTAACATCCCTTTTTAATTTTATCTTCACTATTTTTTGTTGTAACTCTCTTCGAAATCCATAATCATTCAAGTAATTATCCAAAACTCGATCAAGCTCAATAACAGACTTAACTGCTTCCTCATCATTAATATCTATTTTAAAAATATATTCCCCATAAATTCTAATTAACTTATTTGTAATCAAATCTCCGGACATGGGTTCAAAATTCATTATCTTATAAAAATTTTTACATAAAGCCACAATTTGCTTATTTTCCTTCATCGTACCACCTTACTGCTATATTAAAATAGTACTACATAATACTTTATTTGTAAATAGAAAGATGTTATAATTTATTTAAATTAAGGAGGTTTTAAATGGCAACTAGAAAAAAATTAAAAAAAGGCGTTTGGGTATTTTTCGTTGTTATATTATTCTTAAGTATTGCTATCTATTCGGGAATAAATATTTATAAAGATTATCAATATAAACAAACTTATGAATATAAACTATTGGAAATCGGCTACACCAAAGACGAAGTTAACAAATTAAAAGAAGTATTCAAAAATGAAGAACTAGATATTTTTCTAGAATCTGAAAAAAATGAAGATATCTTAAACTTAATTGATGAAAAGTATTTTCTAAAGAAAAATTTTGAAAAATACTTATCTTATAAAGAAAAAAACAAGAAGAAAGAATTATCTGAGATCGTTCGCAACATTAATCTTCATTTAGACAAAAAATATTATGAAGAACTACAAAATACCAATCAATCTTTAGATACATTAATGCTAGTGAATAAATACTATGCTCTACCAAGTGATTATGAACCGACTGAATTGGTAACCATTTCAACCAAATATGCCTGGGGTACAAAAGGAAGTAAAAAAACACGCCAAGTAACATTAGACGCCTTTTTAGAAATGTGGGATCAAGCGATGGAAGATGGTTATTATCTTATGATCAATTCAGCCTATCGATCTTATCAAGACCAAGAAAAAGTATATAATGACCGCAAAAACAGTCGAGGCGAAAAATATGCTGATAGTGTAGCTGCCCGTCCTGGGTCAAGCGAACATCAAACGGGACTTTCATTAGACATATTTAGTAAAAACAACAGTAACCAAAGCACATTTAAAGATACTCCAGAAGCAGCATGGCTAAAAGAAAATGCTCACAAATATGGTTTTGTCTTAAGATACCCCGAAGATAAAGTTAATATCACTGGTTATAGCTATGAATCATGGCATTACCGCTATGTTGGGGTTGATGTTGCTACTAAATGCTTTGAAGAAAATATCACCTTTGATGAATACTATGCCTACTACCTTGAAAAATAGGATTTAAAAAAAACTCTACCAAAATAGAGATTTTTTTATGATTCTAAACTACTTTTGACAATTAGGGCAATAATAAGTACTTCTTCCCCCAACTTTAATATTTTCAATCAATGCCCCACAAAACTGACAAGCCTCATTTTCTCGTTTATGAACCATCAAATATTGTTGAAATCTACCTGTAACACCCAATGACGAAGTGTAACTTTTAATCGTTGTTCCGCCTTCTTCAATGGCTTTTTTTATTATAGAGTTACAACTTAAAACGATATTTTCACACTCTTTTAAAGAAATGTCAGAACCTTTCTTAAGAGGATTTACCTTCGCAGCAAACAAAACTTCATTAGCATAAATATTTCCAAGCCCACTGATAATTGTCTGATCGAGCAAAAGGGTTTTCATCGGAATATTTTTCTTTTTAAAACGATTAAACAAATATTCTTTAGTAAGCTTATCATCAAGAGGTTCTATCCCTTGTTTTTTTATAGCTGGAACTTGATCTAAATCTTCTTTTTTTACTAAATTCATTCTCCCAAACTTTCGGGTATCATGATATCGAAGTGAAGTATTATCCGCAAAATTGATAATAACATGCTCATGCTTAACTATTTTTTCACAAGAATCTTTGATAAAGAACTTTCCTTCCATTCGAAGATGACTAAGCAAATAATAATCACCCAAGTCAAACAATAGCCACTTGCCAATTCTTTTTATATCTTGGAAGCATCTTCCCACCAAAATATTTACAAAATCATCCTTAGGGCTTTCAACAATTCTCGGATAGACAATATTTACACTTATTATTTTTTTAGCTAATATCTTCTCTTTCAACGTCTTTCGTACTGTTTCAACTTCTGCTATCTCTGGCATAAAAAACCTCCTATTTTACTTTGCTTCATACCAATTAATCCCGGTATCAATTTCCACACATAAAGGAACATCTAATTTAAAAACCTGTTCCATTTCTTCTTTAATAGCTCTTTTAACATCTTCTAGTTCACAAGATTTTACATCGACAATAATCTCATCATGTACTTGCAACAACACTTTACTCTGAAAATTCTCTTTTTGAAATCTTTCATAAACCTTTATCATCGCCATCTTCATAATATCGGCACTAGTTCCTTGAATTGGCGTATTCATGGCCATTCTCTCACCCATTTGTCTAATCAAATAATTAGGATTATTAATTTCTTCAATAATTCTTTTTCTCCCAAATAAAGTCACAACACCCCCAGTCTCATAAGCTCTTTTTATTGATTGATCAGTATACTCTTTCACCTCAGGATAAAGTTCATAATATCGCTTAATAAAATCATCAGCTTCTTTTTTCGAAATATGCAAATTTTCTCCCAAACCAAAACCACTAATACCATATACAATCCCAAATATCACTGCCTTAGCAGTTCTTCGCATTATTTTTGTTACTTGATCCTCTGCAATATTATAGATTTCACTAGCAACTCTTGTATGAATATCAGCATTATGTAAAAAGGCATCTATTAATCCCTTACTTTGCGATAAATGAGCCAAGATTCTAAGTTCTATTTGCGAATAATCGGCACTCAATAATAAATCATTACTAGGGACAAAAGCTTTTCTAATTTTCCTACCTAGTTCTTCTCTAACTGGAATATTTTGCAAATTAGGATCAGTTGAAGAAAGCCTTCCAGTTCTTGTCAAAGTTTGTTTATATATGGTATGAATCTTTCCATCATCCAAAATATAATTTTCTAACCCTTCGATATAAGTTCCTTTTAACTTAGTCAAATTTCGATATTCCAGTATTTTCGCCACAATAGGATGTCTATCTACCAACTTTTCTAAAACTTTGACATCTGTTTTATAACCAGTTTTATTTTTCTTCCCCTTAGCAATTTCTAATTTTTCAAATAATACCTCTCCCAACTGTCTTGGACTAGATATATTAAATTCCATTCCTGCTAAATTATAAATATCTTGAGTTAAAAGTTCTATCTTCACTTCTATTTCACTTTGCATTTCATCTAAAACATTCTTTTCAACACTTATTCCCGTCATTTCCATATCTGCCAAAACATTAATCAAAGGCATTTCAATATCCATATACAAACTCAAACATTGATTATCCTCCAAAGCTTTAAGAAACTCTGGCTTTTGCTTATATAAAAATAGACTTCTCTTGCAAACTTCTTTTTGAACTTTTTCAAAAACAAACTTTTCCTTCTTTAAATTATCGTAAAACTCCAATTCTTGATCATATTGATTAGCCAGATAAGCTAAATCATCTTTAATATTATAATTAAGTAAATAAGCCGCTACCATAACATCAAAAGTACAATTTATCTTTTCTTTGGTACTACAAATTATTTTTTTAGCATCATATGTAATAATTTTCTTATCTTTTATTTTTCTAAGAACATCTATTACTAGATCCCCAGAGACAAAATACGTATTTTTACTATCTGTAATTCCCATTGCCACAATTGAAGCCATGTGATAATTACTATCATCAAGTTCTAAACAAATAGCTATTTCATCATCAAGACTTAAATCTTCTACTTTTTCTACACTTACAAATTTCAACTCTTCTTTAACTTTCTCTTTTCCCATATTTTTCAAAAGAGAGTAAAATTCCAACTCTTTATATAATGTAATAAGCTCACTATTATCATCTGGAGTATATAACAAATCATCTAAAACAATATCAAAAGGAACATCTCTATAGATTGTCGCAATCTCTTTACTCATAAATGCATTATCTTTATCAGTTTCTAATTTCTCTTTAGTTTTCCCTTTTATTTCTTCAATATGATCATATAGATTTTCTAAAGAATCATACTCTTGCAATAACTTTAAAGCCGTTTTTTCTCCAATTCCTTTAACTCCTGGAATATTATCTGAAGAATCTCCCATCAACGCTTTCAAATCAATTATTCTAATCGGATGAATTTTCCAATCTTCTTTAAAAGTCTTTAAATTATACCGAATAAACCCTGTCTGTTTTAATAATTTAACCTCTGTTTCATCGCTAATAAGCTGCAATAAGTCTTTATCACTAGAAACAATTATACTTCGAAAATCTGGATCACTTTCAGTCATTTTTACAATTGTCCCAATAATATCATCAGCTTCATAAGGTTCTAATTCAAAATGTCTAATTCCCATCTTATCTAATATTTCTCTTGCCAAAGGCATTTGCGCCTTTAACTCAGGTGGCATAGCAATTCGGCCATCTTTATAAAAATCATATTTTTCTTTTCGAAAGTTAACTCCAACATCAAAAGCAACTGCCATATAAGTTGGATTTTCCTCCGCAATAATTTTATTAATCATTGAAACAAAACCAAACAACGCATTAGTTGGAAAACCCTTCGAATTCTTCATAAGCTTTCCACTATAAGCCGTTGCATAATAACTTCTAAACATCAAATTATTGCCATCTATTAAAATTAAATTTTTCATAATACCACCACTTTATAAATTCATTATATCAAAAAAAAAGAAGAAGAACTAGATGCTAGTACCTGTCAAGTACTCACTAAATAAAAAGATTAAATTAATTTGAA
>CAMNRN010000019.1 GCA_946553095.1 uncultured Mycoplasmatota bacterium
AATATTTTTGTCGCAAATTTATCTTTTAGATAAACTTCTTCTAGTTTCATAATTATTTATTCCTTTCATTAGTTATTCGAACAACTAGCTACCTATTATACACATAAAAAAAGACTTGTCTTGATATCCGACAAATCTTGACAAAACTAGAAGAAACACCCTAAAAAGAGACATTATTTTCTTATTATTTTTTAATATAGCTTTAACATTCGTACATAAGATTATCTATTGTATTAGCTAGTCCATCTATACCAACATTTGCTTGAAAACAAGCATAAATAACACCTCTTCTTTAAAAAAATATAAAAAGATTACATTTCCACTTTAGTCTTATTATTTATAAGACCTCTTAATTTAGTATATTCTTCATCAAATATTTTCAAAAACTTATTAATTTCATCAGTCGTTGAAGTATAAGATAAACTAATACGTATTGTATGTTTAGCTCTTGTTTTATCATTATAAATAGCCATCACACTACTTGAAAGATCACCACTAGAACAAGCTGTATTAGTACTAAAATAAATTTCATGTTTTTCCATCGCATGAATAAATGACTCTGGCATAACTTTCATCAAGCTAATATTCAATATCTGAGGAATAGAATATTTAGTTTTATTAATTAAAATATCTGAATGCTTACTTATACTAGCAACAATTTTTTCATTTAAAAGATTAATAAACCTTTCTCTCTTTTCCAAATCCACATTAGCAAGTCTACAAGCCTTAGATAAAGATGCAATCAAAGGAAGTGGAGGTGTTCCCGGTTTCAAATCATTTGACTTACCACTGCCATATATTAAAGGCGTTAGTTTAACCATCGAACTTTTATACAAAAAACCAATTCCTTTTGGTCCAAAAATCTTATGTCCACTCATACTAGCTAAATCGACATCTCGAAAATTTACTGCCACTTTGCCAATAGCTTGAGTCATATCGGAATGAATTATTGTCGCCATATTCTCTTTCTTTACAATTTGTCTTATCATTTTTAAAGGTTGTCTAATCCCCAACTCTGAATTAACAGCACAAATACTAACCAGAATAGTATCTTTTCTAATCAATTTTTTCAAATCATCAAAATCTATTAATCCTTCTTCATCATTATTTACATAACTTATCTCAAAACCGATACTTTTCAAATAATCACATATTGCATAAATGGAAGGATGCTCTAATTTAGAAGTAATAATATGTTTTCCTTTTTTATGATTAGCAAGAGCTACCCCGATTAAAGCCATATTATTAGCTTCTGTTGCTCCACTGGTATAAACTATTTCATTTGGAAAAATCCCAAAAATATCCGCAATTTGTTTCGTAGCATTTTCCAGTAATTCTGATGATTTAACACCCAGACTATGAATAGAATTTGCATTTCCCACAAAATCTTTTGTCACTTTATTTAAAGTATCAAGCACTTCATATGAAACTGGAGTTGTAGCACTATAATCTAAATATATCATTATCTACCTCTCTTATAAAGTGTACACTGTGGACTACTAGGTCTTAATAAACATACCTGACAAGCATCAGCACTATCCAAATATGGAGCAGCCTCTTTAATCGCCGAAAAGACTAAAGATACAAGTGTTGGTACAAAAAAGATTGCAATTCCCATGATCAATCTTTTAACAAGCGAAGAAAAAGCCATATTCATCGCCTTATCATCATGAGAAACAACAACCTTTGCCAAATCAACAATTCCTAAAACAATAATGACAAGCGGTATAATAATTTTCAAAAGGAATAAAAGATATCCTATAAATTGCCAAATGGCAGCTGTATCTTTACAAAAATTTATCTTATCCGCTAATCTATCTGCTATTATAATATAATTCATTTTATCACCACATATCTTATAAGTTAATTATATCAAATAAATGATATAGTAACAAATTTTTTTGTTTAAAAAAGAGTATTTTATTTATACTCATCCAATAATCTTTTATGAATTCCTGGTTCAACAATATTAATGGCATTAATCGCATTTTCTAAACTACTCTTAAAATTCCCCTTATAGAATAGATTTTCTGCTTTAACTAATCCGAAATCCACTTCCTTATTTGTCACCCGATATCTATTTCCATAAACAATTGCCATCTCAGCCATCTTCGCTGTTTTAATTGTCTCATTAATAGTATTATAAACTTTCAAAACTAAATCCCGAGCTGTATCAACTCGCATATTAAGAGTCTTAATCGAAATAGGTCTTTTATCTAGTTCTTTCACCATTTCTTCAATTGCTTCCATAGCCTCAGCCAACTCTACATAATAATTTTTAGGAATAATAGGCAGTTTATAAGATCGAACTTTTTCTTTTGTTTGAAACAATAATTTTTTAATTTCATCTAATTGCTCTCTAGCTCTATGTTCATCTTCTTTCAAACTACCTAAAGTTCTCAAAGCAACATTCAACCTTTCTTCTGTTTTAAAAAGCTTAGAATTAATTAACTCAAGTTCCCTTGCTAATTTAGAATAAGCCCAAATATGACTTCTTCCTACATCAATAACTTTATCAAAATGATTTCTTAAATCTGATATCTCATCTTTTAAATCTGCAATAACAGAAACTTCATCATCATTCAAATCATAACTATATTTTATATCCCCAAGTTTTTTATATAATTCATTATTTATTTTTTCAAGTCTTGTCAACTTAAGTAAAATACTTCGACTATAATCTTCATATATTCTCTTTGAAATTTTTTCTTTTTCAAAATCATTATATAAAGAATCAAAATAATCATGCATCGTTTTCAGTTCAAACAAAGAATCTTCTAGATTCAAAACATTCAATCTTTGAAAAATATCTTGCATCTTTTTATCTGCTTCTTTAATATTATAATCAATATTTAAATATTCTAAATTATATCCATCTTTGCTCATTTTTTCGCAAATAGACTTAATATCTTCAACTTTCTTAGGTATCAAATTTTTTCCTAAAGCCACAATTGAAGGTGTTTCTTCCACAACAACTTTTAAATTAACAATAATATCATCAATTGCTTTAACAATCTTTCCTACCTCAGTATAAGCATTTTCTTCCATCGCATTTTCAAAAGCTTGAAATAATTTATCGATATTTTCAAATTGTAATTCAATTGGTACTTTAACAATTTCATAATCGTTTAAATGATCTTTATAAGTAGAAACAATATTTCTATATTCTGCTTTTAATTTAGTAATAACTTCTCTATTTCTCTCTTCACTTAAAGTTATTTCCTTTATTTCCTCTAATAAAAAATCAGCTTTAGTTTTCAAATAATTAACATCAAAATCAGTTTTTAAAACTAACCCTTTTAAACTTTTCAAATCCCCATTCATAAAAAGGGCATCGAGTTCATTAATACTATCAGCAAGTCTTGGCATTTCCACATCTTTAATGTGATGAAAACGTTCTTGCCAATCATCATATTTACTCTTCATCTCTTCATTATTCACTAAAGCTTCCACTTTATTAAGTTCCGACAACATACTAGCCGAAATGATCAAATTCTTATCTTTTTCTAACTTAGCAATCTCATCCTTTAATTTTCGATTTTCTCTTTTATTAATCAACGACAAAACAACGATAATTATTATAATCGTTAAAATATAATATGCACCAGCAAGTAATAGAAAGTTCATTCTTCCCATAAACATCCACCCTACTTTATAAGTTTATCATAATTACTCATATTTTTAAACACAGAATTAAAAAAACTATCACTTTAAAGTCATAGTTTAAAATCCAGTTTTACTATAATTCAAACTATTTGGATCAATAAATCGTCCAGTTTGCGAACCGCTATTAGCACCACCATCTGCTATAACATCCCCACTACTTGTCGTATTTTGATTATTATCAGGAATCTTATATCCCAAATCTTCAGTAATACTTTTTCTCGTATCCCAATAACCAGACACATCACAACTAGCTGAGAAAGGCCGAGGATCAGGCATATCTAACTTACAAATCATTGGGATTTTAAAAGCAGTACCAAAAGCCACACAAGTACCTGGTTGCAATATTTTCATTTTTTCAATAACATCTTGACTAATATTAGGAAGCATCTCTTCAATATATTTTATATCTTTTGGGTGAGTCATTTTAAAAATCAAAAAATTTGAACATTGCGCAATAACTGTATCACTTATTTCTACAGGTCTTTGACTAATTATATCTAAAATAACTCCATACTTACGACCTTCTTTAGCTACTCTCTCAAAAATATTATATCCGAGTAAAAACACATCATTATCTTGTTGAACATATCTATGAGCTTCTTCTAAAAACAAATGAAATGGAACCGTAGCACGACTGGCATTATCTTTTGCAAAATCAAAGACTAATCTTGAGAAAATCTTAACAAGAGCTTTAGCATAAGCATCATCAATCCCTTCCAGATTAACATTAATAATTTGTGCTTTCTTCCCATTTTTACTAACTAAATTTGTCACAAACTCACTAGGACTCACAAAAGAATTCCCAGTAAACAAAAGCCCTAAATCATTATGTAAAATTGTATTTAACCGTACTTTTAAAAGTTGGGCATCATCATGCATATTTTTATTTTGATTAAAGCCTTCACTAATAAGTGTAAATTCTAAAGCATTTGCCAAATCATTAAGTGTATAAACTGCATTCTCAGGTTCTCTAAGTTCTTCAATTTCCTCATTTATAAATTTCAAAATATATTCAGTAATTAATACTTCTTCACCAAACTGTCCTCGAGAATCAATTGCAAAGCATTCACTAAAACTTCTCGAATAACCTAGTCCTGGAATTACTGTATCGAAGTTAAATTCATCAGTATGACAAGTATCAATAATCAAAAAAATATCATCCTTTTTTTGCCTAGTAGTACTTTGACTATAAAGAATCGTAATTAAAGCATTAGCAATAATATTATTTTTATATTTAATCGCCTCAGGACTATCAGATGCAAAAATTTTCGCATACTTAATTGCTCTATCAATAATTGTCAATTGTGAATGTTTATCAGCTTGAAGCAAAATCGCAATATCATCAACTTTTAACAAATTAAGCGGAATATTAATGAGTACATCGCCTTCATCTTTAATTCTTGAAGTAATAAATTTATAGTTATAATAAGGATTAATTGCATCAATACTTTTAAAAGCATTTTTATATTCTCCAAAAGAATCGAAGAAAATCAAATTAGCATTATAAGCTAAAGCCATTTTATTACTCATAATATTTTGAACCACTCTTGAAACCCCACAAGATTTACCACTACCACTATTTCCAAAAATACACATATGGTTAGCAAATAAATCATTTATCTCTGGACAGACATTAAAATCTTTATAAGTAGCGCTCTTTCCCAATACAAAATTTTTATTAGACTCTTTTCCTACTAATTCTAATAACTCTTCTGTATTAATAACTCTAATTGTACTATTTAAACTTGCTTTTCTTAAAATCCCATTATAATATTTTCCCCCGACATATTCACCTAAAAGTTTAACTTCGATCTTATCTTCTTTTAACTCAATAATTTCTCCTAAAACCTTTTGATCACCATGTTCAAAAATAAGATGTAAATTAAGCAAATCACCTTGTTGGTCACTTGTTCCTTTATTTTCTATAAAAACGGAATTATCACTGACATATAAAATTTTTCCAAACATACCTAAACACCTACAACCATTGTCTCTGGCAATGTACTACCTCCATCGATAACAAATTCTGCCCCAGTAAAATAACTAGATTCATTACTTGCTAAAAACGCAGCGAGCTCTCCTAACTCTTCAATTGTCCCCATTCTCTTCATTGGAATTCCTTTTACAATTCCATCAATAATTTCTCGTGGATTATCTGGATTACTTTGCTCACCTATTTTTTCTACCATTGGTGTTAAGATATAACCTGGCAATATGGCATTAACACGTATTTTCTCATTTACTAGTTCCATTGCTAAAGCTTTTGTAAAGCCAATTATCGCAGCCTTTGTCGTTGCATAAGCCACTTCTCCAACATCAGCCACTCTAGGACCAGTTACACTAGATAAATTGATAATACTAGACTCACTATTTTTTTTCATATAAGGAAGTACACATTTAGTTACATTCCAAGTTCCTTTTATATTTATATCCATATGAAAATCTCTTACTTCATCACTCATATTCGCAAATGTTTCCAACTGACAAACCCCAGCATTATTTACTAAGATATCAATTTCTCCCATATTTTCATATACTTCTTTAATAATGTTTTCTAACTTTTCTTTATCTCTAATATCCACTTCATAACCCTTAATTTCTTGATTAGGATACATACCTTTCAAATCCAAAACAGTTTTTGCTACTTCCTTAGCATAATCAAGAATTACGATATTCGCTCCATACTTCAAAAAAGTTTTCGCAACTCCTAATCCATTTCCCATTGCTCCCCCGGTAATAATAGCTAATTTTTCATTTAATTTTTTCATAACTTACTCTCCTTATCTTATACCTATTATACCAAAAATAAAGAGTTTTGACTACCTATCTTTAAACTTCTTTAAATCATTATCAATCTTTTTTCGTAAATTAATTAAATATTCTTTGGTATTTTTAATTGTTGGAAAAGCATTAACCATTCTTCTATATAAAATCCCTTGTTTAGTCAAAATATTTTTAACTTTTCTTGTAATCTCTTCTGTCGCATCTTTTTCCACATTACATATAGTTTTTCTAATCTTAAATATAACATTAAAAGAAATAATATTATCAACTAAATACAAAACAAACAAAATTATCGCCACAATATTTAAACCTAATGACGAAAAATTATTCAATATATTCGTAAAAAAAGGATTAATAACATATAAAACAATACAACCTAGTATCCCAAACGGAAGCATTGTATCCAAACAAATTCTTCCATTGATATTAAATTTTTTATCCGAGTAATCCCACCATCTAGTATGAAATAATTTTTCCATCACAAAACTAGTTCCATACTCTAATAATGAACAAATTACAATTGCCATACAAAAAAGCGTTACAAAATCTTCTTTATATTTATAAAGTAACAAAATAATAGTAATCGAACCCCATCCATAAATAGGACAATAAGGCCCAATCAAAAATCCTCGATTGATAAATCTTTTCTTCTCCAAAAATTGCAAAATTACTTCCATCAACCATCCTAAAAAAGAATAAATCATAAAAAGTAAAAATAAAAAACATATTCTATTAAACATCTTACACTCCATTATAATACAAAAACTTATTTATAAGACAAAAACTTTCCTGTATATATTTCTTTAAAAATATGAATTTTTTCAAAATCTTTAGGTTGAACAAAAAAGACCTCTTTCGAAAAATCATAAATTCCTGCTTTTTTTAACACTGATGCTACAAAATAACTACATACATAGCGATTCTTCACCCGAAATGGAATTCTAAAATATCTTGTAATCAAACCAAAATAATCATATTTATAATAATCTTGATTCTCCTGCATTTGTTCCAATATATCTTTAACAATTTTATATTGATCATCACTCACTTCAACTTCATATATTCGACAAGTAGTATCTTTAAAATTCTTAAAAAAATCACCATCTTTATGTTCCATACTAAAACCGCTATTTAAAATACTATTCCATTTTCTTCTTCCAAAACTATATATAATATCACAATCTGAACTTAAAGAAATTCCTACATGACTATACTTATATAATGTAAAAACTTTAATAATTTGTGCTGGAACAGTAAAAGTCTGCATCAATAAAACATAAATTTTTTTCATTATCTACCCCATCCATTCTTAAACTTCTACCAAAAAAACAAACATAATAAATAAAGAATATATCCCCCTAAATATATCAAGCCATTGCTTCTACTCATTTCATTTTTAGGAGGTATAATTGGAAATAAAGCCAAAAATAGCATACTAATAAATAACACAATCATATCAAAATTATAACTTGCATTATAGGTAATTGGGAAAATAAAAGCTGAAACCCCAATAATGAGTAACATATTAAAAATATTTGAGCCAATAATATTTCCAATTGCTATATCACTATTTCCTTTAATAGCAGCCGTAACACTTGTCACCAGCTCTGGTAAGCTAGTACCGATAGCCAAGATTGTAAGACTGATAAGTTTTTCACTTAGTCCAAAATGTTCCGCTACAAATACACTTTTCGATACAGTTAAATCTCCCCCAATTTTTAAACCAATCACCCCGACGACAATCAAAAAAACATTTTTAAAGACCGGAATTTTTAATTTTTCTTTTTTACTAACTTTTTTTAATTCTGAATAATCCTGCCCACGCAAGGCGATAAAGACTGTATACAATATAAAAAGCATAAACAAAAAAATTAATAAAAGAGCTTCTCCTCTTGAAATACCACTTCCCGTATTTGCTAAAAGCATGAAAACTCCTGTAAAGAAAAGACTCATTGGCAATTCGAAAAGACGAGTTTCTTTTTGAAAATTAACTGGTCTCATCACTGCTGAAACACCTAGTATCAACAATAAATTACATACATTACTCCCTAAAACATTTCCCATTGCCATATCTGAGTAACCATCCAAGGCTGAAGTAATACTGACAAAAAGCTCGGGCATTGAAGTTCCAATAGAAACAATCGTTAGTCCGATAATAATCTCAGGTATATGAAACTTTTTAGCTATTTGACTAGAACCTTCTACTAAATAATCAGCGCCCTTAATAAGTAAGAAAAAACCGATAAAAATCAAGAATATTGCCTTTAACATTTTCTACTCTCCTTTAAAACTAATAATAAGTATACGCGAAAAAGCATCGTCTGACAAGTAGTTAACAATCATCCGATTTATCATTTATTTTTTCTTTAATAAAATCACAAATTAAATCCGCTGTTTTTTCGACCCCTAGAATATCACTATTTATACACAAATCATAATGACTTTTATCATCCCAATCATCACCTGTATAAAACTTATAGTGCTTTCTTCTAAGTTTATTAATTTTATTAATGACTGAACTGGCTTCTTTTTTTGAAACTCCATAATATTTTGTCGCTCTCTTAATTTTATCTTCCATTCTACTATAAATAAATATTTTAATGACATTTTCCTTTTCTTTTAAAACATAATCAGCACAACGACCTACAATAACACAAGAAGACTTAGCTAGATCTTTTATTATTTCAGCTTCCTTTAAATATAAAACATCAGCATTACTAAGACCAGCATAATAACCGTTATTAAACGAATCTAAATCCTCTCTTTTTTGTTCTATATTTTCTATATATTCTTCAAGAAACCCTAACTCTTTTGACAACTGCTTCACAATCTTCTTATCATAAAAGCCTATTCCCATTTTCTCAGCCACAAGTCTTCCAACATATCTTCCCCCTGAGCCATATTCTCTTGATATAGTAATAACAACACCACGATTACTTACGTTAACAATCTCTTCTTCATCATCTTCATTTTCTATAGTTGAATGCCATTTATTTAAATTTTTAATTTCTTGTCTTAAAAAACAAACCGATAACAAAAAAGATAAACCATCCGCAACTGGCCCTGCATATAAAACTCCCATCAAGCCAAAAATAGAACTTAAGATAATCATAGCTGGCAATAAAAATAAAATTTGTCGAGATAGTGAAAGAACAGCACTACGACTACTTTTTCCAATTGCTTGAAAAAATATACCAGCCGGGATTTGAATTCCATTACAAATGACTAGCATAAGATAAATCCGAAAAGTTAAACAGGCAAACTCAATATAGTTAGCATCTCCGCTACCAAAAAGCAAAATTAATTTATCCGGAATTAATTGAAATAATAACAAAGCCAAAGTTGTAATTATAACACTAATAGTCAAAACTATCTTTAAAGTTTGTTTAACACGATCTAATTTTTTAGCTCCGTAATTATATCCATAGATTGGTTGAGCCCCGATAGCTAACCCCAAAACAATACTATTTAAAATCTGACTTACTTTCACTACGATTCCTAAAACTGCAATCGGAATCTCTTTACCATATTGACTACCAGCCCCATACTTTCCAAGTAAATTATTAGATATACTAATGACAAAAACAATACAAATTTGTGTAATAAAACTACTTATTCCCAAAAAAACTACTTTTTTTAAAACAGTCCAACTCCATTTTCTATTCTCTTTTACTAAAGAAACTGTCTTAAATTTTTTTAAATAAAACAGATTAATCAAAAAAGTTATAAACTGACTAATAACCGTCGCCCAAGCAGCTCCTTCTACCCCCATATGAAACTTAAAAATTAAAATTGGATCTAAAATAATATTTAGAACAGCCCCCAAAACCATTGAAATCATCGAATACTTAGGACTACCATCAGCCCGAATAATTGAACCCATAGATGTCGCAAGCATGACAAAAAAAAGTCCAAAAGTAATGATTCGCCCATAATCCGTCGCATAACTTCTAAGTTCATCAGTGCAGCCAAAAAAATTTAATAACTGTGGCAAAAACAATAGTGCCAAAATCGTGAAAACGATTGCAACAATAGCACAACCACATAAGCCATTAAAAACCCCTTTTGAAGCTTCCTCTTTATTTTTCTCACCTAATTTTAAACTTAAATAACTCGATGCACCATCACCAAACATTAAAGAAATGGCTAGAGCAATAACAGAAAAAGGGAAAACCACATTTGTTGCACCATTGCCAAGCATTCCAACACCCCAACCGATAAAAATTTGATCGACAATATTATAAAGGGAATTAACTAACATTGATATTATACAAGGTATTGCAAAAATACCGATCAACTTCCCGATCTTTTCTGTTCCCAAAATATTTTCTTTACCATTATTCATTATACTCACATCCTTTTTTAACGACTTTTTCATTTTATTGTGAATATTTTTAAAAGTCAAGAAAAAAGATAAATTTTTCTTCCAATTTATCTATAACAAAATTAATTCATAATCCCTTGAACCAACACCTTGTTCTACCGAACTCAAGATTGTTAAGAGCCCATTTCGTGATTCTACTCTTTCGATAAACATATCTTTCCCCGGATCAGAAGAATTATATATCAAATCAAGACAAGCCTGATCTAAACTGACTGGATCTTTCGAAGCCAAAATTCCAATATCTTCCATACAAGGATCTTCTGCTACATGGCAACAATCACAATCTCGCGATAAGTTAACCATAACATTAATATAAACGATATTATCTTTATAATAATCAGTAATAGTTTTTGCTGAATCAGCCATAGATTTTAGAAAGTTATCATGATCAGCATTCATTATCTCTTCAAAAGAAGCATTTTCCATTCCACCCGAATGAATATATCCTTTTCCTTTACTTGAGGCAAGTCCAATTGAAATATTTTTTATAGCTCCGCCAAAACCACCCATCGGATGTCCTTTAAAATGTGACAAGACAAGCATTGAATCATAATTTTTCATCTTTTCTCCCACATAATTCTTCTTTATAATTTCTCCATTAGAGTTTTCTAACACCATATCTGCTTCACTATCTAAAATATCCACCTCAAAATACTTACTCCAGCCATGATCATTCATTAATTTTTCATGTTTCTCAGTCGTATTTCTTTTTCCTTCATAAGCTGTATTACATTCAACCACAGTTCCTCCAACATGCAAAATTAAATCTTTCACAAATTCTGGCTTTAAATAGTTTTGATTTCCTTCTTCCCCAGAATGCAACTTAACTGCCACTTTGCCTTTTAAATTAACACCCAAAGCTTCATATACTTTAACTAAACTTTCCTTAGAAATACCTTTTATAAAATAAACCTTTGCTTTTTCCAATATAATCAATCCTCCATCTTAAGTATAACACAAAAAAACAATCTCAAATTTGTTTTTTAAGATTGTTATTCACCTTCCTACTTTGATTAAGATAATCCATTATAATATTCTGAGGAGAATGACTAAATGCTTAACAACTAAAAAATCTTTGATATTTAGGATTATTCCAAAGAGATAATTCCAACTTCGGTTTAATAGCCAAAAAAGTATATCTCCACAGCGATGGAGTCAACGCTTTTTGAAACAATTTTCGCTTCCAAACTAATTCACCATCAATTTCTAAATTCAATACAGCTTTTATTTCTTTATAACTTCTTCTCCACATATTTTTATGAAAAACACTTCTGAACAAAGGATTATACCACTCTGGCATATCTAGTATTTCTAACACTTCCGAAAGAGGCTTTTGAAACATTTTCTCACTAATCAAAAAAGCAAGACCCTTTCTATCCAAATATTCCCCTAGCTTTTCTTTTTCCTCATTACTCATCTAATCCCCACACTTTCTCTATTAAATCTACTCTATAATTCAAAGCTAAAATAAAATCATCCCCCATCTTTTCTTTTAGCTTTAAAAACTTTTCTTTAAATTCTTCAAAATCTAACAAAAATAAATCAAGATGATAAAGAAGAATCGCTTTTGTACATGATACATTTTGCTTTATTAAATAATTAACTATTCTTTCTATATTCTCTGAATCTAAAGATAACAAGAAATTCTCATCGTACATCAGAGCAATCTCCGATATATCACTATCACTGAGTACTTGATTAAGATAATCCATTACTCTTCTCACGCTCTAATAAATAGTCAATATTAATCCCAAAGCTATTTAAAAGGATCTCATCACTTTCCAAATAATAAAAAACCTCATTTAACTTTCCATCAATAACAATAGATACTCCCGTTAATCGCAAATAATTATACACAGCTTTAAATCTATCTAGTGAACTACGAAATTTGCGAAATGTAATATAAGGAATAAGTCCAACAGATTCAAAATAATTAATGCAATCTGTAATATATTGGGAAGAACGACTAAGTATTGAAACACAAAAAAGTCTTTGGTATCTAGGATCACGCCAAAAAGGTAATTCTAACTTCGATTTAATAAGCGAAACAGAATATTTCCATATTGTTGGAATCAAGATTTTTTGAAAACATTCTCGATTCCAAGCTAATTCACCATCAATTTCTAAATTCAATACAGCTTTTATTTCTTTATAACTTCTTCTCCACATATTTTTATGAAAAACACTTCTGAACAAAGGATTATACCACTCTGGCATATCTAGTATTTCTAACACTTCCGAAAGAGGCTTTTGAAACATTTTCTCACTAATCAAAAAAGCAAGACCCTTTCTAACCAAATATTTCACTAACTTTTCTTTTTCTTCATTACTCATCTTATCCCCACCAAAATATCCCTATCCTATCATATATATTTAGAAAAAGCAAGATTCAATCACCCCTCCATCAAAGCAGTCCATTCGTCATATTTTTCTTTCAAAAGATTATTATAATTAGCAATTTGCTCTTCTACTAACTTAATTTTTTCCGAATCCAAATAAACTTCTTCTTTATATGATTCTTCTCTCAACTCTTTTATCCGATTTTCTAAACTAGTAATATCATTTTCTAACCTTTTAATTACTCTTTGTTGATCTGGTTCCTTTTTAGTTTTTTTAATTGTCTCTTCATTCTTAATCTTATTTTTATTTTCTTTATTTTTCTCCAAATAATCTTCATAACCATATGGATAAAACTCTACCTTATCTTCATGAAAATAAAGCAAAGATGTCGCCACTTTTTTTAAAAAATATCTATCATGAGTAACAAAAACAAGTGTTCCCTTGTAATCTTTTAAAATTTCTTCCAAACATTCCTTCCCTGCGATATCCAAATGATTAGTAACTTCATCTAATATCAATAAATTAGGTTGTTTACAAAAAATTTTACAAAGTTGCAACCGAACTCTTTCTCCACCTGATAAAACGCTGACTTTTTTAAAAACATCATCCTGTTTAAATAGAAAACTGCCCAAAATCCTTCGTGACTCTTCCAAAGAAAAGTCAGGATACGCCGAGCGAAACTCTTCTAAAATAGAATAATTATCATCAATCATTTCTAAATTCTGATCAAAATAACCGATTTCTAAATTAGTTCCCCAAATAATTTTTCCTTTTAAAGGCAAAATACTTTGATTTAACGTTTTAAGAAAAGTTGATTTCCCACATCCATTCTCTCCCAAAATACCAATTTTCATCCCTTTTAAAATTTCTAAATTAAATGTAGCCAGTTTTATCTGATAACCGATCGCCACATTTTTAAGTTGCACAATTTTATCACTTGTATTTTTTTCATTTTTCCATTTAAAAGCACCAAAACTTTTTTCATCTTTACTAGGTTTATCAAGCAATTGCATTTTTTCTAACCTATGGAGTCTAGACATAGCTAAACCTGCTTTTGAAGGTTTATAGCGAAATTTTTCATATATAGTTTTAAGTTTTTCTATTTCTTTTTCTTGGGCTTTAAAAAGCGCTAATCTTTTTCCATAATCCATTTTCTTTTGTTCTAAATAAGCATCATAGTCTCCTACATATCTCGTCATTTTCCCCTTAAAGATTTCATAAATTACTTGGGCCACTTGATTAACAAACATTCTATCATGAGAAACCAAAATAACTGCTCCTTTATAATTATTTAAATATTCTTCCAACCATAAAATAGCTTCAATATCCAAATGATTAGTTGGTTCATCTAAAAGTAACAAGTCGGGTTTAGAAAGAAGCAATTTAATAAAGGAAATTTTCATTTTCTGTCCCCCAGAAAATTCTTTTAATTTCTTATCATAATCACTTTTTTTAAATCCAAATTTTTTTATCATCACTTCATATTCTTTTTTATAAGTATATCCCCCCATTCTTTGATATTGATCCATTAACTCAGTATATTCTAATATTTTCTTTTCACTATGATTCTTTTCTAACTCGCATACTAACCTCGCTAATTTATCTTCCATCAAAAAAAGTTCTTTAAAAGACTTTTTTACTTCTTCAATTAAAGAAACAGATTCATCCTCAAAATGAATTTGTTTTAAATACCCGATTTTAAAATTACCAATAGTATCAACAGAAAATTTTTCTTCCAAAATTCCATCACTAAACATTGACAAATCTTGCAAAGCTTTTAAAAAAGTTGTTTTCCCGGCCCCATTTTTACCAACAATAGCTACACGGTCCCCATCTTTAATATCAAAATTAACTTCTTCTAAAATATATTTTCCTTTAAGATAAACACTCGCATTTCTAATATGTATTCTCAATTTATCATATCCTCATCAATCGGATATCCAACTAAAACAACTTCATCATAAAGTTTTTCTTTTCGCAAAAACTCTTTAGTATTTTTATCATAATATTCTTTTACAACCGAAACGCTTTCATAATATTTATCATCTTTTTTTACATAATGAAAATCTTCATTCTTAATTTCTGCAATCTCCTTAGTATCTTGATCAGTTAAAATTTTTAAGTGCATATATTCTTGATCAAATGAAATAACAATTTGATAATTTTGATTTGTCATATTTTTAACTTTTAAATCTAACCAACCACTTCGAATCGTTGCATCGACACCTTCCAAAGAATCCTTATCAGGATTAGGAAAAGACTTAACACGATGTCCATGTCTTTCCAAAATAGTAAGAGGACTTTTTAAGAATGTATAATAAAGCAAATTGCTAAGATGACAAACTCCACCTCCGACCAAAGGCACTATTTTTCCATCAACAGAAACTAAACCTTTTTTATACTTTCCATACTTTTTACTTTTTTGAGCGAGTAAACAAAAAGAAAATACTTCTCCAGGTTTAATTAAAATATGATTCATCGTTTTACTTATAATTTTCAAATTCTCTACTTTATTTTCTTGATAAACAATATCAAAACCACTTTCTTCATTAATCATTAAAGTTTTAGATGAACAAGCCTCATAAGGAAGTTCTTCCTTACAAAACTTTTTAGCATACTTATTCTTATCCAAAAACATTCCTATAAAATAAAATACATTTCTTTGCCATACCCGAATCGGGGTTAAAAATGGAAACATTTGCGTTAATCTTCTTCTAGCCATAATAAACTCCTTTCAAACTTACATAAGAGGAGCAAACAATCTTAATATTGCTTGCCAAATACTCTTCCAAAAACCTGGTGTCGCTTCTTCCTTTTTTACTTCATGAGACTTATTAGTCGTTTCTAACAAATCGCTCTTTATATCTTTAATGACATCGACATTTTCCATATAAAGACCACATTCAAAATGTAGATATAAACTACGATAATCTAAATTAATTGTTCCAACAGTTGCCACCGTATCATCGCTTACAAAAACTTTAGCATGAACAAAACCAGGTGTATACTTATAAATCTTAACTCCAGCAGCAACCAATATCTCTACGTAGGACAAAGAAAGTGTATAAACGAGCTTTTTATCAGGAATTCCTGGAATAACAATTCTCACATCAACGCCTCTTTTCGCCGCTAAAGATAAAGCGTTAATCATTTCTGAATCGATAATCAAATAAGGTGTAAAAATATAAACATAATCATGACTTTGATTTATGATATTCATATAAATATCTTCTCCAGTTACTTCATCATCCAAAGGTGTCTCCCCAAAAGCTGCAACATAACCGGGACATTCTTCTTTAAAATCACTATTATAAAATTTAGTAAAATCGTCATCTTCTTTAGAAAAAGCATTCCACAAAGCCAAAAACATGACAGTATAATTCCAAACCGCTGGACCTTTAACCTTTATTCCATTATCTTTCCAATGCCCATAAGGACTACCGACATTGATATATTCATCACTAATATTAATACCTCCTGAAAAAGCTATTTTCCCATCAATAATCAAAATCTTTCGATGATCGCGATTATTCATAATTACCCCCGAAATAGGATGAAGTTTATTAAAAACAACACATTTCATTCCTAAACTCTCTAAATAATCTTTATAATTATGAGGAAGCGTTGAAATACATCCAGCATCATCATACATAATTCTTACTTCCACATTTTGCTTAACTTTTTCTATTAAAATATTTAATATTTTCTCCCACATAACTCCCTTACTAATAATAAAATATTCAATAAATATAAATTTCTTGGCTTCTTCTAATTCTTTTAACATTTCTAAAAAAGCCTCTTCTCCCAAAGGATAATAAGAAATTAAATTATTCTTAGTAATTGGATATCCGGCAAAATCACTTATGTAACGTAACCGACCATTATCTTTAAATTCTTCATAAACACTTTCTTCTTGTACCAAATACTTAAATGCATCTTTTTCACTTTTGACAATTTTTTTTAAAACTGAACTTTTATTTTTATTATTCCCCAAAATAACATAAAGCAAAGTTCCCACTAAAGGAAATAAAAGTAATATAACAAGCCAAGGTAAAGTATAAGAATAATGTTTACTATATTTAATAAGCCCAAGAACTAATAAAACTCTTAAAAAAGCATAAAAAGCATTAACAATCCATAATTTTTCCATTAAATACAAATTAAATAACAAAGATATACTTATCTGTAAAATTACCCCAATACCAACCACAATTCCCTTTTTAATTGCTTCATTCATGCTTCCTCACCCATTTCCTATTCTTCTTCTAAAACGAATTCTTCATTTTCTTTTCTAAAATTTAAAGTTAAAGAATACAAATCTTCTTTATAATTTTCTAATTTCTCTTTATTATATTTTTTTAAAACAATCTTTTCACTTTTCCCGATCAACTCTTCCTGATCTCCGATTTTACCCATCAGCACTTCAAAAATTAATTTATCTTTATTTAACTTAACATCATTAATTTGATAAATATAATCCATCTTCTTAAAATCTTCTTTTATTCCTAAATACATTCCATTATAATACAAAAACTGAATCATATTATATTTAAAGTTTTCATGCCTTATCACATAATTACTTCCCCATATTTTTTTCGCCGCTTTTTCCATTTCTTCTGAAGAAAAAGTAATCATATCACCTGTACTATAATCATTACTATTAATCATATTTTTATAAGCTATTTTCAATTTCAAAACATTATTTATATCATTCTTATATAAACTGAGTATATCTTCATCTTCTATTTGTAAATTATCAACTAAATAACTATATTCTTTCAACAACTCTTCTTTATTGTTCTCTTGATAAAAATCTTGCTCTTGTTTTGAATTATTATCTTCTCGCAAAACAATATCATCCTTTATTTTAAAATAATCTATTTTATATAAACAAAAACCAAAGTAACCAAATCCAATTAACAAAAGAATTATTACGATATCTCTACGCCAAATTTTTCCTCTTTGGATCCGAACATATCGTTTTTCTTCCTCCTTCATTTTCTTCATAATCTTTAAATCAATTTGTTCATCAACATAAGTATCCAATTTCTTCTTCGCTTCATCTACATACTGATCCAAAACATTTTGTATTTCTTTTTCACAATCATCATTTTCTATTCTTTTTTTTGCTTGAGCCATAATAACCTCCCTTAATCAAAATTGTAACATAAATCCATTTTAAACAAAAGAAAAAGAGCTATATGATTATAATACCTTTAAGGTTCACACTAAATAAAAAGAATAATAAAATTTATTTAGAAAGAATCAAGGAGGTATTTTTTCATGGGAAAACAAAAGA
>CAMNRN010000020.1 GCA_946553095.1 uncultured Mycoplasmatota bacterium
TTCAAATTAATTTAATCTTTTTATTTAGTGAGTACTTGACAGGTACTAGCATCTCAAGATACTTTTTCTAATTCTTCAAATTCCTCATATAATTTACATGTTTTTATATCTGTTTGATTATTATAACGCCCTTTATACATTCTATTTTTTTCACCAATCAAAGGAAAATAATAGATTTGACCAATTTCCATATTTGGATATACTTTTGTCGGTGTCAAACAAGTAATCGCAAGAGTCCAAGTTCCTTTAAAACCTATATCACCAAATCCCGAACACAGATGAACCGTAAGTCCAATTCTTCCAATTGAGCTCCGTCCACTGATTTGCGGAACATAGTAATCGTTTTCCGTATATTCATTTGTCTTTGCTAAATAAAACATATTAGGAGACAAAATATATCCATCTTTCGGAACTTTAATTTTTCGAATATTATTTTTTTTCCTACAATCTAATAAGTCATCAGTATATACAATAATCTCATCTGCTAAAGTTAAATTATAACTATTTGGATTGACATTATCTTTATCAAATGGTCGAATAACAATCTTACCATTTTCAACTTCTTTAATTATCTCTTCACCTGATAACATAACCTACTCCCCTTTAAACTCACTATCTTTATAGATTCTACTAGGAGTCGTCTCCACTTGTCCCAAATACTTTCCTTGGTATTTAATATTATCATCCCCAACAATCGGAAAATAGCAAACTTGACCAACTTTCATCCCTGGATAAATACGCACTGGTTTAATACAACAAATCTCAAGTGTCCAAGTTCCTTTAAAACCATTATCTCCAAATCCTGCTGTAATATGTATCGTCACACCCAATGCGGCCAAAGAAAGTCTCCCACTTAAAAGTGGCACATAATGATTCGTTTCTGTATATTCTACTGTTCTAGATAAATAAAGTTCACCAGGTCTTAAAACATATCCTTCTTTAGGTATCGTAACCTTCCTAGTTTTATTTTTCCTTTTACATTCCAAAACATCTTCATCATAAATCACAAGCTCATCAGCAATATGCAAATAATAACTATTTGACCCTAAACAAGACAAATCAAACGGTTTAATCACAATATTTCCTAATTTCATTTGTTTTAAAATTTCTTCACCTGATAACATAAAATAAACTCCTTAATATAATTAAATTATATCATAGAAAACAAAAAAAGCAAAAAAATATTTTTGCCTAACCTTTAAACTCTCCTCCATTAATATGGATAACTTGACCTGTCATATAAGAAGAATCATCACTCGCTAAATAAACAAACAAAGGAGCTATTTCACACGTCTTCCCAGCTCTTTTCATAGGACAATTGATAGCTAAAGTAGGAATTTTTAAAGCATCCCAACAAGCTGGTTGTAAAGGCGTCCAAAAAAATCCTGGTGCTACTGCATTAACCCTAATATTTTTATCAGCTAAATTAGTTGCCAAACTTCTTGTAAATCCTACAATTGCCCCTTTACTTGTAACATAATCAATTAACTCAGGTTCCCCATAAAAAGTAGTAATTGAAGACAAATTAATAATAGAAGCCCCACTCTTCATATATTTCAAACAATTTTTAGTCATATAAAAAATAGAATAAATATTACTTTTCATTGTTAAATCAAACTGTTCATCACTAATTTGATTAAGACATTTTTGTTGAAATTGCACCCCTGCATTATTCACTAAAATATCAATTTTTCCAAAACGATTTATAACTTTTTCTACTACCAAAGAACAATTATCCGCATACTTTAAATCAGTTCTTATTAACATTACTTTTCCACCAACTTCTAAAATACACTTTTCTGTTTCTAATGCATCTTGATCTTCATCATAATAAACAATTGCCACACTAGCACCTTCTTTAGCAAAAATCAGTGCCACAGCTCTCCCGATCCCGGAATCACCTCCCGTGACTATTGCCACTTTTCCTTTTAATTTCCCCGCAGCTTTATAATTTTTATCATCAAAAATAGGCCGTGGAACCATCAAATACTCTAAACCTGGTTGAGTATCTTGCGACTGAGGAGGAAATTCCATTACAAATTCTTTACAATCATAACTAACTTCTCCTTTATCTAAATCTAAAAAATAATTATTTCTCATTACATTCACCTAGAAATAAACTATTCTTCTTCTGTAAAACGACCTAGTTTTAAAGCCTAAAAAAAGCAAATTTATTGCTCTTTACTTTCAATTTCTTTTAAATAATCTTCATTAACATCAGGGATACTTTCTATATTAACATCATCAAATATTTCTTCATAATCATCTTCATCATCTTCCACACTAATTTTCACTTTTGCATCTCCCACAACTTCTACTCCTAATTCCTTCTCGATACTTAAATTAACAACTCCACCTTTGGTTGAAACATTAGAAACTGTCGGTTGTTTTAAACAGCGAACTATTATTTCAGAAGTACTAGTAATATGACTATCTTCCTTCAAAGGTACATTCATTGCATCAGTATAAGTAAATCTTTTAGTTGAAACCGCTGTTTTTGAATCAGCATCATATGAATACCAAACATTGACATCAAAAGCCCCACTTATATCGACTCCGCCTCCACTATTTTTAGTTCCTGTAAAAGTATGGTTAATTACCCAACACCCTAACACTGTATTTGGCTTTTCTTCTGGTTCTAAAGAAAAATCATTACTACTAGACTTTTTGGCTTTTCCAATAACAGCTTTCGTAACAATCTCTTTGAAACTTGACATATAATCACCTTCCTAATTTAATATATGCCTATGCCCAACAAAAAAGCACAAAAAAAGAAGAATCGCCTCGAAAAGAAACTATTCTTCTAAAAATCCACAAACTAAAACTATCTCAACTCGATAATCTTTCTCTCCATATGGTTCTTCTGGATAAATAATAACCTTACTTTCTTTTTTATCGCATTCTTCTCCAGTCTCATCATTTTTAAATGAATCTAATTTTTTTTGAGTTGCTTCTTCCTCATACTCATATCTTGATAAATTATCTATATTAAACTTAAGACCTTGATCTTTAAACCCAGCTAAAAATTCTGCACGCGCTTCTTCATCACCATTTTTAGTACTTGGATAATATAAATCTTCATAAAATTCTCTACCTAGCTCTTCCAAATTAGCCTTAAAAATTTCAGTTTGCGACTTACCACCAATTTTATCTTTAAAGAAAACAATCGCTAGTATAACCAACAAAACTAGTAAAATTCCGCCTCCAACAAAAGCTAATTTCTTTTTATCCTTTACTAAGTTTTTTATTTTACTTCCTAAATTTTTCACTACTACCACCTATATCTAGTATATCTAAATTTTATATCTTTGTCTAGAAATAAATAAAGCAAGTTTCAACTTAAAACTTACTTTATTTTCTACCTTTACTAAATATTTTCTTTATTTTTGCTAAATCTATCTTCTTAATACCGATTAAATACCCTAATCCGAATCCGACAATAATGAAAATAAAACTAACTATTATTACAATCAAGAAAGAACTATTTTCTGGCACTAAAGTATAGATATGTCTTTCTCCAATTTCATTTAGAACTATAATAGTATAAACATCATCTTGCCTTAAAATACTCACTACATTCTCACTATCTTCAGCAATTGCTTCTATTTCTATATCAGCCTTACTTTTATAATGATAAAGGTATTTATTCTTCTTAAATTTTTCCTTTAATTTTCCATTTTGAACAATTAAAGATTTTAAATCTAAGGACTCTATTTTTTCTTCTGGGACACTTTCTTCTTCATCTGGTTCATTAGGATTTTTTTCCTTCGTTACTACAACAACATATGTCATTTTAGAAGAATCTTCTGCTGTCACAATAATTTCGTATTTATTATCCCCAGCACTAAGAACATCAGGTCCTACAATTTCAACTTCTCCAAAAGAACTATCACTAGGATTAGCTGTAATTTCTATTTTTTCAACTAGATAAGAAACTGTCACTTTATAATCTGTCACATCTTTTTGAAATTCTGGACTTAAAGTTCCTTCACTAACTGAAAGATCACTTAAATAATGATCATTAGACAAAACTTTATTTGGATCATTTGCTCTTCTAACTTTAATCGTATAAGTTTTTTTATCGCCATTCTCAGCAGTTACAACTACTAAGACATTTGTTGTTCTACCAGCTGCCAGTTTATTTTGCCCACTGATTTTCACTGATGCTTTATCATCACTTGCTACAGCACTAACATTTATACTAGACACTTCAAAAGGAACAGATAAAGAATAAGTTAGAGTTCCAGTGCTAAATTTAGGATTTAAGTCATAATTCGTTACACTTAACTGTTTTAAATTATTTTCACTACTTCTATTATCTTCTCTATTTACTGTCACCGTATATGTTTTTTTATCGCCGCTAGGAGCCGTCACCACTAAATTGAAGATATTCTTTCCATAACTAAGACTTTTATTCCCTGTCCCTGATACTTTTGCATCATTATCTTCACAATTAGCTCCAATATTAATAGAACTAACATCCCCTGCTACATTAACATCATAACTAGTTGTTCCACTATTAAAAGAAATAGAACCAACGCTAAGAGAGATATTAGCTAAATTTGCATTAGTACTAGGAGGCGGATTTATTGAAATACTTTTCGAAGGATTATTACAACTAATCAAATTTCCTTTGCTATCACTAAGCTCGGAACTACTTAAAGAAATAGTTGTTGAACCGATTTTTTTAGCCGTAAATACCAACTTAATTAAACTACTATTACTAGTTATATTATTTCCCATTCCAAGTCCGCCAATTTTTCTTGATTTATTGATATATTGAAAAGGAAAAGGTGCAAGTGATTCATAAGAAACAAATTCTAACGCACTATCATCGTAATTTAATATGCTTCCAACCGCCGATATTCCTCCATCTACATCACTTAGATTATTAACTACTAAAGTTACTTCCAATTTTTCATTAACATAAACACTACTTGCTCCAGAAAAACCTAAATTAGCCGAAGCAGCATTAACTTTAAAAGAAAGAAAAAAAGCGAAGAAAAAAAGAAAAAAAGATAGAATAAATTTTTTAAAATTCGTCATCATCATATCGATCACTTCTCGTCTTTCTAGATTCTTGTTCTTTAACTTGTTTTTTTAATTGATTTAACTCATCTTGTTTCAAAAGCATCTTCAATTTATTAACATTTTTAGTTTCCATACCTTCCTTAATTGCATGAATAAGCTCTTCTTTTGTAATCGTTTCATCAAACAAATCAAATCCTGCATCATCTTTTTCCTCATAATCAGCTTCTTCATAATAAGCTTCTCCGAGTAATTTCTTCTCTTCTTTCTTTGGCAAAATATTACCTTGATTTAAGGTTCCTTGATATACAACATCATCATCCGTCCCATTTTTAGACCCAAAATTAAACTCTGGCTTAAATTCGATAACAGGTGTTGGGTTAACTGGAGCTGGATTAACTGGACTTGGATTAACAGTTTGATGAATAACAGGTGTTGGAGCAACTGGTGGTTCTTCTTTTTTCCTTCTTTTTAACAATAAGAATAATAATAATCCCAAAGAAATTAATCCTAGCACTATAAAAAACCACATAAAGAAATCAGCTAAAGGAATTCCAAAAATAGTTTTCCCCGTTTTTAAAACATCAATTTGATACACCCGATTAAAACCATTTTCATCTGTAACTTTAATTAAAATTGTATTTTTTCCATCTTTTAGATTTTCATTTCCCAAGATTTCTACTTTTGCTTTAGAATTTTCAGCAATTGCACTAAGATCTAATGATTTCACATTTCCCTTAACTTCAACGCTATAATTTAAAGTCTTCTTATCAAAATTAGGAGATAAAGAACCATCTTTAACAGTTAAACTTTTCAAATAAGTATTACTTGACTTTGAACTACGTGTAGCATTAACCGTATAGATTCTTATACTTCCATCCTCAGCCGTTACTTTAACTTGAACCGTGGTAACTTGCCCTACAAGTAAAGAAGTATTTCCCAGTATTTCCACATGAGCCTTACTATCAAGTGCAACCGCTCTTACATTTAAACGACTTACATCATAAGGAACAGTAATTGTATAATTACTCGTATCCTTATTAAAGCCTGGTTTTATAGTTCCTCCATCGACACTTAAAGAACGCAAATAATTATTTTGAGATTTTGGTTCTTCAACCTTATCTTCTGGAGACTTCCTATTTACATTGACAATATAAGTATTTTTATTCCCATTTTCAGCCGTTACTACAATGGAAACATTATTTACTCCATATTTCCAATTTTTATTTCCAATTACTTCTACTTTTGCTTTATTACTTGACGGTATAGCATCAACATCTAAACCAGTAATATTTTCCCCAACATTAATAGAGTAAACATTAGTATTTTTATTAAATGTTGGCGACAACGTATACCCGCTTATAAATAGTGATTTTAAAGTTGCATCTCCATCAAGCGTAACAACTGGTTCATCTTCTTTTTCTCTTGTAACTTTAACCGTATAAGTTTTAACAGAGCCATCCTCAGCTGTCACCTTAACTGATACGGTATTTTCACCAACCTTTAAATTAGTATTTCCCGTTACTTCTACCTTAGCTTTTGCATTATTAGCCAAAGCATTAATCATAACTTCTGTCGCACTATTAGGAACAGATACACTATAAGTAAGGGTATTCTTATTAAATGCTGGCGACATAGTATAACCATCAACACTTAAATTTTTTAATGTATTATCATTAGAAGCCACAGCTGGAGCCGCTTCTCTATCAATATTTACAACATAACTTTTTTTAGTTACACCATCCTCAGCTGTAACAACAATAGTAAATTTACTTTGTGTTCCTGCTGCTTGCAAAGTTTTTGAACCTGTATTAGCAACTCTCGCATTTCGATCCTCAGGTGTAGCATTTATTACAACACTTCCGACATTATGAGGTACTGTCACATTATAATTTAATGTATCTTTTGCAAAAGTTGGACTTAAATTATACCCATTAACGCTTAAACTACTTAAATTAGCATTTGTCGATTTAGGAACTGGTTCCGTAATATTGATTGATAAAGAAGCATCACTAACCGTAACTAAGCTTCCTTTTCCATCAGAAACTTCTAAACCTTCAGTTTTAACAACTGTCGTTCCCGTTTTTAGTACGGTAAAAGTAAACTTCATTATACCTGAATTAGCCGAAATATTAAAATCTTCCGAACTAGATAAAAAGGCTATTTTTTTAGAAGTTTTCCCAAAACTAGTTGGCATAGCCGATAAACTAGTTGTCTTCGTCAATTCTAAATAATTAGTATCAAATATTATTTTTGCCCCAATAGCATTTATTCCCAAAGGAACATTTTGAATATTACTGACATTCAAAGAAACTTCAATTGTTGAACCAACTGTTGTCGAAGATGGTCCAGAAAAAGCAAACGTCGCACTACCAGCAGCCTTTACTTGGGGCATAAATACAAATAACATTGTAATTATCAAAACCAAATTTATAATTTTATTAACTCTTTTCATCATTGACCTACTTTCTAATATAATAATTCTGTTTCTAAATAATGACTCATAATTTTAGAAGCATCTTGCATCGTTACCACATTATCCCCACTTGTATCAGCCGCGGCCAAATAAGCCCCATCTAGACTTTCAGTTTCCAAATAATGACTCATGACCTTCGAAGCATCTTGCATCGTAATAACTCCATCACCACTGGTATCGCCTTTTAAAACAGCAATTTTACTATCTAAGACTTCTCCATCTCTTACAAGCCGCAAAATCATTCCTGTTCCAACCTTACCACTATCAACAACAGTTACTCCATCAGCTGCATAAAGTACTAATTCTTCCACTGGATTATCGAATTGTGTTTTAAACACATCTACTGTTGTATCTAATATAACAGTCATTACAAACTCTTCAGTAATTTCATGTCCATATTCTACCGAAGTAATAACATCAAGTGTCTCGCTACCTTTTTTAATCTCAATTGTGTAATTTTCTACTGTACCATCCTCAGCCGTCACAGTAATATTAACTACTTTAGAACCAACTGGCAAATCGCTAATTGTTTTAGTTGATCCATCCGTAATTTCTTCACCATCAATCGTAATTGTCGCATTATCACCTGATGCAATTGCGGTGATATCGATACTATCTACATCATCAGGTATATTTATAACATAAGAAGGAACATCTGGTGAAAATTCAGGATACAAATCATATCCATCCACGGTTAGATCCGCCAAATTAGCATCGTCTTCCGCTTTTTTACTATAGGTTATTTTATATTCTTTTACAGCAATTTGGTCCTCAGCCACAACCTTCACAGTTATTTCTTTTTCACCATCAACTTTAGGGATTGAAATCACACCATTCGTCGCTGTCACAAGAACACCATCAAGATAGTAAGTAACAACAGACCCACTCATATTAATTCTAGCATCAATCTTTAGTGTATCCAAACTATAAGGAATCTCTCCAATACTATAATCTACTGTATTCGGAGCAAATGTCGGTGATAAATTAAATTCTTCATTAGATACTCCATTATAAATATTTAGGCTTGATAATGTTGCATCACTACTAGCAACAGGCAGCGCTCTAAATATGTATACATGATAAGTATTTTCACTACCATTTGCTGCTCTTACCGTAATTCTAGCTGTATTACTTCCTTCTACCAAATTATCAAATACATAAGTTAAACTATTTAATTTTGCCGTCCCTCCATTAACACTAATACTAGCATTAACATCTTCACTAACTAAATTTAATGTTACTGAACGAACATCATTTGCCACATTAACATTATAATCAGTCAATAATTTATTGAAAGTCTTATCTAAAGCCAGACTGCTATCATCACTTGATTTAACAACATCAATACTAGCTAAATAATTATTATCAGATTGCACTTTTTTATATTTAATAGTATAAGTCGTTGAATGATCTGATACTCCATCAGCTGCTTGAACTGCAATCGAAATAGTTTTTTCACCGACCACATTATCTAAAGCAATTTCACAAGAATTCATATTATCACATGCACTTATATTATTTGTTCCATAATAATACTTCCAAGTTGAATTAGCATTTGTCGGACTAGCATTGACAACCACTTTATCTGTTGTAACTACGATATCACCTATACTATATCCTAGTTTTGTCGAAGAAAAGCTTTCTGTAAATGGATATCCTTTCACGGAAAGCGTTGCCAAGCTTGAATCAGTTGATGCCGCCCTAACAACATTAAACGTATAAGTACCTCGTGCTCCAGATTCGCTTTCAACCTCCAAGATCACTTCTGTCGTATCAGACACATTATAAGTACCATCACCACTAATTACTTGACTACTTGAAACGTTAGGAATTCCTGTAATAGTAAACGTTTCATTATCATAAGGTACTGTAATTGTATATCCATCTCTTTTATCTTTATTAAATTCAGGAGTTATAGATGCTCCCTTTAAATCTATATTACTTAATTTCGTATCTGTTGATGCTGGTTTTGTAATTACTATCACATATTCCTTGCTTAAAGCATCTCTATCCTCAGGCGTAACCGTGATCGTATAACGATATTCTCCACTACTAGGAAGATCTAAATCACCACTTGTTTTAGTGACAATCGCATTTGCCTCATCAGTTGCTACAGCATTAATACTACTTGCAAGTATTTTTGTAACATCTTCATTGACAGTTACATTATATGTAAAAATCTTCTTCAAATTTGACGTCGTTGCAATTGGATCTAAATCATATCCATTCAAAGCCAAAATCTTTAATGTCGCATCGGTATTTTTCGCTCTAACAACCGTGATTGTATAATCTTGTGAATCACCATTTTGCGCTGTAACCGTAATTACATAAGTATTGCTTCCCGTTTTAATCACTTGAGAGCCAATATCTCCACTTACCGAAGCATCACTATCATGAGCAATAGCCCCAATTTCAATACTAGAGACTGTATAAAGAACATCATCAATTTCATAATCATACTTTCCTTCTTGCAAAGGAATAATTCCCGCATGACCATCAGATAACGTATAATTTAAATAACTTAAGGTATTATCAGTTTTAGCTAGTCTTGTTACTTCTACCGTATATGGCTGGGTAGCTCCCGCCTCACTTTGGACATAAAAGTACAAGGTTGTCTTTCCATTTCCAATTCTATAAGTATCAGAATCTTCATTATCTCCGCCTTTATAATTAACTTGAGCATTAGGATCAGATGGCGTTACATCCAAAGTAATTTCATTGACATCTCCATCAACTGTAACTTGATAAGTTGTTGGCCCAAATCCATTTACCAAATAATTCTTTCCATTATCTCCAACAGCTGTAACTTCTTCTACTCCCTTATCATCATTTGCACCACGGTTAATCGTCACCCGATAAGGTCTAGTTGTGTTTTGATCCTCAGCCAAAACCGTAACAGCAATTATTTTACTTTGTACACCTGCATCCCAAGCAAAATCTGGTCCTCGATTTCCTGATAAATCTTGATAAGTAACCGATGCGGTTCCATCAGTTGTAATCCCTTCAAGTCTTATACTTTTTACTGTCGAAGGAACATCTAAAATACAAGAATTATCTGAATATTCTGCCCCAAATTGACAATAACGATAAATAGCCGCTTTACCATCAATATATAAATTTAATCTTTCTAAAGTTGCAACATTACTAGCCAAACGAATGACATTCAAGATATAAGTTTGAACATTACCTTCCTCAGAAGTCACATTAATTAAAACTTGATTAGTCACTACTCGACCTTCACTATCGATAGTTCTAAGATTTGTTTCTGTAACGTCATAAGTAGCCTTTGGATCGTTTTCAGTCGCTCCCGTTTTAACTGCTACAACAACATTTAAATTATTAGCTACATTAACATCATTGCTTACTGTTGCACTATAAGCATATTTATTTACAGAATCAACTTTAGCAGCTACTCCAGCAATCGTAATTCCATCAATATCTGTATTATTATTCTTTTGTCTTGTAACTGCCACTGTATAAGTTTTACCAGTTCCTCCAGCCTGAGGAATCGTCATAATTTCAATTGTATTTACTCCAGTTGCCAAATCAATTGTTTGTGTAACATCATTCAAAGCCTCAAAAGGATAAACTTTTGACGTACCATTTTCATACCTAACCTTCATTGATGAGACTTTCGCATATTGATCACTAGTGATGGCCTCAATATCTAAAGTTGTTTTTGTATAATCGACAATTGGATAAGACAAACTTGTAGCATCAGGATTAAATCCTTGAATAGTTTTTCCATCTATTTTTAGATCTTTTAAAGTAGCATCATTACTTTTTTCTCTTGTAAAATTAACATAATAAGTCTTCGTTGCCGTATTATCCTCAGCCGTTATATTAATTGTTTTCGTAACTACACTATCAAAAACTAATACAGCTTCAATTGGCAAATCTTCACTAATTTCCGCTTTTTTATCACTTAATTCAGCATTAATATACACAACATCTACATGATTAGGAATTTTAACAGAATAACTTGTTTTATTTGGATCAAATTCTACTTCAGAAATTCCATAATTTGTCCCACTTTGATCAGTAATAGAAATACTTTTTAATTTTGCATCTGATGATAAAGATCTTTTAATAGTTATCGTATATTCTTTTTTATTTTCTTCTCCACTTTCTGGTGTAACAGTTAAAGTTCTTATTTGTGTAGATTCCCCATCTAAAGGCATATCATAATGTGTACTATTATCTGGTAAAACACTAGATGTATCTTTTATACTTGCATTTAGACGATATCCAGTTGTATCTGTATCGACATTAATTGTACAAGAATTTTCACTAGGATTCATCACACAATAAGCCGTTTTTCCCTCATCAGTAGTTAAATCAATTCTTGAAATATTAGCATCTTTTGAAGGTTCTCTAGTTATATGTATTTCATAACTAGCTACTTCACCACTTTCACTTGTTATTGTATATCTAAAAATATTTACCTCAGTAGTAGATAAACGAAGTGTTTCCGTTTGTTTTAATACCATCGGAGCATTAGTAGAAATAACCACATTAGATGGAGCAACTTCCTGATACTCATTTCTTAAAACCACTCTGTAAATATGCAAATCTTGATTATCAACTATTGCGGCTACCCCATGAACAGAGACACCAGTAGTAGCATTATCTGGATTACATTCTTGATAAAGCGTTAGTTCATACGTTTTGGTATGTGCCTCATCATGGCTTTTAACATTAATTCTAAAAACATATTTTAAAACATTTTTAACTTTTCCATCCACAGTTGTCTGTACAGTAACTCTATCATTAAAACTATTTAAATTAATTTCTCCAACATTTCCAGAGACAATTTCATGTTCTTCTCCTAATTCATAACTAATATTAATCTTTTCTGTTTCAAATGGAATAGGATCTTCTTGCGTCGATAAATTGTATTTCAAAGTATTGGCATTAAAATGAGGAACAGACTCTACTTGTCCATCATCAAATTTATAAGAAATATTATCTAACGTATCGATATCATATTTTTTCCTTGTCACAGTTATATTATATTGTCTTGTAGCCCCTTCTTCTGACTTAACTACAATATGGATATTATTTGGTCCAAAATTTAGATTATCATTACCCGTTATCGACAAAATTTTCGCATTAACTGGATCAGACAATGTTGGATTTACAGTTACACTACTTACATCAGGTTGAACTTCTGCCGTATAGTTTTGTAATTTTGAATCGAAAGTTTCATTTAAACTACCTGGACTAATAGTTAAACCATCCAAATAATTATTCAAAGACTTAGTTCTCTTTAGATTAACTTTATATACTTGGACAGTTCCATCCTCAGCTGTCACGACAACCCCAACTTTGGTTGTAGTAATCCCAAACGTTTTCGTATCACTATTAAGTGTTTTAGATGAGTTATCCACTTCTTCGCTAGTTGACATATCGATAATACTAATTGATGCTTTCCCTGTATCTTTTACCGTCGCCAAAACACTTATACTACTTACAGTTGGATCATAAGTGTAAGTATACTCTCCACTTAAAGAATCTCCAAAAGCTGGATTTAAAGTTCCCTTGGGATTACTATCCACTTCTAAATTTTGTAATCTCGTATCATTTGAAAGACGATGAATCTTGATTGTATAAGCTAGCGTCGATTTTGGTAGTCCATCCTCGCCTTGAACAATTATTTTATACTCGTTATCACCTACATTTACAACTTGAGTACCAATATTAGAACTAGAAGCTATACTATTTTTAGCATCTGATAGAGTTGCACCGATCACAACGCTTGATTTGGAATTTATGACTGGATCCAAATTATAAACATATTTCGTTGGACTAAAACCCGGCACAGTTACACCATCAACAGTTAAATCTTGCAATTTCAAATCGGTCGATGGAGCGGTTCTAATAATCGTAAAATTATAAGTTTTGCTTGTACAAACATTTCCCGGTACATCACTAGATGGATATTGACAATCCTCAGCATTTACTACAACAGGAAAAGTGCTACTCGTATCAGTAGCATTATCAGTTGCAATTTCCCATGTTCCCAAACCAGAAACAATCGTCGCATGACTTCGCCCTGTTCCTACTACCGATTCATCATAAGTAACACTAGCTACGACATCCGTACTAGTTGTCTTATAAGGCACAGTCACACTAGGAACAGTCACTGTTGTGCCAGTTGGATTACTAGGTAGATTAAAACTTATGCCATTAGTCGCAGTTACATCTTTTAATGTCGCATCATTAGAAAGCCTTCTTACTCGAATTTGATAATTAGTTACATCTCCCGTCTCGGCTGTAACTGAAATCGTAATCGAATTATCCCCGACATCCAAATTATGTGCTACATCAAGACCATTAATATCTTGAGCTTTACTATCAGTAGAGCTTCCTGTAAAAGTAATAGCATCTACTGCATTAGGCACAACAAAGCTATAATTTAAAGCGCTAGCATCTGAGGCTTTAAAATCAAAATTATAAGTTTTATTATTGTTTCCTGTTGCCACTAACTCTTTTAAAGTACCATCAGAAGACACATCTGATAAAGCATTTAAAGTCGTACTATTAAATGTTGTTAAACCTCTTAATTGTCTTGAATTAACATCTGACAAAGATGACTTAGTTTTATTAAATTCAATAGTTGTTGAACCTCCAGCTGGAATATCTCCAACTGTAAAAAATAAAGCATATAAAGTACCACTTACTCCCGCAATTGGATTTTCAGTTGCACTATCTTTAACAATCATCGAAATAACCTTATTAGCTAAATTATGATTAGGATTTCCAACAGTCCAATCACCACCATTATCTATTGAAGGAAGAACAGCATTATCACTGTCATCAACGGTCGCAGAATTTTTAAAATAATAACTAACATATGTTAATTTAGTAGGATCATAATTTATCTGTGGATTTAAACTAACTACAGTCCCATCGCTACTAGCCGTGAAATTAACTAAAATCATAACTGTGTCGCCAGTACTAACATTACCAGTTTGATATGTACTAAGTTGCCCATTTAAGGCTTTATTCGCACAAGTCCTAGCCGTAGCACTACTAGTAACACTACAAGCTGTCGTAACATTATAAGGAACCAAATCAAATGTATATGACTCCGCTAAAACAGTTGTAAATCCTCCTAAAAGATAAGCACACAAACAAACACACAAATAATTAATTATTTTTTTAATTCTCATACTAAACCGCTCCTATACTTCTCTATTCTTAGTTAAGTATATCATAAATTATCATCTATTTCTACAATTATTTCTAAAAAAAACTTATCAATTTTTGAAAAATTCAAAATTCGATAAGCTCTTCATTATTCGGTATTTAAACCATTTAATTTATCAATTTTATAGAGTAGATAATTATCGATCATAACGGTATCTGTAGTATCAACTTCATCATCTAAGGTTAAATCAGAAGCAATATATTCAATATTATCTAATTCAATTTTATAAAGTAGATAATTATCGATCATAACAGTATCTGTAACATCGATTATTCCATCTCCCGTTAAATCAGCTTTAACAATTATTGTTAATTCATCATAAACTACATCTTCGATAATTAATTTAATAATCATTTTTGTTCCGACTAACGTCGTCACATCTGTAATTTCATTTCCTTCACTATCAAAGATAAATAACGTATCGGCATTATTATTAAAATTAGGAATAAAATCTTGAACCATCGTTTCTGGTTCTGCCCCAAAAGTATAACCATAAGCCTCATTATCATCTGTTTCTTCTACTCTTTCAATCGTATAAACATCACTTGTTATTTTTTTATTAATGACATGAACAACAATACTAGCAAAAATATTTTCATCATATGTACTTACAATATGAATCTCCGTCGATCCCAAACTAGTAGCAGTTATATTTCCATCCTGATCAACAGTCGCAACCGACTCATCAAGACTAATCCATTTTACATCTTTATAAGACGTATCGCTAGGATTTAAAGTATAGGTAATGTTTAGAACTTCACCGATATCTAAATGAACTCTATCTTCACTTGGGATAATTTCTTTTAACTGTTTCATTCTTTTAACATTAACTTTTATCGTTCTCGTTGTCACCCCATCTTCAGCCGTCACAATAATCTCAATTGGATTATCGCCATAAACTAGACTGATATCGTTATTACCCGAAACAGTAGCCGCAGAATCAACTGGCAAAGCATCAAAAGATATTTCGCTAATTCCTCCATCAACTTCCATATCATATTCCAAAACGTCATTTCTATATTGTAGAACTCCACTCGATGGAATCAAATGAACAAGCTCGGTATTATCTGATGCAATTCGATTAATATGAACGATATAATTATTAACATCCCCTGTTTGACTTGTAACACTAATGGTTCTAGACTCATCTTTAGATGCCACATGAGTTTTACCTAACCCAATGACACTAGCATTTTCACTAATTGTTCCACTTAGCGTCACTTCCAGAGTCTTAGCAGGCACTGTCAAAGTATATTCATTTATCATTTTATCAAATTCTTTATCAAAATTTCCGACATCACTTTCTAATGAAAGCAAATAATTTTCACTATTTTCTAATCGATTAATTACGATTTGATAAGAACGAATCACCCCGGATGCTGACTGAATAGTCACATAATATCGATTTTCTCCAAAAAGAACTTTCTTCATTCCAACTCCTGAAACGGTATTCGTCGGATCCTCGCTAGTAGCTCTAATTTCTACTTCTTCCACTGTCAAAGGAACACTTACTTCATAATACAAAGTATCTTTAGAGAACTTTGGTACTAATGTATACCCAACAACTTCTAAATTGCTAGCATAAGTTGGTGAAACAGCCTGACGAATTACTGAAAGCGTATAAATAGTTTCATCATTACCATCTTTAGAAGTCACCTTGATTGTTACCACATTACTTCCCAATTTGAAATTTTCATTGCCACTTATAACGACTGTAGCATCTTTATCCTCAGGAATTGCAATCATACCTAAAGAAGTAACTTCATTTGGAATAAGAATCGTATAACTTGTAATAAGTTTATGGAATCCAGGATATAACTCTCCTTCTTTAACCACCAACTTACTAAGTTTAGAACTATTAGTAACATCTCTTATAATATTTACTTTATAAGTCGTTTTATTTCCATCTTCACTAGTAACTTCTAAAGATACTGAAAAATCTTGATTTACATCATAAACGCCATTACCAGAAACTGTACTATTAGCACTATTTGGAATACCCGTAATAGTGATATGTTCTAATTCCTCTGGAACAACGACATTATATTCTAAAGTATCACTATCAAAAACTGGATCTAATGTTGAATCACTTAAAACAATATTCTTTAATGAACTATCAGATGATTTTCCTTTATTAATGATAATTGTATAAGTACGAACATCACCATTTTCCGCAGTAGCAGTTATATTAATCAAATTTTGTCCACTTTTTAGATTTACAATTCCGTCCCCATTTACTATTGTCGTTGGAACCTCAGGCGTAGCTTCAATCATAACACTATTCACAGTACTTTCAACATTAATTGTATAAGGTCCTTGATACAATTTATTATATTCTCTCAAAAATTCATAATCGACAACTTTCAAACTACTTAAGAAATTATTTGTACTAACTCCTTTTGTAACCAAAATAGTATAAGTTTTAGTCGTTTTTTTATCAGGTGCAGTAACTTTAATTGTAACAGTATTAACACCTGTCACCAAGTTCTTATTTCCTGTAACTAAGACAGTTGAATTAGGATCAGACGGTGTTGCAATAATTTCTAAATCAGTTGTATTACTATCAATATTCATATGATAATTTTCTTCCATTCGATTAAATATTGGATAATAACTATGATCTTTAACCACTAGTCCACTTAAAGTAGCATCACTACTTTCTTCTCGGTAAACGACTAAATAATAAGTATTAGTATTTCCCTCACGATTCGTCACTTGAATCGGCAAGACATTTCTACCTAACGAAACAGAAACCCTACCATCGCCAACAACTGTCGCATAAACATCTTCCTTAATGACATCAATCACGATTTCACTAATTGAATTTGGTATTGAGAAAGAATAATTATTAACATCTGGATCAAAATCTGGATTTAAAGTCCCATAATCTGTACTTATATTTAAAAGTCGATTAGAGAAAAATTCATCTGGTCTTAAATAAACATCTAGATTATAATCTCTTATTTCACCATTTTCTGCTTTAACTCTAATCACAACTTTATTTGGATTATTATTAGCATTAAATGAAGAATTATTTAAAATTTCATAAGTAGCTGATGGACTTTCCAGAATAACTTCTAAATCTAAATTGGTGACATCTTTTCTCACATCGACCACATAGTCTTGATTATCTCTTTCAAAATAAGGCGAAATAAAACCATTTGTTGAGAGCTCTTTAATATAATTATTATTATCTTTAGCTCTTTCCACTGTTATTTTATAAGTTCTTTTATGACCATCTGGATCACTTACTTGAACTAAAACAGTATTAGTTCCTGACTTTAATTCGTATTCTCCAGTCCCATCTACTGTAACATTTTTACTTCTACTAACAGCATCAATTGTAATAGACTCTTCATTATTTGGTAAATAAATAAAATACTCTAATTGATCTTTATCAAAAGCTGGTGTTAAAGTTCCCTTGTCACTAGTTAAACTATCTAAGCTTAAATCATATTCTCGGTAAATATTAATATTATATGTATTCACTGTCCCATCCTCAGCTGTAACCGTAACTATTTTTTTATTATCTCCATGCTCTAAATATTCTTCTCCAATTCCTGTAACAATTGAAGTATCCTTTAAAGCTGTCGCATTAATTGTTACTTTCGACACATCATATGGCAC
>CAMNRN010000021.1 GCA_946553095.1 uncultured Mycoplasmatota bacterium
ATGTAAAAGGGATAGAACACCATTTTAAAACTTATCAACTGCAAAACTTGGGGGAACAAGCCTGACAACTCTAACAAGTCTAATTAAGGCTTGTTTTTTTCTGGATTGTAAGATTAAAAAAAATGTGCTATGATATGAATAGAAAAATAGGAAGTGATGATATGTTAGATGAAGAGTTTTTAGAGAGTAATTCTTCTAATGAGGAACAACTAGAAAATAAAAATGAGATAATTGAGATTACTGATGAAGGAGAAGATAAAGTTCTTGATGATTCAGTGAAGACAAGTGAAGAAAAGCCTAAAATCCCGAAAAAAAATGGCAAATGGAGTAAGCTAGATAAGAAAAAGAAAATCATTATTATTGCGAGTGTTTGTGGGATAGTTTTACTTGTTCTAGGGCTGGTGCTTTATTTTGTTTTGTTTAAAAAAAATGAAGCGGATAATGACGAAGAGTCTAGTGATGAACCAATTGTTATAGTTGAGAAAGATAATTATCGTTATGAAGATGGCAAATTAGTTTTTATAAATGATCAAAAAAATGAGCTTGGTACTTATGAATGTGAAAATAAGAACGAAAATTTGTGCTATATTGCGTATTATAGTAATGAAGATCTATTTGATGTTCCTGAACATGTTTATGAAAATGGCAGTAGAGTAGAAAAAAGAAGTGAAGTATATAGTGATAGATATGTTTTTGTTTATGATAGTACTACCCGTGAAAATGGTGATTTGAAATTATATGATATAGATAAACAAGAAGTTATAGATAATTATAAGCTAGTAAAGAAAATTGATGATACTGAGGTAATTGTCAAAACAAGTAAAGATAAATATGGGGTATTAAAGTTAGAAAATGACTATGAAAATATTGTGGAAATGAAGTATGATTATCTGGGGTATATTGATGAGTCTTTATTGATTGTTGCAATGCAGGATTTGAAGTATAGTTTGTTAGACCTTTCGGGAAAAAGTGTGACAAAAACTATTCCTGGCGAAATCAAAAATTTTAATGATGAATATTTGAGTGTTCTAATTGATAAAGAGTATTATATTTATAATTATAATGGAGTTAAGCAAGATGAAAAAGGATATAATTATGTCAGTTTTCATGATGATTATGTTGTCGGAATAAATAGTCGTAAGATATTTGTTTATGATAAAGATTTGACACCACTTAATTTAGTGGGGGTGAAAATTAGTACTGGAAATTATAATACTAAGATTGTTTTTGACCAAGATAAGAAACAAATAAAGAAAGAGGAAGCTTATTCTTTATCTGTTAATAATGGTAGTGTAAAGGTTATCTATGGTGATCAGTATAAAGATATTAATGTTTATGAAGGTAAGTTGAGTAAAAGAACTGATTATTTAAGTTATTATGATGGAGTTTTATATATTTATAGTGATAAAGATAAGACGAATTTATTAGGTAGTTATGCTTGTGTTAATCCAAATGTGATCGATTCTTCGACCTCGGAATTTAATAATTGTGCGATTGCTCGAGAAAGTGCTTTCTTAAATAGAGATAAAGATATAGCGAATATGGAATACTTGCCAATATATAATAAACGTTATGCTTTTATTCAAGATAATCCAAGTGTTAAAGAAGAGGATACCATTGTTTTGTGGGATCTTAAGCAAAATAGCAAAAAAGCAACTTATACTGGGGTTGATGCTGGTTATTATAGTAAAGGTAAAGTTAATTTTGTTGATACAGCTAATACGTTAGTTATGGCAAAGAATACTAGTGGAAGTTATGGTGTTGTGCGGATTGAAGCGGCAAATGTAAGTGGGATTATATCATTTAAAGAAGGAAATGAAGAAATACGTTTTTTGAAAGAAAATATTTTGACGAAGAGAAAAGATGGAACGTATCATTTATATGATTTAAAAGGCCAAGAAATTACAAATAGTAATTCAGAGATTAAAAGTGAAATTGTCGATTATAATGACAAATATTTACTAGTTAAAAATGAAGACGTTTATACTGTTTATGCAATGGATGGAAAAGTTATTGGGACAGAACAAAACTTGAAGTATATAGAGCTTTGGGATAAGTTCTTTGTCGGGATAGATAAAGATGATAAGATATATTTATTTACATATGAAGGGGTATCTGTTGGAGAGTTAGAAAACAGAGATGTTGTAAATAAAAATGATTTTTCTAAGGCTTATAAAGTTTCAATTGTGGGGAATGAAGTTGTATTAAGTGTACTTGATTTAAGTGGTAATGTAGTTTCTTCTATGAGAGTAGTTATATAATAAAGGATAAGAGGAAAAATATGAAAGATGATAAAAAGACGTTAATTGCAATAATTGTTTTATTAGCTCTTTTTTTGCCACTTTCGATATATGGTGTGATAGAGCATAAATCTGGTAAAAAAAGTAATGCTAGTGGGGATAATCCTAATCATGAGTTTATCTATAATAATAAAGTGTATTTTTATCAAGAGAATGGTGAGCTTTTAAATACTTATCAGTGTTTGGAAGATTGTGCGGTTGTGGAAGCTATAGTTGATGATGATAATTATAATGTTCATTATTATAAAGATGGGGATAAAAATTTAGATGGAAATATAAATGATGATTATGTTTTGTTTAAAGATGGAGCTGATATCATGCTTTATAATAAAAAACTAAATAAAAAAATCGTCTCATGGTTGTCAGTAAAAGATTATAGTGTTGAACATACTAATCCTATTTTGATTACGAATAATGGCGGAGTGGCTAGTGTTGTTTCGCTAAGTGATATGCGCGTAATTATTACGGATTATGATTATATTGGAATTCCTAATCGGGTAAAGGATGGTGTGTTAGATACTTCAAGGGTTATTGCTAAAAATGATAACTCTTGGTATGTTTTAGAACAAGATGGAACTTATAAGCATACGGCTTTTAATGACCCTATTGTGGATTTTAATGATCGATATATAGTAGTTAGTAATTTTGATAATGATCGAATTTATAGTTATGATAATCAAGAATATTTGGGAGAGATTGTTAATAAAAAAGTATATTGTGTGGGAGATTATATCGGGGTTATAATTGATGGTGTTTTGTACTTGTATCAAGATTTAAATGGTAGTGTTATTACGAATATGAAACTTGATTCTTATAATGAAATTTCTTTTAATATTAATGGTAATGTGATTGAAGTGTTGTTAGATAAAAATCATTTTCAGGATATAAATATTGGTTGATAAAAATGATTGTCATTTTAAAAAATATTTGATAAAATAGTTATAAATTTTGATGAAGTTTGAGGAGTAGAATAATTTTATTCGATAGAGAGCTAGTGGTTGGTGGAAACTAGTGTTAATTTATTTGAAGGTTGCAAACGGAGAAATTAGCAGAGATGCTTTAAAGCAAATTAAGAAAAATAAAGGATGGTACCGTCTGTTATGACTCCTTGGTAGCATCTTTTTTTATGGAAAGAAGGGTTTTTTATGTTAGATAAAAAGTATAATGCACAAGAAAAAGAAGCGAAATGGTTGGAATATTGGCAAGAAAATAAGATTTATAAATTTAAGCCAGATCAAAGAGAAGTTTTTTCGATTGATACGCCTCCTCCAACAGTTAATGGAAAAATTCATATTGGACATATTTTTTCTTATTCGCAAACTGAGATGATAGCAAGATATAAAAGAATGAGAGGGTTTAATATTTTTTATCCATTTGGTTTTGATGATAATGGGTTGCCAAGTGAAAGATTAGTAGAAAAAGAACAAGGTAAAAAAGCTCATGAAATTGGAAGAGAAGCATTTTCTAAATTGTGTTATGAAACAACTGATAAATATGAAGCTGAATTTCAAGAATTATTCAGTAAAATGGGAGTTAGTACAGATTGGGATATTCATTATAAAACAGTTAGTCCATCGACAATTAAAATTAGTCAAGCATCATTTTTAGATTTAATTAGTAAAGGGCAATGTTATCATAAGGAAAGTCCTGCTCTTTGGTGTAATGAGTGTTTAACTTCTATTGCTCAAGCAGAACTGGAGACTAAGACGGTTAAAACAACTTTTAATTATATTAAATTTAAGACAGTTGAGACAGATGAAGAGTTTATAATTGCGACAACTAGACCAGAATTATTGCCAGCGATTGTATCTGTTTTTGTAAATCCAAGTGATGAGGTTCATAAACATTTGATTGGAAAGACAGCACATATTCCCGTTATTGATGTGGATGTTCCTATTATGGCAGATGAAAAGGTCGCTATTGATAAAGGAACAGGGGTAGTTATGTGTTGTACTTTTGGAGATCAAACAGATATAGAATGGTGGAAAAAATATAATTTGCCACTTAAATATATTTTTACTGATAAAGGAAGAATTATTTTGGATGTTCCTAAGTATGGTGGGCTTAAAATAAAAGAGGCTAGAAAGCAAATTGTGGATGATTTAACAGCGGGGGGATTTGTTTCAAAAATAGAAGAGTTGGAACATGAAGTTCAGACGCATGAAAGATGTGGAAGAGAAGTAGAGTATTCAGTAATGAAACAATGGTTTATAGATATTATGAATCATAAAGAAGATTTCTTGAAAATTGGCGACCAAATAAAGTGGTATCCTGGACATATGAAAAATAGATATAATGAATGGGTTTCAAATATTATGTGGGATTGGTGTATTTCAAGACAAAGATATTTTGGCGTACCATTTCCAGTTTGGTATTGTAAAGAATGCGGGGAGCCTGTGTTTGCAAGGTTAGAAGATTTGCCAGTTAACCCTTTGGTTGATAAGCCATGTGTTGATGCTTGTAAATGTGGGGGCAAAGAATTTATTCCGGAGACTGATGTCATGGATACTTGGGCAACATCTTCTGTTACGCCTTTAATTAATATGAGATATGGGGAAGAAGAAAACTATGAATCATTATTAAAGCCGATGAGTATTAGAACGAATGCTTCAGAAATAATTAGAACTTGGGATTTTTATACGATTGTTAAAAGTTTTTATCATTTTGGTACTCGTCCTTGGGATAATGTAATGATTTCCGGTTTTGTTATGGCTAGTAAAGGTGAAAAGATAAGTAAGAGTAAAGGAAATAGCAAAGTTGAACCATTTCTTTTAATCGAGCAATATTCGGCAGATGTAATTCGTTATTGGGCTGGTTCTGGAAGACTTGGAACGGATATCGTGTTTAGTGAAGAGACTCTGCTTAGAGGACGTAAATTGGTAAATAAATTGTGGAATGTTGCTAAATTTATAGAGATGCATTTAGAATATTATGAAGATAAAGAGTTTAATAATTATGAATATATTGATAAATGGGTTTTAGGAAAATATCAGGAAATGGAATTAGGTTTTATAAAATATCTTGATTTATATGAAGTAGGGCTTGCTTTAAATACTCTTGAAAAATTTTTTTGGAATTTTTGTGATAATTATATTGAAATTGTTAAACATAGATTGTATCGACCTGAAGAGTTTGGAGAAGAACCTAGATATTCTGGACAAAAGACAGTTTATACATTATTATATAAATTACTTCAAGATTTTAGTATATTCTTTCCATTTATTACAGAAGAAATCTATCAAGAGTTATATCATGGGGAGAAATCGATTCATTTAACTGAGATAATACCACTTGATTTTGATTTTGCGAATGAAGTTAAGAATGGCGATAAGATGATTGAGATAATTAGTGAAGCTAGGGGAGAAAAAACAAATAATAATGTTTCTCTTAAAACTCCTATTAAAAATTTTGAACTCGGTGTAAGTAGTGAGCTAGCTGATGCGATAGATAAGTCTATTAAAGATTTTAAAGCGACATTAGCTATTCAAAATTTAGTAATAAATCAAATAGCGGACAATTATAAAATTGATAGAATTGAATTAGAATTAGAAATGGAAGAAAATTGAATTATAAATAAAAGGAAATAAAATGGAAAAGTTAATGAAAGTAAATTGACAAATCTTTATTTCTTTGATATTATTTAGTATAGATTGAGAGGGAATTATTATGAATGAAACTTTGAAGCTTGCAACACTTATGAAAATAATGGGACGTGATAATCAATTTGATTTAGAAAGATTACAAATAGCGAGTAGTGAATATATTGCGGCCAAAGAAGATAGAGCAAGATTTATTAGTGCGGTGAAGGCAAATATTAGTGAGTTAAATGATATTTTTGTAGCAAATGGAATGGAAGCTCCTTTCTCTTTGAAAAAATTTGAATCTTTACAAAATGTTGTAAACGAAAAAAGAGATGGTATTCAAAAGCTGGAAGCCAAAAAAGCCAAAATTCGAGAAAGTTACAAAGATTTAGAAAAAACAACCATGTATGATAGTTTGCATAATTATGGAAGTGCTTCTAATTCAGTTGATTGGTGGGTAGGTGCAGAAAAAAGAGCTATTGATCGAAAAATAGCAGATCTTGATAAAGAAATTGCTGAAGCAATGGATGTGTATCAAAAACTTTGTGATGAACTTACTTCAGCTGAAAGTTATGAATATTTTGAAGAATTAGTGAATGGGCAAAAGAGTACAATTAGAGATTTAATTGTAAAAATTGAAAAAGATAAGAATGTTGGATTAGCTTATAGAATTAATACAGGTTTGATGGCTGTGGAATACAGTTTGAATTATGCTAAAAATCAACATGAAATAGTTGTTGGTTCTGAAAAAGAGTTTGTGCGTGCTGCTCATGCTTTGGGAATTGATATAGCTTATGATGAAGGTCGAACTACATCGATGATACAAGGTTTGTATACAGAAAGTATTTTGGATGATATGAATCAAACTAAAGAAGATTCTGATCTTAAAACGGAAGCACAGTCAGATTCTAATGATTTAGAACAAGATGTTGAACCTAAAATAACTGTTGAACCTAAACAAGAAGATACGCCTAAAAAAGGTGCTACGCCTATGCTAAAGGCTGTTGACAAGCGTCGTGTATTATCTCAAGATGAAATTTGTGAACTTTTAGCTGGGGAAATGCCAGGTATAAATTTAGATGCTGAAAATCGTGAGAAGACTGATGATTTACAACCTAATGCTGGTGCTACACCAAATGCGGGTGATGATTCTGAAGATCGCGAAGAAAGTGAAGATTTGACAAAGGCTGATAATTTACAACCTAATGTTGGGGCAACACCAAATGCAGGTGATGATTCTGAAGATCGCGAAGAAAGTGATGATTTGACAGAGACTGATGATTTACAGTCTGGAAGGGCTAATGATAAAGCTGCTGATAATAGAAAAGCTTCATTAAAAATGCCGTTTAGTCAAAGATTAAGAGTGCTTGAAGTGAAGGCGGCAAAGATGAATCCATATGTTAAGAGTTGTTTGACATTCGGTGCGATTGGTGGAGTAGTTTGTGCGACAGGGTCTTTAGCTATAGTTGCAGCTGGTGTAGGACTTGGTTCGGCGTTTGGTGTGATAGCTAATAAACTATATAAAGTAGCGAGATATAACCTTTCTTCGTTAGAACAAATTCATAATGATAGTTTCTTTAAAAAGGATGAATTCTTTGTAACAGATATCTTAAATAAATTAAATGTAAAAGATACTATTAGTGAAGCAAAACATAAATTCTTGGATGCTTATCGTAAACGTAAAGAAAGTAGAAAAGCTGGTATGACTAACCAACCTATGGCTCCAGTTCAACCAATTGAAGAATCTTTAGAAGATGAACCATTGTTTATGGGGCCAGATGCTCCTGCTCAACAAACTGGTATGCCTGTAGTAGAAGATCCGTTTGCATTTGACGATGTTCCAGATCCATTTGCACTTAATGAAGATGCATCTGGTTTAGGATTGTAGGAGGAAATATGAAAGTTGATAGTGTGATTACTTTATCAAATAATATTAGTTGTTTATTATTAGACAAAGCAGTTTATAATGATACTAATTATTATTTGGCCGTTATTCTTGATGAAAACTTAGAGCCGACTGATGATAATGTTGTTTTAAAAGAAATTTTAGAAGATGGAGATACTTTTGTTGAACGCGAAGGCGATGAAAAAGTATTGGCATCATTAATGGAGTTGTTTGTGAAATCATTTAATAATGCTGTTTCTGAATTATCTGATGATGCAATGGATGACTAAGGAAAATTGACCAATTATGGTTGATTTTTTTTTAATTTAACGGTATACTATTCTTATATATAGAAAGATAACTGGGGATATTATGAGCAAGAAGAATAAGAATGTTTTGATATTAGTGTATGTGGCAGCTTTTTTGATGATGTTTATTGGAACGACTTTTGCTTTTTTTACCATAATTAAAGTTTCAAATGTATCAGCGGAGATTGATGCGGCTAGTGCAACTATGCCAAGTATTGTGTATAATGCGGGTGAACCTATAGCAATATACGCATCTCCACAGAATTTTGCAGAAGGAATGGGTAATTTATCTGGTAGTACCGTGGCTTCAGCTCGACTTAAAAATGGTAGTCAAAGCAGCGAGGCTTCATTTCATTACAATATTAGTTTAGAATTAGATCACAATACAATGGTTTATTCTGATTCTAGAACACCTGAGTTGGTGCTTTCGATAGTGGATCCCAATAATCGTGAGGTCAAAAGTATTGCTGGATTAGATTATGTGACTGTTGATGGAGTTAGTGGTTTTGATATTACAGATAAAGTTGGTTTATTTAATATTCATCAAAATTATGAAATTTCAACAAAGACAGAGATTGTTCAGGAGTGGAAAGTTACACTAACTTTTGTTAATTTACAACATTCTCAGGATGTAAATATGGGAAATGGTCTTAGTGGAAGCTTAAAAATAGATCCAGTTTAAAGATAAAGGATGGTAGTATGAGTCTTAACAAAATGTTAGCTGAAGAATATTTAGAAATGGCAATAAAAAATGAGTGGGATGATGTTCGCTATTTAGAAGTTGAGGAAATCAAGCAAATGAATCCTGTTACTCCAGGCGTTTCTCCATTTTTGGAAGAAGATTTCTTTACAGATGAAGAACCAAGGGTAATTACGATGAACCAGATTTTAAAAGAAATAGACGAATTAGAGAGAAGCCTTGCTTTTTCGTTAGAATCTTTGAAAAATGGTATATTTCGATATTCAGAGTTGACAGAGATTCGTTCAGATATTAGTTATGATCGAAGCAGGCTACATGCATTAAAAGAAGAATTAGAAAGAATGGAAGTTGATGGAAAAGGAAATAATCTTGTTCGCAGAATACCTAGAGAAGGAGATGAACTATTCTAGTCATACAATTCAGGGCTATAGAATGGATTTAGAACAATATTTAGAATATTTAGATAAGAATAATATTGATTATTTAAAGATTACGAGAGATCATGTTCGATCTTTTTTGAAGTTTTTGGATTCTTTACAACTTAAAAACAGTAGTATATCAAGAAAAATTAGCTGTATAAGATCATTTTATAATTATTTGATAAATGAAGGTAGGATAGATAAGAATTTATTTAAAACAATTAGTAATCCTAAGATTGAAAGAAAATTGCCTAATTTTTTGAGTTATGAAGAAATGAGAATTATAATGGATTCTATTTCGGTAGATACATTTAAGGGCCTTCGAAATCGATTGATTGTTGAACTTTTTTATGCAACTGGCTGTCGGGTTAGTGAATTAGTGATGATTAAAGTATCGGCGATCGATTTTAATAATATGACGATTCAAATAAAGGGGAAAGGGCGTAAAGTTAGGACCGTTTATTATGGGGAATATGCATCAGATGTTATGAAAAAGTACTTAAATAGTAGAAAAAAACAAGAGTTTTTGTTCAGTACTGATGATGATACACCTCTTTCTATTTATGAAGTTGAAAATATTATTAAGAGAATTGTTCAAGATTTAGAATTAAAAAATCATGTGACACCACATGTTTTTAGGCATACTTTTGCAACTCATTTGCTTAATAATGGTGCTGATATTAAAACAGTCCAAGAATTGCTCGGACATTCTAATTTAAATACAACAGGGATATATACACATGTAACGAATGATAGATTAAGGGAAGTTTATTTGAAATGTTTTAAAAGGGGTTCTTAAAAGGAGAGGAATTAATGGAAAAAATATTAGAATGTGTCGATTTATGTAAAAAAATTGGCAAAAAAGAAATTTTAAAGAATGTGTCTCTAACCGTTGAAAAAGGTGATATTTTGGCTTTTATTGGACCTAACGGAAGTGGGAAAACGACGACGATAAAATTAATACTTGGTTTACAAAGCATTAGTTATGGAAAAGTTATTATTAACGGTTTTGATATTGAAAAAGATTTTGTGAAAGCTATGCAAAAAGTAGGAGCTATTGTAGAAAGCCCAGATATTTATATGTATTTGACTGGTTTTCAGAATTTGAATTTAGTAGCAGATTATTATAAAGGTCTTACAAAAGAAAGAGTAATGGATGTTGTAAAATTAGTGGGTCTTGAAAAAAGAATTCATGATAAGGTTGGTAAGTATTCTCTTGGGATGCGACAAAGACTTGGAATTGCTAGAGCTTTATTACATTCGCCTAACTTACTTATTTTAGATGAACCGACAAATGGTCTTGATCCAGAAGGAATTAAAGATTTGCGAGTTTTATTAAAAAAGTTAGCTAATGAGGGAATTGGAATTTTGATTTCAAGTCATAATTTAGCAGAATTAGAAAGTTTTTGTAATAAAGTATGTGTTATTGATAATGGTGTTGTTTTAGAAATGAGTGATGTTAAATCGTTTAAAACAGTGACGAATAATTACTTTTTTTCGGTATCAAGTACAGATGGTTTGGATGATGAAAAAATGTTTGATATTCATTCAACAGATTTTTCTTTTCGGGGAAGTAAAGAAGATGTGGATCTGATGATTCAAAAATTAGTTAAGAGAAAAATTCACATTTATGAAGTAAAAAGGGTAGAACTTTCTTTAGAAGAAGCTTTTTTGAAAAAAACAGGAGGTCATACCATTGATTAGATTAGTAAAAAATGAAATTTATAAATTATTTCATAAAAGAAGTACAGTTATAGTGTTAATTGTTTTAGCTATGTTTGTTATTCTTACAAATGTAATTTACAAAAATTTTGGGACAAGTAATGGGGGATTTTATTCATACGATTCTTCATATGTGGAAGAACTTAAATATCAAATAGATCAGTTTGGAGAAGTTAATTCAAATAATGCGAGTGAGTATGCTTCTTTAATGTCGGATTATGAAATTCAGAATTATACTCTAAATACAAAAGATAGTTGGAAAATTAATATGTATCATGAGTTTATTAGCCCTTATTGGTATCAATATTATTTATATTCATCAATTAAGGAATATAATAATCAAGCAGTTAAAATAAAACAGACGATTGATAATTATATGGAATATTTAGATAAAGGTGATTGGAAATTTTTTGTAAATGAGAGTATTGTTAAATTAACAGAAGAAATTAAAGCAGCTGAGGAACAAGAGGATGGAAAAGAAGAAATAGATAGACTAACATATAAGAAATATTTATTAGAATATCGATTAAATGAGAATGTAAGCTATGAGAATAGTTATTTAAATACAGCGATTAATAATTTAGAGAGCTTATATGAAGAAAAAATTAGTTATGAGAAAGCAAAGACCGAGAAAGAAAAAGATTTTTATGCAAGTGATTATGCTCGTTTTATGGAAAATGAGTATATTTTGAAAGAAAAAGTTGATATTAATAAGGAAGTTTCCAACTATGGTGTTTTGAAAATGTTTTTTGAAGAATATTTATTTTTAATTTTAGTATTTGTAATTATGGTTTCAGGTGCTATGGTTAGTGATGAGTTTAGTAAGGGGACGATTAAGTCGTTGTTGACGCTTCCTTATAAAAGGAGTCAGATTTTAGGAGCTAAGTTAATTACGTCGCTTTTGATGATTTTATTTATTACATTGTTTTTGTTTTTAGTTCAACTTTTGGTAGGAACAGTTATTTTAGGTCCTGGTAGTTTAAGTATTCCAGTGGCGGCTTATAATTTTAAGTTAGGTAGTATTGATACTATGAATATTTTTGCTTATATGGGATTAAAATTCTTGGGATATTTGCCAATGTTAGCTCTTCTTTCTTTGCTTTCTTTGTCTTTATCTGTTCTTATTTTAAGTACATCATTTGCAATTACAATTACGTTTTTTGGGTATTTTGGGAGTGCATTAATTAATCAGTTTGCATTATTAAAAAAGGTATCTATACTGGATTATTTTGTAACAACAAATTGGGATTTATCTTATTTTGTTTTTGGAGGGTCTTCTTCCTTTGGAATCCCTATTTGGCAGTCAATCGTTACTTGTTTAATTTATGGTGCTATAATGATTGTAGTAATGTTTATGGTTTTTAAAAAGAGAAATATTAAAAATATATAGAAGTTGGGAAGTAATATTATGAAGTGGAAATTAAAAGATTTATCTTATAAACAATTGGTTGTTATGTTTTTGATCGTTTTGGGGTTGCTTTTTTTTACTACTTCTTTTTATATGTTTAGTAAAGCATATTTTTATAATGAAGATGGATCTGTAGATAGAAAAGGGGAAGAAAAACGGGAAAAGAGTCCTAAAATAGATCAGTTTATAGAAGAGTCTTTGAATAAGGAATTGGTATCAACTTTGGATATAGATAATCAAATATCAAGTGTTGTTTTTATGAATGAAGGAAGATATGAAAGTCATATATTTGATTATTGTACGGGACAAGAATTGCAATTTGATCGGTTGATAAAAGAGGATAAGAAAGAAGATTTTTTTGATAAAATAAAAGAATTGCTTTATTTAAAATATCCTAATTTTATTGCGGATGTTCTCAGTTTATTTAATATGAATAATGTCTTTTTAATAAAAGAAAATGAGCTTGTTATTTATTTTTATGATTATGTTACTAGTCCTATGGTAGAAGAAGATTTATTTTTGAAAGTAAATTATAATGAAGTAAAAGATTATCTTAATTATTACTTAAAGTTAGATCAAGATTATACAAATGAAGATGGTTTTAGTATTAGTGGTGAGAAAAAAGTTATTAGTATTACATTTGATGATGGACCATCGGGACTTACAAAAGGATTGGTTGATTGTCTTAATCAAAATAAGGCTCATGCGACGTTTTTTATGGTAACTAATAAGTTGCACAATTATCGTGATACTGTTTTATATGTACACCAAAATAATCATGAAATCGCTTACCATTCTTATGCTCATAAAAATTTTAAAAGACAATCTTTGGAGGAAATTAACGCGGATTTAGATTATAGTAATGAAATGTTAAAAAGTATTACGGGAGATACTTTTCATCTTACTAGACCTCCTTATGGAGCAATTAATGATGAAATAAAAATGGGTATGAATACATCTTTTGTTTTATGGAGTTTGGATACAGAGGATTGGCGGCATAAAGATGTCGATTATTTGATTAATTATACGATGGAAAATGTTAATGATGGGGATATTGTTCTTTTTCATGACATTCATCAAACATCAGTAATGTCGATGGAAAAATTATTGCCACTTTTATATGTGAAGGGCTATCAAGTTGTTTCTGTATCTGAGTTAGCTAAATACCGTGATAAGAGTATCTTAGAACATGTTGTTTATAGACAATTTAAATAAAAAAGTAAATGATTTATTTCTTTTTGATAAGATAATCATTTACTTTTTTTATTATTACTCTTTGCCTACCAACTAAAAATACGATGGCAAAGATAAAAATGATAATAGCAGAGATATAGCTCCAGATGCTGCCTTTTTTTATTATAGCTTCAATAATTAAACAAATGCCATAGATGATTAGTAAAATTGCTATTGTTAGTAATCTCGTAAAGCGTGGTTTTAAGGTTTTTCCAAATGGAGTGTTATAAAATTCTATGCGAGCTTTTTTTCGAGAATTTTTATCTAATCTTTCATATTTTGTTTGCATGTGTTCACCTCATTATTAAAAAAATTAAAAAGACTAGATATTGTCATCTAGTCTATAATAGCTTATATGGTGTCCCCTCAGAGATTCGAACTCTGGACCCACTGATTAAGAGTCAGTTGCTCTACCAACTGAGCTAAGGAGACAGATGTCTTTAACAAATAAATTATAACATTAGATTTTGTTTTTTACAATACCTTTTTTACCTCTAAAATTTGTCTAGTTTGTGTCAATTTTTGTTTTTTAGTGTTTTTTAGTTTTTTTTATTTCTTATGGAGCATTATACTAATAGTAGGTGAAAAGAATTTATGAATAAAAGAAGTAGAATATTAGCACTAGTTTTGGGAGTTATGATTATTATTGTATTGATTTTACTTAGTTTAACGCCTGTTTTTAAAGATAGAAGTGTCATACTTGGAGATAATGAAGAAAAAGAAGTAGAAAACGAGAAGGGTGAAACTCTTAATGAAGAATTAGAAAACGAAAAAGAAGAAATTGAAGGACCTTTATTGAGCGATAATGTTGTTGATATCAGCTTGGGGATTAATTCTTTGATACATGGCGATGGGGCGCGAGTTAAAGGAAGTGATATTGTTATCGAAAAAGGTGGAACTTATAATATCAGTGGAGAATTGTTAAATGGCACAATTTATGTTGATACTATTTTTGATGTATTATTAAAGTTAAATGGAGTTAATATTACATCTTCTAAAGAAGCTATTAATATTAAAGGTGCTAATGTCGTGCTGGAGCTTGCTAATAATAATTTTTTAGATAGTAATGAAGATGGAATTGTATCTAATGCTGCTGTTGATATTAAAGGCGATGGACAATTACTGATTCATAGTTTAAAAAGTGGGGTGGTGTCTTTAGATGGAGTGAACGTTTTGGGTGGCGATATTATTATCTTTAGTGAAAATAAGACTTTAATTAATGAGAAGTCATCTCAAAAAGGAATTGATCTTTCTTTTAAAAATGTTATGAATGATATTTTTAAGGTGGAATTAAAAAAACAGGATGATACGGTATTAAGTGGAGAAGCAGCAGAAAGCTTTCACAATGTATTTTTTAGCTCACCTAAAATAAATGATGATACTTATCAAGTATATAAAGTAAATGAACAAAATATTGGAGAAGTTGTTTTAAATGAATTGCGAGCTTCAAAAAGCTATAATTATTATCAAGATTTGTAGTTTGGATGTCTTAAAAAAGTATGAATAGCTCTTTACTTTGCGAGAAAAGTATAGTATAATTTAAAGTACATTGTTAATGAAAGTTAATTTTGTGAAAAAGTTTTAAAAAAGGTCTTGCAAAATTTATTTAAATAGGATAAAATTAAATAGGTTTTACAAAATGGGCTTGTAGCTCAGCTGGTTAGAGCGCACGCCTGATAAGCGTGAGGTCGGAGGTTCAAGTCCCCCCAGGCCCACCATTTATGGCCCGTTGGTGAAGCGGTTTAACACATATGCCTTTCACGCATACATTCATGGGTTCAAATCCCGTACGGGTCACCAATTTTGAATTTTTGCCCTTATTTAAGGGCTTTTTTAATGCCTAAATGTAGAAAAATGGCGAATTTTGTAAGACGAATTTTATAGGAAAATAAGGGCTTTCATATTATATTAATAGTGAGGAGGCACTTGACAATGATAAAAAAAATGTTACAATACTTGCACAACTTATGGTATTATATAAATAATAGAAGAATGGTGATAGAGATGGGGACTAAATATTCCGCTATGGATATAGCGCAATGGTTTTTATGGTATAACGAAATGCAACAAAGAGAACAAGTGCAAGATAATTATGATATCTATGAAGGATTAACACATTTAAAAATTCAAAAACTGCTGTATTATGCTGAAGGTGTAAGCCTAGCAGCTTTGGATCAATCATTGTTTTCAGATAAAATTTATGCATGGCCACATGGTCCAGTTATTAAAAATGTTTATGATGAGTTATGGAGTTACGGGAAATCCGAAATTCCTTTTGATGATAAACAATGGGAAAAAATAAAGAAAATGAATGAAAATTCAGAACTATTTGGAATTCTACAAACTGTTTATGATAATTATGCTGGATATACAGCATGGCAATTAAGAGAAAAAACTCATGTTGTTGGTGGCCCTTGGCAAGTAACTGTGGATAATAAAGGGATGCAAAAGGAAATAAGTAAAGATATGATCAAGGAATATTTCGAAAAGAATATTGTAATAACAAATGCCTAAAAAGAAAAAAGATATAAAAATAAAAGATAATTCTATTAAAATTCCTTGTATAAATTGTAATCCGAAAAAATATTTAACTTTTAATTTTGCGTATATAGTGGATAAAGAGGCTTACCCATCTAATGATGAAGATATTGTGAAATTATGGAAAAGAATGTTATGGATGAGCGAAGATACTTATCTTAATATGGTTTATAAATTTGGAAACGATAAGTCTAAATGGTTTGAGCCACTCCCGATTAATCAAATAAGAAAAGATATTCCTTCAAAGTTTAGAGAAGATTTTCCGACCGAAACAAATGAAAAATATAGTGTTATGAGAATGTATCCGTCAGGAACGCCAAATGGAACTGCTAATCCTAGAATAATAGGTATGATAAAACATAATATCTTTTATGCATTTTTCTTAGATTGGGATGGAAAATTATATAGCCATGGCAAATGATTGATTTTTTTCATGACTATTACAATTTCCTCTGTGATATATACATTTGTTATATTTGAACAACGCTCTTTATTTGAATTTATGACAAAAACATTTTATCAAAAAAATTCAAAACTGAACTCATAGAGGTTGTTTCGTTATTAAAGCGCTGATAAAATGAGGTGCTTTTTTGTTTGCTATTTTAGATAAATATTTAGTAAGTTAATGGAGATGAAAGTTATGAAATTAGAAAAAAAACTAATATATATTGCTCACAGAGGTCTTTATAATAAAGATGTGCCAGAAAATTCGCTAGAAGCTTTTAGAAGAGCTTTATTAAAGGGGTATGCTATAGAGCTTGATGTACGAATGACTAAAGATGAGAAAATTGTTGTTTTTCATGATTCTAATACAAAAAGAATGACAGGGATAGATAAAAATGTTGAAGAAAGTACCTATCTAGAGTTACAAGAATTAAATTTAGGTGATTCTAAAGAAAAGATATGTTTGTTAGAAGATGTTCTTCTTTGTGTGCAAGGAAAAGTATATTTGGATATAGAAATAAAGAATACAAAGAAAATTAAATTGATTGTTAAAAAGTTGGTGGCAATCTTAGATGGTTATACGGGGCTATATAGTTTAAAAAGCTTTAATCCTTTAATTGTTAGATTCTATAAAAAATTGCGACCAGATAGTATTTGTGGAGTTTTATGTTGTCATTTTAAATCTGTTTTTCCAAAGGTTATGCGAAATGTTTTAACTAATTGTCAGTACTTTTTCTTATATAAACCTGATTTTGTAGCATATAAACTTACTGATTATAATAAAAAAATAGAATTTAAATTAAAACAATATGGAGTGCCAGTGATGCTTTGGACTATTAGGAATTTAGATGATTTAGATCAAGCGTTGGGGCTTAGTAATTATATTATTTTTGATAGTTTTGATTTTAAGCAAAAGAAAAACTAAGTATTGAGATTTGAATCTGCTTTTTTACGAGTGACAAAAATGATAATCGACTAAATGCGATTTTTTAATAAAAAATAAAAAGTCTTACAAACCCTAGGTCTTAAGACTTTTAAATAATCATAAATGGCGGAGTAGGAGAGATTTGAACTCTCGCGCCAGTTTCCCGACCTACACCCTTAGCAGGGGCGCCTCTTCAGCCTCTTG